>CAIPAT010000310.1 GCA_903863035.1 uncultured Lentisphaeria bacterium
AACGCAATATGCCAGAAAATCCTCGATCCATACGCCTTTCCAGGAGAGTGAATCAAGATTCTCCGTCTGATGGGTGATTTGCCTGGAAACATCCTCGGTCTCTCCGTCGAAACGTTCATCCGGAACAAAATTAGAAGTCGCGGGACCGCCGACACGCAGTTCGGGAGAAATTTGCTTAATGACTGTTACCGAAGTTTTATACAATTCGAAATATTGGCTTTTTGTGCCGGTGAAAAAAGGATGGAGATTAGGTTCGTTCCATACTTCAAAATACCATTTCCGCACCTCCTCCAGACCGTATCTACTCAAACAGTGACGGACAAAATTACCAACCAGCTCCGCCCATTTACTGTAATCTTTCGGCGGCGAGCCGTGACCGCCCCACCAGAATACGGTTTTAAGTTGTGAAGCCAGCGGTCCCGGACAGAAACCCAGCTCAACAAATGGACGAACGCCTGTATCCAGCATGGCGTCGAAGAGCGCATCGACATACTGCCAGTTGTAAACCCCGCTACCGTTAACTTCTCGATAGACGAACATGTCATCATGAAACAGTCCGTGAAACCGCACATATTTGAACCCGCATTGTTCGACCGCCAGTTTGAGTTGTTCCTGCCAGTCAGCACGCAATCCTTCATTGGCGCGTCCGGCGCCGACGCAGAAACTCCAGAAATGTTTAAACGGTTCACCCCGTCGGTCACATGCAACCGATAATTCTATGGTTGAATTCATTACTTGTTTTGTATCCTTTTACACTTTTCCCATTAACGGGTTATACCTGATTATTATATCATACCTTAGGAAGTAAGTCTATTACTTTCGCCAGGTTCGGGGAAATGTCGTTCCGGGATATTTCGACAACTTCCCGCCACATTTTCCAGAATTGAGTACTGTCCCTGTTAACCGGATAGCAACTGATGGCCTGGAAGAAAGTTTCTGGACAGTCGTAGACAATGGCATCTGCCAGCAAAGTCTGATGGGCAGCGAATGCTGAAATCCATGAGTACCAGGGCGTCGGCAATTCGTGTGCGATACTTGGGCGCATCTGCCCGTTTTCGAATACCTGGCTGAATTCGACGATAAAGCGGTCCGGCAGGTTTTTGATAGCACCATTATTCGGGACACTGGTGGCAACACGGACTGTCTTACCTGATTTCGCCCTGGCCATGAGAACCATTAAGTCATGAATCTTTTTCTTAAGTTGAGGATTTTCAGCATCCACCTGATTCCAGTCCATCTCCTGCGGCGCCATGTTAATGAGACCGGAAAATTTTTGGTCAGATTTATGGCGCTCCTGTTGCTGGATTTTAACCATTTCTTCCACCTGGTCATCCGACTGTTCGGCCATTCTTTTTGCATACGGTTCAGCAAAACCGCTGACATTCATCGAAGCGAGACCATCTGCCTCGCTTGAGAAAAGCAGGTAACCGTATCGTTTGTATCCCAAAAGCAGTTGTTCAAGTCCTCCAATGATGCTCATCCGAGATTCATTGGACCATGATTCGGCCAACACCGCCGGACTCCAGTTGTCTTTTGCGATGAGTTCATCAAGTTGCTGATAAAGGTTCCGCCCTTTCCAGAGGGATTTTGGTGAAACAAAACTGAAATGATTGACTCCGGCGCAATGCATATCAGTGTCGGTTTCAAGCGCCATTTCATCTTTGCCGAAAAGTCGTGAAATATCCCAAAGATGATTGGAAAACCCTTCACAGATCCCGAATCCCTTGATCTTAGTGTGGTGATTGATGATGCCACTGGCAACCGATACCGGATTGGAAAAATCCAATAACCATGCATCGGGACAGAGGCGTTCCATCTTCTGCGCGATATCCAAAACAATAGAGCAGACTTTTGGAGCCCTAAGGGTGCAACCCGGGGACATCGGCCATGAATTGGACATGAATCCGTGACGACCACACGCCTGATTCACCAATCCTAATGTTCGGGGATCATTGGCAAAAATAACAATACAGACTAAGTCGGCCTGCTCAAGAGCGGTTTCAAGATTTTCGCTTCGCAAAATCCGGCATGGTTTGGCAGTAAATTCCGGCGTTTTTTCGATAAAACTGGCTACGGCGTCAGCCCGGGTTTTATTAATATCATAGAGTGCTATCTCATCGATTAGCAAGTCGTCTGAAGCGAGTAATGTCCTGGCCGTTGAGGCAAACCGATGCGAACCACCGCCAATAAATGTTATTTTCATGATTTCTCTCTTTTATAAAATTACGCTTTTCAGGCATTCCATTCTCTCAGACGTTCTGCAGATTTCCGGAGGTTTTCTATGCCGCCGACTTCCAGTGTTGTCGGGCCGTCGAACCCAATTTTTTTCAGCGCCATAACAACTTCTTTTATCCCTGCGACCCCATCGCCAAGCGGGATATTGCCTTTGCCGGAACCGAAGACTTTCCCCCGTTTACTTTTCCATTCGGCGGAATAGTCTTTCCAGTGAACATGTTTAATTCTCTTTCCGAAATGTTCGATAAATTCGAGAGAGTCGCCGCCGCCAAGCCAGAGATTTCCGGTATCGAGATTGATTCCGACAGTTTCCGGCTCGCCCAGTCTCTCGAACAGTTCCTTCATGGCTTCAAGACTGTCACTTACCGGTCCGTGCGGCTCGATCAAAATACTGATGTTCAGCTCCTTTGCCCAGCGGATGGGATGATACAGTCTCTCCTGAATGGCAAAAAGTTGTTGCTCGCGGGTGAGTGATTTGCCGAAATCAGTTCTGGGTTCGCCTTCTGTGGTAACAACCTGGTCGATTCCGAGGAAATGCGCCAGTTTGATAGCTTTGATGATCTGATTGGTGCCGTAGGTTGATGGTCCCATTGGATCCAGAAGGTTGGAATGAGCACATATAGCGGTCAATGTTACTCCGGTTCCTTCAAAGGCCTTTCTAATATCCGCAGGATGCGCATCAAGACTGGCGGCGGCGGAGTGTTCAAACTCCGCCAGCAGATCGGCGCCATCGTGTGTGTCTGTCAGGTCGGCATACTGAAACCCCATTTCGGCTATAAGTTCAACTTGCCGCCGCAGGTCGGTGAAAGGTTCCACTAAAGCAAAACATCCGATTTTCATAATTTCTATCCTTTTATCTTTGCTGATTTGTTATTTATTCGGTCTGAACATTATTCAGACTGTTCTTCATAATATTTGTTTAAGATCTCGCAGGCGCACTCCCTGGCGCTGTATAGTCGAGGTTCCCTTCTAATGCCCGCATCGTGCCAGGCATCCCGGTGCTTAGCCCTGGCACTGTCGTATCGGCGAGGGCGAGGATGGATTCTGCTGAGAGTGCGGTGTCACAGACCAGCAATCCACCCAAAATGCCAGTGAACCAATTGCCCATTTCGCCGGAACGATGCACGGCTCCGACTGTGAAGTCTGCACCATCCTGGCCGCCATCGAACAGGCCGCCGGGATATGGATACGGGTTATGGTCAGGCCGGGCATCAAAGCAACCGTTGCGGTAGAGGCGGGCATTCTGCCCGTCATAGGTGAAGCCAACAAACTCCCAGTCATCAGTATATTCAACGCAAGTCCGGCCGATGGCTGCATCCATGCAATACCGATGTCCTGGAGTCGGACCGCCAAGCGCAGATATATGGCCGCCGGCCTGATCGGCGCTGCCACGAATCCGCAGGTCGATGAAGAGCGCATACTGGCGTCTCCTTCGTGTTTCGTCCCACATTCCAGCCACCGCCTCGCATTGGATCTCCGGTTTCCGCCGCCGCTTGAGCCATGCGAGGAGGGTAATCTGCGCCTTGGTCCCGTGCAGGTTGAGCGCCGGACATTCGTGTCGCGGTATGGACATCCATTGCCGGTAAGCCAGTTCTGCCGCGTAAGGCCCAAATACGCCGCCCTCGACGCGTTTTATGTGTCCTGCCATCTCTCGCAACTGATAGCCGTAAGGCCCATGCGCCCGTCGCGGCTGTCCCTCCGGTTCCTGGAAATCCCAAAAGGCCACCAAGCCAGGCAATGCTTCGATTTGTTCAATTTGATCTGCAATATCTTGTTTATGCGCCATAGTTTTCTATCCCTTGATTTTTCATATCTCCTGAATACCGGATATTTCCACGCGCCGGCAATCCCGCCACTGAAGAGCAGGCCGTGGATCTGGCGATTCCAGTCTAAAGCGCAGATTGCGTAGCGTCAGAGCTTCGACATCTCTGGCAAAAATTCCGTATGCCGGCAGGGATCCGAACATTTCCATGGACGGATAGCCGCTGCGATTCAGTGGAATTTCTCTGGAAATAAGCGCGGAATCACCGCCGCCTGCAAACTGCAAATCACAATTCTCAATGGCAATATTGCAGAGCTGGGTACCCGGAAGTCCGCTGATATGACATGTGCTGGACGAAGCGCCTCTTGCCTGAATATTACAGATTGAAATGTCTCTTCCATAAGAAACCGGCTGCCGGACTCCGCCGGGCGAGAAGACGCGTCCGCGGTCGCCAAGGCGGATGAAAAATGGCACGCGTACCTGATCCATCTGTATATTCCTGATAACAATGTTTTCGAGAAATCCTCCGTCAACGCTTGTGATTGCGATGCCGCATGCTCCGCGCCAGTCAGCGCCCTCTGTTCCACGATGTGATTCCGTCTGCTCTGACGGGGTCATGATAAGTCCGTCCACCATGATGTTCTTGAACCCGCCGTTAGACTCGGTACCGGTTTTAAAATGGTTGCAATGACTGCGCGTCAAACAGGCTGTTACCAGGACGTTCTCAGTCGGCGTGTCATTCCCTGACTTCAGGCATATCGCGTCATCCGCAGAATCAATCCGGCAATTGTTAATGATCACATCCCGGCAGCAGTCGATATCAATACCGTCGCTGTTGACGCCCCCATGATTCCATACATCAAGATTGGTAAGCCTGACTTTTACACATTTCATGTAATGCTGCATCCAGAAACCTGAGTTGCGGAGACGGATTCCGTCAACGGCGATATCCCGGCAGCGGGCGAACCAGATGTTCCTCGGACGTCCGGCACGAACAGCGCGATTGCATTCAAACAGTGCGCCCTGACCGTCAATCGTCCCTTGACCCGTAATCCTGATGTTTTCGCAATCCAATGCGAACAGGATGGCACGCACTCCTTCCGTGCCTTCGTGGAATGGCACAGGTGCCGGAGTCCAGTGCCGGTAGTGCGACAGGTCTCCGCTGCCGAGCAGCGTGGCGCCGTTCTCCAGATATAGCGTGAGATTGCTGCACAGAACAAGTCCGCCGGTCAGATAGCGTCCCGGGGGAAAGAAAAGTGTTCCGCCGCCAGCTTCTCTGCATTGATCTATTAGATTCTGGATAGCTGCCGTGTTGAGTGTTTGACCGTCAGGCATCACCCCGTGTTCGATTACATTTACCATAATATTTTCCTGATCGATTATTCTATCACTTTTCCCTAAGTTGTTTTCGGCCGTCTCCATAAACTCGAGACACCAGTTATCACCGGTTCAACTCGCTTCAATGCTTTATCGTACACATCCAGCGTCAGCAATGGAACAGGGGCTATGCCTCGCCGCTGTATCGGAGCTGCCAGTAGTCATCCAGGCGACGATGTATGGCCTGGATGCGCTCTCTGTCGCGAATGCGCCAATGCATGCCGGTGTAGTTGAAGGTCAGGCGTGGATGATCGGCATACCGGTCTAAATCGCGACGGATGAATTCGAACTCCTCTCCCGGGGGAAGTTCCTGTCCGATCTCCAGGGCAATCGGCCGGGGCCCGATCATGTCCAGGGCTGCGTCAACGGAAATGGAGCCGGCGGCGGTTTTCTCGATGAAACCCGCTTGCGTAGCCACGACGTTCGGGAGTTGCTCTAAAGTGACGCGGAAGACGTGCGGTCCGCTGCATGGATGAATTGACAGCGGCAAATCCAGCTCGCGCGTCAGGAGCAAGTCATAGGGCAGGACATGCTCAAGGTAGTAGTCGGTTGAAACCAGATTGACGGAGCAGAAGCCCAGGTGGACGATGCCTCTGCGGTCCGGAGTCATCCATTCCGGACCGATCCATGCGTGAAGCTGGCGCCATGCGCCGATCCAGAAGTCCGTCATCCGGAGCATGAACTCACGGTACAGTTCCGGCTTGATGAGGGGACCGATCAGAGCGTCATCGCCCAGAATGGCATGAGCCAGATTGAAGAGTCCCTGCATATTCGGGAGGTTCATATAGAAACCCCGGCCTGCCGGCAGTCGACTCTTGATGAAGTCAATCCGCTCGTGGATTTCAGGCAACAGCCCGGAGGTTGCCGGACACGGCACAGGCAGCTTCAACGCGTCTTCGAGGGACAGCGTGTAGGCCGGCGAATGATCTGTTGCGGCGTCGAGCGGAATACCGAACGAAGGGACAAGCGTTCCGACCCCTTTGCCCAGCGCCAGCACAGGCGAAACTGGATTCAGCATGGAAAGGGGTCGCAGAACCTGGATCATTTGCCGCGCCAGTTCGCCGTCCGCGCCTGCCGGCGCCTCGATTTCAGGCAGTTGCACGGCGTCCACTGCCTGACCATGATCGTCGGGCACGGCGAGATAGTTCAGGCACAGACCCGAGTACCGGCGCTGCAACCCGCTCCGGGCCGCAGCCCGGATTGGCAATGCCTGACGCTCCGGATATTGTGCCAATGTGTTCGTCACGTACTCCAGCGCCGCGAGCGGCGAGTCCAAAAATTTATTGCTCATTGTTGACCTCTTTTCGCCGTCTTAACCAGCAGCAACCGCGTGCCGCCGTTCTCCAAATATAGCGTGAGATGGCTGCCGTGTTGAGTGTTTGACTGTCAGGCATCACCCCGTGTTTGATTACATTTACCATAATATTTTCCTTATTGATGTTTTTATTACTTTTCCGTAAGCCAGGCTGTTACATCCGTGGCAGGTTTTCTTTCCTTGTTGAACAATGAGGCCCGCCAGCCGGAATTGCCACCGCTGATGGCGAAGATTTTGACAAGAAGCAGATGGCGCTTGCCGCGTTCCAGTGCCATCGGGAAATCGATTTGCCCGCTGCTTCCCCAGAAACATTCCCCGATTTTTTTACCGTCTAAATAGATTTGGTTGCCGCGTTCGGTGCGAAGGTTAAGGTTGTAGGTGCCGCCGGTCGGACTTTGAAGATAAATTGCCGCGTAGAAAATCATCCGGCGGTCCGGATTCTTGATATAATCGGCAACAAAAAATCTTCCGGTTCCGGCGATGATTGGTTGCCAGGTCAGTGATTCTCCACTCTTGATTGTCTTCTGCATCTGGAACTGCGCAGGGCGCATGGTTTGCTCGTTCGCGATATGTTCCAACGACAGTTGCTCCTTCTCATACGCTGTCATCTGCTCCGGCGGCACATCGGGCAATGTCACTGAACCCAGGAAAAAAAAGGTATTCAATTTTCCGTTTGAAAGCAGGCTGTATGGCCCCGGAGAGACTGCTGATCCGGATTTTTGCATCCGCGCTTTGTCCGCAGTCTCGCGCACTTTGCGAGCCTGTTCGATCTCGGAATCCAGCCTGGCGTTGATGTCCGTTAGTTCCTTGCGCGGATCGCCGAGGTAGTAGAGGTAGGTTTCGTTCGCTTCCATAGGTACTGAATATGTCTTCTGTCCCTCGCCGATCATTTTGTCGGAATATAGGTCGTAGAGGTCGGATTTCTCGCGTAGCCTGATCTCGCGGATTCCAGCCTTGCGGGTGTGGAACGCGAGCATGGGGCCGGCGGCGAAAATCACATCGTCGCCGTTGTCGAGATATTGGTGCGCTCCGGACGCCTTAACCAGCGAGCGGAGAAATGGCGCCGAGACGCGCTGAGAGGAAATATACACCGACGTCCAATTCTCATGCTTCTTCAGCGCCGCCGCCACGGTTCCATTCTTCCATGTGGCCAGCGGGATGGCGGCAGGATCGTTCACCACTGTCCAGGCCGCCGGACGGTGCGTGATGCGCATATCGTCGGCGGGATCGTATAATGCGCTGCCCGGCACGAGGTCGGGCAGGGGCGAGTCCGCGCTGACAACCATGACATTTTCCTTCCGGTCACCGGGCTTCGGCGCGAGGGCGATGCTATGGAGGGTGGTGCTGTTGGCCAGATCGAACGGGTGTTCCGAATCCGGGCAGGAAATGCCAATCGGACGGATGAAGACCAGCCAGTTGCCGTTCTTCTGCAAATTGGTGCGGATGAATTCCAGCTGCTCCTTCGTTACGGTGTCAACGTTGAAGAAGAAATATATCCGGTATGACAGCAAGGCGGGATTCTGCTTCAGCAGGGATGCAAAGGTCATGGCATGATACGGCGTACCGAGTCGCGGCAGGACATTCAAACGCA
The DNA here is from genome assembly GCA_903863035.1 of uncultured Lentisphaeria bacterium. Classification (GTDB taxonomy): domain Bacteria; phylum Verrucomicrobiota; class Lentisphaeria; order Victivallales; family Victivallaceae; genus CAIPAT01. Next base: position 8,281 of record CAIPAT010000310.1, read on the forward strand.
TATCCCCGGTGCCATCGCCCAGGATGACTGCCACGTCGGTCGGCACAGTGCGGTCGTGCTTAGCGGCGAGGTCATTGATTGCCGACTGCTGCCGGAACAACTTCCAGATTGACGGATCCCTGTAAACCTTGCCATCAAACTCATACCAGTAACCGCCCATGCCCTCCATCGTCACAGCGGCGTGCTCGCGCTTAAGAACCGACAGAGTTTTTTCCAGCGTATCGACTCCATAAGTCTTGGCCGGCCGGCCGTCCCTGGCGGCGACAGCGTTCCCCCAGAGGAACGTGCGGAAATCCAACTCGGCCAAGTACCATTTTTCAAACCGGCGTGAACCCTCGGCAGAATAATGATAGCGGGTGTGATTGCCGGGCTCACGGTTGTCATACCTCCCGGGGGAAGCCAGAAAATCGATCCACGGCGAGGTTAAGAAAATCTCGGATTTATCGTATTCGCCTGCTGGCGACAAGGCACCCACCACCCAGCGAGCGCCGGAAGCCTGTTTCAATGTGCGACTCCACGCCTCGATGGTTTCGGGCATCTGGCGGGCGAAGAAGTCGTCGTAGTCCACCCGTGGCCGGTTTGCGGACGGATCGGCAAACCCGGTTTCCTTGTCCACCGGGACCGTGCCCTTTTCAATCCATGCCGTCTCAAATGTCACGTCCTCACGACCCCACGACTTGCGCAGCAGTGCAAGATCGTTTTGGTATTTATCGGTCAGCCATTGCCGGAAGCGCTTGAGTGATTCCTCGCACCAATCTCCAGGAATGCCCCCGGCCCAGCCTTCGCCGCCGAACCACTGATCGAACTCGCCGGTGTGTCCGGCAGAGAGCAACACGCCGATGATGCGACCGGCATACGGTTGCTTCGCTACATACGTTACTACATCGCGCAACTCGGCATCGCAGGCTTTGCGCCATTGAAGGCTGGCCCACGAAGGACGGTAACGCGGCACCTGTTCAAAATAGCGGTTGAATCGTTCCTGATAAACCGTCTCACCTTTGGCTCCGGTCACACGGGACTCCGGATTGGCTTCCAGAAACGCGTTCGTCGGCTGGATGTTCAGTCGAAGGATGATTCGCGCATCGGGAAGCGCCGCGAGTATCTTTCCAATTGATGTATTCAACTGCGCGTAGAACTCCTCGCGCATTTCCGGTCCGCCCATCGGCAACGCCTTGGTTTTTACCAAAACCATCCCGCAATCTAGCTTCTCTGCCAGCGAGCCCCTGGCGTCACTTGTGCTGGCGATTCCAAGCCGGTTTTCCGGTTGTCCGTTGACAAAAAGTGCAGGAACACCGCCCAGTTTGCGTATTTCAGATTTCGGTAGATGTTCATAGCCGGCAACAGGCTTGCACTCCTCATCCGGGAAAGTCTGATATGGTTTCTCAGCGACAGCGCCGGCGGTGTTTGCCATAACGATCAGCGCTAAAGCAGTTTTGAGTAATTTTAAAGTCATCAGTTGTACCTTTGTTTGTTAGTAACTAAACAAATTAATTTTCCAGATAGTGATGCATTGCAATACAATCATTCATATAACGGTCTGTTGGACCCGGCAGTTGTTCGATATGCAACCGGCAATATGCCTTTAGGATCCTTAATCGAACTCGCATGTCCGTCCACAAAGGCAGCGTTTAAACTGTCGGCGTGGCAAATATTCATCCTGCGATTTGCCATAGTGGTATCTATATGGTTAGTTTCTGAAGTTCCGCCGCCAAAATAAGCTGTATTGGAACCAAGACTCGTGTCTTTTCCATCCATGAAAATTAGAGACTTGGTCGGAGACTTCAATCCTAGTATTCGCTTATTATTATTTTCAAAAGTCATATTTATCACATAGTTAGTGCCATATGAGCCATCGAATCCATATGTTACTGAAGTGGATGACCATCCTGGAACGCCGGAAGGACACCAGCTGACCCCTCTGGCTTTCATTTCCAGCGGCAGTTTCATCGTTTTGGCAATCTGCCACCACCATGTGCCATAATTTGAGTAGGTTGTTGTCACTTTCACTCGAATTAATGAATTTAAATTTCGTGATGGCGCATAGCCGGATTCGTCGATCCCGTATAGATTCAACCCCGCGCCCATTTGTTTCAGATTGTTAATGCATTGGGCTCTTCTAGCCGACCCTCTAGCTTTATTCATGACCGGCAGCAGCATTGAGGCAAGAATTGCTATGATAGCTATTACTACCAGGAGTTCAATGAGTGTAAAACGACTTACCTTCTTTCCGAATTTCTGTTGCTGTGTGTGGTTCATTTTGTTTTCTCCTTTTATATTTTGGATGGTTTTATTTCTTCCAGCGTAATACAGGTTCTGGACGAAGCATTTTTACACTTTTGGATACTGGAGTATTGAAACTGTCAATTGCATGACTCCAGATGTTATGGAAACCAAGGTCGAAGGAGGTGAACTCCCGCCCTGGCGATTGCGAATATTTCAGATTGAAAAAACCAACTTTCTCCAGTTCCGCTGCGCCAGTCCAGTTTTCTTCCAATTGAACAATCAGATAATCGCTGATGGCAAAAACGGCAGTCGGTTGAAATTTCTTGAGCTTTATATCCATATTGACTGGATCTGCCAGTAGTTCGTCACGGGAAAAACTGAAAATCCGCGGATCTTCCGCTGTAAAACCTGCGTCCAGCTTTGACCTGCGAAGCAATTCCAACTGACATGGTTGCGGATTGAGATCGTGGACCATAATTGCAATGCGCTCGTGACCGCGCTCGCGGAGCATGCGCAACGCTTCAGCAAATGCCCAGACATAGTCGGTAAGGACGGCGTTTTCAGGCTGTTCATGGAGCCATTCCCAGCGATTGCAGAAGCATACCGGTACACCTTCTGCCAACTGTTTCAATTCATCCAGGGGCAACCTGAGAGCATAAACATCTATCAGCAGACCATCCGGATCCCGGGCAAGAATATCCTTTATTGCCTGCTGCCAGTTTCCGGTTCCCCTTACCACGCTAACCATCGGAATAACCCGGTTTTCCCCTGATACCGTAAATAGCGGCTCATAATAGTTTTCGATATTTTCGCGTTTATAGGTGGTGACCAGTCCGAGCAATTTTGTACCGCTGTGCTTCAGCGCCGGATTGACAAAAGTTCCGCTGCCGTGGCGTGCAATAATAAGTCCACTCTTCGACAACATTTTAAAACTGTGGCGGACTGTTGCCAGGCTGACCTGATTACGTTCCGCAATCTCGCGCAGGCCGCCGAGCTTTTCGCCGGGTTTCAAGTATCCGCCTTTGATTTCCCTGGCCATTTTAGCCGCCAGAGAATGCGACGGGGTATGCGTTATTTCCTGTTCTAAAAGCATGTAATTATGTCCTTAATATTCAACAACACTCTACAGCACACTTTTAATTATAACTCATAACGTCATTTTTGTCAATATCAAATCTGATAAAATTATTAATAATTCCTGACTTGTGATGGATTGGACTTTTTGCTTAGATGTAAAGCTTTTATTATTAATGGCATGGGCTATGTTTGCAGATCAGTTCAGGATGTTATCAACGCCTCAAAAAAGGCAATTGACGACGCGAAAGAAGGCGGCCGTTTCATCCTGTCCACCGGCGACCAGTGCGGCCGCGATACCCCCTTTGAGAATATTTTCGCGATGGTGGAAACGGCACGAACATACGGTAAATATTAATTTAAGCTTCACCGCTTCTTTGTTCCGGTTTAAGTGTATTACCGCAAATTGTACTCATTTATGTTGAGATATTCTTTGCATTTCATGCCGGAAGTCATGTCTATGTTCCATAGAAATATTCGCGGAAGAGTGCCGAATATCATCTTTTTTCTATCGGTGGAAAATAAGTCAGCAAGTGTGAAATCGCATCATTTTCTCCAATAAACAATTCTCCGTCAGCTCCGGTTATAAGCGCACCGGCTTTGTGCACTGTCCAAATTCGCGGCACTCTGGAACGCATCATTCCCATATCTTTAGATTCGTTTGTTTTGGGATTGTAACGGAATAAGTGTGTTAACTCCTCCGGCCCGCCGGAAAGCCCCCATACCGTACCGTCATTGCCGATGGTCAGGCTGCATATCTGACTTTCGATTCCCGGCTTGCCCAAATTATATAGTATCTCATTTTCTGGGTCAAATCTGAATAAAAAACCGTCAGCAAAGGTTCCGCCATATATAAAGCTATCCGGCGACTTAATCAGGCAGGTTGCGTGATTCAAATATTCACGGCCCTGTCCGACCGGAATCTTCATTAACGTCACTCTGAACGCATCATTACGGGGATCGTATGCGATGATTTGGCCGTGAAGTCCGGAAAAATATACGATTCCATCATCATAGAGGATCGCATGCGGAATATTGTTCTTTTTTACAATATATTCGGCAAAGATCGGTTTTAATGTTTTTTTCCGGGCGGCAATGTCATATATATAAAAATTACCTTCGGTTGTGATCCCGTATATTTTATCGTATTGCTGGTCATAACACATGGCAACAACACCTTCCAGCGGCGCTATTGCTCCCAAGTCATCAATAGTGGCAAGCTCCGCAGCCGGCGCTGTCCCGGCTAGGCTGAACTCGCCCTTGTCCAGATCATCCATGCACGTGAATTTTAAATTGTTGGACGGCACGTCATATTTGTACAGATGTCCTTCAAATTTATTCTGTTTCAAGCCCATGGTTCCCATGTAAACAATACCGCGTTTGTCTTTCACCATGCAGCGACAACTCGCCGGACTTGACGATAAGATATTTAGTCGCGTCACAAAATGGAGACCTAAGCAGTAATTCTGCTGGATAAAAAATCACAAGAGTTCATTTTAAGATTGCTTAATAACTTAAAAAGGACGAACTCTTGTGAAAATAGAATGCAATTTTAACTATAGCGTAGAA
>CAIPAT010000311.1 GCA_903863035.1 uncultured Lentisphaeria bacterium
ACTAAGCGAATGCTAAACGAAGAAGAACAGGGGGAAAGCCGTGTGAGGGAAAACCGCACGCACGGTTTGGTCGATGAGGCAGAGCCGATAAGTCGCAACTCGTTGATGCTTAGAGGTTTTACTTTAATCGAACTCCTGGTCGCGAATACGCCGGGACCGTGGCCGCTCACATCAAAATGCTGCGTTCAAAACTTCCGACAGCCAAAGTCATAGTATGCCTTGGCGAACTGGCCGCTTATTCGTCTAACCCGGAAGGAGTTCACGCCGTGGTCTGGAGCAAAGATCTGCTGGCCGGGCTCAAGGAGCTCGGCATGAACGGGCAGATCGACTGTTTCGCACCGCATCTTTACCCGTTTCTGCACGACAAGGTCAACGAGTTAGCGCAGAACCATCTTGAGGATTACAGTGTCCGCAACATCTACAGGTCGCTCGACTGCATGGACGATCTTCTTGACAAGTATGGTTTCGGAAAATCAAAATTTTATATCAGCGAATGGGGTACGCAATCCGATGAAATCGGCAATGGGAGTCGCAATGATTTGATCAATTCGATGGCCGCCGCCATCGCAACCGCCAAAGATATGATGGCCATCTATTCGCATCCCCGGGTAGAAGGTTCAACTTTGCATACATTCATGCATGCGTCCTATATCAGCAGGGAACTTGGCAAGCCGATCAGCAAGTGGGGCTGCCAGACGATCTTCATCGACGCCAGCGGAAAACGATTCATCGGCACTCCTCTCTCCGAGGCCGTCAAACTCTTCATCCAGTTTACAAAGGATGCAACCTTGACACCCGACAACACTGCCCTTCCCGGGGGAATCCACTGCCTCCGTGCAGATAGCAAGCACGGCGTGAGATATTTCGTCGTTAATTCCACGCCAAACGCGTTCAATTTTCCGGTAAAAGGTGTCACCAAACGTCTTTCGCTTTTCGCCGACTATGTCACCCTTACATCCATCTTGAAATATGGGACTTATGGTGATAAATCCGGCGAAGTCCGCGAGATCGTTCCCCGGAGTTTCGAAAATACGACCCTGCCGCCCTATTCAATAAACATTGTGGAATAATTTACCAGACATGGACTTGCGCTGTAGTAACGGTGACAGCGCAAATCCTATTACCAGAAAATGCCGGGCTTCGCGCCAGGCGAATAACTGTGCCCTATACGGGTGAAAACTTCTTTTCGAATCGTCATGTTTACTTCACAGACATTCGTTTATTGTTACTTGTTTTTCATTATTTTCATATTTTATTTCATCTTTTGCATCTTTTACTATTGACTTTTGCACGGCAATCACGTATCCTTAAGTTAAAGCAAAACAACTCGGACGAAACGATATGGCAAACATTTCATTAATCGCAGACAAGGCCGGCGTGTCAATGGCCACCGTGTCCAGAACGCTGCGCAATCCCGGTTCGCTGAAGACGCCGAATCAACGGCGGGTGATTGAAGTGGCTAAAAACCTGGGATATGATTTCGAATTCAGGGAAACTGATTCCGCCAAACTGACCAGGCAGATTGTCTTTCTGTCTTTCTCCAATACTTTATCGCCGGATACGCTGCATAGTTATGACACCTATATGCCGATTGTCAAAGGAATCAGCGGCGTGATCGACCGGCTTGGTTATAATCTGCTGGTGGCAAATGTGGATATCGACAATACTCCGCCGCCGTGTCTGCTGCGGGGGAATATTGACGGGATTATCTTCCATGGCCAGGTGCCGGAAGAGTTTTATAATAATCACATACGCAAATTCCCGCATGTGGGTATTCAGCATTACAATCCCCGCTATGAATGCAACTGGGTTAAGAACGATAATGAAAATATCGCTTTCCAGGCGGTCAGGCATTTATATGAACTGGGTCACCGCCGCATCGGATTCGTTACCGATTATATCGAAGGCTTGCAGCATATCGAAAGATATCAGGGATACAGGAAAGCGCTGGAGCTTTTCGGTATTCAGCCGGATATATCCTGGAGCGCCCTGTGGCAGCGACAGCGCAAGAACGGTATCCTTCCCATGGAAAATACGATCCCGGATTATACGCAGCGTATTACGGAGTTGATGAACTATGCCACGCCGCCGACCGCTTTGATCTGTTGTGATACGGTCAAGAGTCAGGCCACCATGAATGCACTGCATTATCTCGGGCTGAGCGTGCCCGCGGATATCAGCATCATCACGACCTGCAATGATTTTGCCATTCAACAGGATGATTTTATCTGGACTGCCGTAAACGACCGTTTCCATGACGTCTGTGCCCAGGCCACCAGGCTGCTGCTGGATATTGTCGACGGAAAAATGGTTGACAGCGTGACTATTCTGGTCAGGCCGAAGTTGCATGAAGGCGCAACTACAGCGCCGCCTAACGAACACTTAATTCAGGATGCCGGCAGAAGTAAAAAGAAGACCAAATAGCGATATCATGTATTTTGAAAATATATAATGGAAAAGGGTAAGAAAATGAAAAGGATGAGAAAAAAGAACGGTCGTCATGAAAGGTTTTTTACACTTATCGAACGTGTGTCCAGGTAAGGTATCACTAAACTAGACGAATGAAATGTTTCGTCCATACCAATTGTCCATTTCAGGTATGTAGCCTAATCACTAGCCACTGGCTAACGCGTGAGGATAAAGTTGCGAGACGGG
>CAIPAT010000312.1 GCA_903863035.1 uncultured Lentisphaeria bacterium
AACGCAATATGCCAGAAAATCCTCGATCCATACGCCTTTCCAGGAGAGTGAATCAAGATTCTCCGTCTGATGGGTGATTTGCCTGGAAACATCCTCGGTCTCTCCGTCGAAACGTTCATCCGGAACAAAATTAGAAGTCGCCGGACCGCCGACCCGCAGTTCGGGAGAAATTTGCTTAATGACTGTTACTGAAGTTTTATACAATTCGAAATACTGGCTTTTCGTGCCGGTGAAAAACGGGTGTAGATTGGGCTCGTTCCATACTTCAAAATACCATTTGCGCACTTCATCCAATCCGTATCTACTCAGGCAGTGATGGACAAAATTGCCGACCAGCTCCGCCCATTTACTGTAATCTTTCGGCGGCGAGCCGTGACCGCCCCACCAGAACACTGTTTTAAGTTGTGAAGCCAGCGGTCCCGGACAGAACCCCAGCTCAACAAATGGACGAACGCCTGTATCCAGCATGGCGTCGAAGAGCGCATCGACATACTGCCAGTTGTAAACCCCGCTACCATTAACTTCACGATAGACGAACATGTCGTCATGAAACAGTCCATGAAACCGCACATATTTGAACCCGCATTGTTCGACCGCCAGTTTGAGTTGTTCCTGCCAGTCAGCACGCAATCCTTCATTGGCGCGTCCGGCACCGACGCAGAAACTCCAGAAATGTTTAAACGGTTCACCCCGTCGGTCACATGCAACTGATAATTCTATCGTTGAATTCATTTGTTTTATACTCTTTGAAATTAATAGTTAAGATGGTTATACTGCTATAGAAGTAGCGGATAGTTTATATTTATCTCTTAAGTAATTCACGGTTTCAAAGACAGCCTCAATTTTTGTATCATCTACTTTATCATCCATATTGATACAGCAGACACCGGTCAAATAAGGGTTGCCGGATTCAGTTACTAGCCGTTCAATTATTGATCTTATCTCGTCAGGGGACTGCTTGACAATTTCCACCGGACTCAGCCGAAGATTTAAAAATGTTTCAGGAAGGGCATTGCGCAATATTTTTATGTCACCGCCCCGGCCGGCGTCAAGAAAATCGAGATGCGGTATTTTGGCAAAACTACTGGCAAAACGGTGCGGGTCATGCCCGCAGAAATGGATACCATAGGGTCTTGAACTATTACTCCAGGCGACATCAACCGGCATGATGAATTCTTCATATTGCTCTTCTGAAATCATTGTAACACTGCATTCAGAATGCAGAAATACCGGATTTTTCAGATGCCTGACTGTCCGGTTCACGGCAATTGAACTGGAACCGGTCTGACGTTCAATACCTTTAACCACATGTTCAGTTATCGCCGCTATTTTGAAAAAGTATTGTTTTACCTCTTCCGGCTTGTCGAACATATCCATGAAAATCATCTGCCCGCGCAAATCAAGGGCTGTATTCAAGACGCCGCCCCAGCCGACATCGCCGGTCAAATAGCCGAATCTGTTTTTGAGTGACCGGCAAAGGGCGCCAAACTTGCGAAAATAAGCGGAGTTGCATATGTCCTCTATCTCAGGCAGCGATAAATCCTCATTATTCGCGCAAATAACTTCAGGCGGTGCATTTTCAGAAAATCTTAATTCGCAGCCCAGTATTCCGGACAGCAGGAATCCGGCCGCGATATGAACACCGCCAACCACTGGCAGTTCCATGTTATGGTTTTCCCCAAGTCCGTATTTGCCGAAACGCTCATATAAAACATTTTCCATACGCTTTTCGCTTTCCACCCGTTTGGCGGGGTGGAAGAAAAAGTCTTCATCAAAAGTTATACCGGCATGTTTATTCCACCATGACGGATGAAATACGACTTCCACCGGCAGCAGGTATTCGCCAATAGTTTCATTTATGGTAAATTGCTTCATAGTGTTGTTTACCATTGTTCGGCGTGGGCTCCAAGGATGTTTTTCATTGCGACCGGCTGACCTGAGATGGCGGACTGGTTGGCGGCGGCGCCGATAATCATGCTGGAGACGCCGTCAATGGCGGAGGCGTAAATCCCAAGCGGGTCGCCGTCTTTTAGTGTACCTTTGAACAGGGCGTCGAACACCCATTCCTTTTGACCAGCGGCAGGAATGAAACGCGAATCCGCAGCATAACTAGAATAAACGAAATCACTTTCATTCCATATTTTGCCTTGGATTGGGTCTGTCTCAAAATGCAGTCCTATCCGTAGCGGATTACGAAACTCGATACATTTTTTTACAATTTCCCTTGATGTCATATTTAAATCCTTTGTATAGTTGTTGAGCATGCTGTTTTCGGCACTGGTTTAAGTTCTTGATTAAGATATTCCTGAGAAGTAATGCCATTTCGCATCTGATAATGATGAATAATAAACATCATCAACCCGACCGTACTCATGATAATACCGATAACGAAACCGATCCGGAAATTGTGTCCGAAGAAGAAGATCAACCAGCCGGCGACGAACCCCAGCGTAGCGCCGTACATATTGCGGATGCAGGAGTTGCTGGACGTCATCGAACCGACACCTCTGGGGTCGGCACTCTTGTAAATCATGATATCGGCCGCCGCGTAGAGCGGTGCAATGACTGTGGTTGCCAGCGAAAGTATTATCAGTCCGGCTTTATCATGCACGTTCATCGCAAGTGCAAAGCAGATTACCTGTCCGACCCAGTAGATCAGCACCACGCGGAAACCGCCCCAGCGGTCAATCAGCCAGCCAATCGGATAAGCCAGTGCGATATTTACCAGACTGGCCCAGGACAGCGCGCTGAAAATATCCTGACGCTGCAGATTGAGCGTTTCTTTAGCCCAGAACCATACCCAGGTGTTGTTCATGCTGATAAATCCGCTGATCATCGCCACTCCCAGCATCAGCCAGAAAATGCGTTTGTCGCGGGCCGCCACCTTGAAAGTTGACCAGGGTTTAAAACGTTCAGTCGCCGGATGATAGATAGGCGGCTCTTTTATGAGCAATGCCACCAGTGTTGTTATGCTCATCACTGTACCGCCGAGAACGAACGGGAACCATTCTGCTACTGAGATTAAGTCGCCGGCATAACGCATAGTCAGAAAACCCATAACGCCTCCGGCAATAGTGAAAATTGAATTCGTGCGGGCAAGCAGATTGCGCGGCACACAGTCGATGCTCAACAACGGAAACGTACTGGCTTTCATGTCCATGGCGATCATTTTGATAATTTGCAATGTAATCAGAAACCATACCCACTTCGATTCGGAGAAGAAAGGGAAGATGACCATCGGGATGATGATAAACGGTGCCGCCATAAACAAATACGGTTTGCGGCGGCCCAGGCGACTGCAGGTATGATCGCTCATCCAACTGAACCACATCACCAGAAAACTTAGTATCCAACCGTTGAACGAACCAATCGTCGCCTGCACATTCTCGCGGACGCCAAGCTCAAGCAGTTTCAGGGTGATGAGCGGTACTGTCAGCGTACCGGCCATCCCCCAGCCGAGATTGCTAATGCCGATAAGAATGACGTTCCGCCACATCAACTTGCGGTCAGCATAATAAGCGGCCAGTTCCGGACGGGAGCGATAATCTTCGGAGAGCTGGTCATTCTTATTTATCATGAATATAACTCTTTCTTGGTTTTAGCTTGGAGTTATTCAAATAATTTATTCATGACAATATTATCATGATTGAATACCACATCCCATGTTGGTAGTTGTCCATGACGTTGCCGGGCAAGGAAACGTAATCCGGTTTTTGCCAGGATATCATGACCACCGTTAAAAATTGTCAATCTCGCTTTGCCGGAAATTCTACGGAAGAGAACAGTATACTTTCCGTAACTTTTATCCTCGACTGGAATGCCCATGCGTGAGTGAATTTCCTGTTTTTTTACCACATATTCAATGTCAGCAGATGAAATTTGATCTTCCAGTGCAGCCAATTTATTAAATGCTAAAAAACTATGGCTTACGGGCACGCTTCCGGTGTGGCCATCGTGAATGCCAGTATTAATATCAATAATCAAATCTTTGGTTTTATTTAGATAAGTTAACGGAGAACGTTTCACGCATTCAATTGCGGCAAGCGGATTGATGTCAGGGTTACCGCCAGCAGCTCTCTCAATATGGTCTGCATATTGTGTCCCGCTAGTTTCGTGATACCAGCGTAGAATATCCGAAATCGGACACCATGCGGAGACCGCAGTCCAAATTTCCGGATGACACCCGGCTAAGAACAATGCGGCATGTCCGCCTCCGGAACCGCCGATTAAATAAATACGCGTCTCGTCAATCTGGGCTGATTTCTTAGCATAGTCGACTGCGCTGACAATGTCTGCTACCATCAGCTCTGATCCACAGCCGGCCGGCGTCCAATTAGGTCCGCGAAAATTCGGGAATACAAAATTCCAATTATTTTCTACACACCAGTCACCGTAAGCGTCACAATTCTGTTGAAAATCGCCGCTCCAGGTGTGAAGCGCTATCAACAACGGCTGCGCTTGATTTCCGGCAGCCCAATACGCCATTGCAGGTTGTTCGGTGCGATCCCCGCTACTCAGATACTTAATCTTCTTCCACTTTTTCATTTTATCCCCATATGCCAAGCAGTTCTTTAATCGCCACCGGTAGACCTGTTGTCGCCGATTGATTGGCCGCGGCACCAATGATCATACTGAATACGCCGTCAGTTGCGGAAGCGTTGAGTCCGAGCTTGTCACTTCCAGAAAGTGAGCCTTTGAATAAAGCATCGAAAATCTTGTAGTCGCCGCCGCCATGGCCGTCTGCAATATTGGGAAGTTTAATCTGATAGTCATCGCCGTCGTGCGGCATGATGTGGATGCTGTATTCGGCAGGCCAGTCGGTGACACGGTATCCTTTGCCTTTCAATAATTTCCCATCAGAATCGACAATCTGATGCCGCTCCTGCCAGCCGGGACTCGGTTTATTGTCAGTAATCTTCGATTCCAGCCTGCCATTGGTCCCGTTGATGGCGAGATTCCACCCCTCGTACGGAACAGAGGCGTTTAATGAGTAGTTTAGTACAGCGCCATTCTTATATCTGACCATTACCGCCATCGTATCGTAGATGTCAATTTCATCCGAAAAAACACAGCCATCACCTTCGTAGTCCCGGACAGTATTGACGTGGTAGCCGAGTTCAGCTGACTTGCGCTCGTTATCCTTGATATCGTAGAATAATTCACATTCGGATTTATGGGCGCAGTCACGGCAACGCGTGCCTTGAAACTTCCCTTTGCCCTTGCCGAAGAAGTTGAGTGAGCAGCGGGAAAAAACGCTTTCCGGACGGTCGCCGATCCACCAGTTCGCCAGGTCGAAATGATGCGTGGCCTTGGTAATCAGTAATCCTCCGGATTTTGCCATAATCCGGTGCCAGCGCCGGAAGTATGACGCGCCATGCTCCATGTAACCAAGATACCATGTCAGATCCGCTGATACCGGCGTACCGATTGCGCCGGAGAGAATGACCTCCTTGATCTTTGAACATAGCGGAATATGCCGGCAATTGAAGCCCATAAAGACCTTTTTACCGCTCCTCTGTTCTGCATCCAGTATGCAAACAGCTTCTTCTGCGCTGATACAGAGCGGCTTCTCTGAGGCAACCTCACAACCAGCATCAAGAGCTTTGACAATATGCTCGGCGTGGACATACTCAGGAGAAACAACAACAACCAAGTCGGGTTTTTCCTCCGACAGCATTCGATTGTAGTCGTCATAACACTTAGCCGCTGCTCCGAAATACTTGTTCGCATCATGACAGCGGGCAACGACCGGATCGCACAAAGCCACCAACTCCGTCTGTTCCTTGTATGTGTCCACTATCTGCGGAATCCACGAATGGGATCGGTGCCCGATCCCGACGACTGCACAACGTTTTTTCTTCATATTATATTTCCTTATTATTCACTGAATATTTCCCTCATAATGACCACTTGCCGTTGAACTGGGGGAGCATGGTTCGGAATTCGTTGAAGAAGTCATCCGCCATCTTCGCAGCGATATCCGGATTGGGAACCGCCGGATCATTGGCCAGGGCGAGAACCGCAAGTTCACGGTTACCTGTAAGACCGGCCTCGACTATCATCTCCTGATTGGGAATGTGCTGCATGAGATAGCGAAGGATGGCATCAGGCAGAGCCCCGACAGCCAGAGGCTGGACACAGTTGCCTGAAACATAGGCAAGTGTTTCAACGACCGCGTTTCGAGGCAGATTGTCTATCTGTCCAACGTTTGGCAGGTTGAGCGGAGTAATCAACGGCTCACCACCCATGAGTGCGGCAATTGTCTTATCCGCATGTTCATGTGAATGGCTCAGCCTCAGCGGGATTTTTCCGGAAAGCATGTTTTCGCATTTTTCCCTATATGCGGCTCTCGCATCAGTCCGGGCAAAGGTGTGCGCTTTCTGCCCTACCTTGAACCCCCAGCGCTTTGCCTGTTCCGGAGGATTCAGATAGAAAGGAAGGAATTCTGCAATATGAGAATCGCCTGCGGCGGAGAGATAACCTGTGCGTTCCAGTAAATCTAATTTGACTTTCTGGCTGGGGGCGGCACCTCCCCCATGCACCAGTTCCTCGGGCATCCCGAGCGTTCCCGGTTTTTTGAAACTATCTGGCGCTTCAGCGTATTGCTTCAACAACGCCAGTCCGCTCTCTCCTTTGACCGTCATTTCCAAAACCCATATCAGATGGTTTATCCCGGCCAATTTGATTGAAAAATCCTTCTGCCAGTCAACGCCGAAATAATACGCCAGGTGCAGAAGCAAACCCTGCAGTTCATGGCAGATACCAAAGGTACGTACGCTGCTGGTCCTGCTAATTGCGCGGGTAAGCGTAGTCATTGGGTTCGTGTAGTTCATGAACCATGCATCGGGCGCGATTTTTTCAACCTTGCGGACAATGTCCACCACGACCGGAATATTCCTCAATGAACGGCTCCAGCCTCCTGGACCTACTGTGTCGGCAACAGACTGGTTGATATTGTACCTCAGCGGTATTTCCATGTCCAGATAGTTCCCGTCGTCACCGCCGGTGCTGATTGTAAGACCGACGAAATCGGCCCCTTGCAGGGACGAATCAAGATCGGTGGAGCCTTCAATCTTCAAATCAGCTCCAAGCGCATCTGATATTTTCCGGCAGAGGGGAACAACCGTCTTCAATGGCTCCCCGTTTATGTCCTGAAGGACAATATGGAGGCCTTTCAGCGCAGGATTAAGTGCAATGTCGGTGATCAGAGTAGGCGTCCATCCATAACTGCCACCACCGATTAAAACAAATTTTGCCGTTGACATGATTTTACTTCCTTTTTTTTATTTTTTTGACACGAATGAACTACCTCGGGGCAGAGCCCGCGAGGTATCGGGATTTCGTCCTGCGGACGACCAGCACTTTCGTTGCTGGACCCCGACCCGGTATAACCGGGATGGTAATTTAAGCGACCCATAGGGTCGGGAAATTAACCCCGCCTGATTTTAAAAACCGTTACGGTCTCTAAGGCCGCACCCTGCTCATGGCTCCCACAGATTGAGAACCAGTACCTCATCGCCCTTCAGTTCGTTTTTCATATCAAGGATCTGAAGGAAGCTGGGGAAATTCTGGACTTCATAATCGGTCTTCGCAAATTTAACCCATTCGAAACTTTTTTTGCCGTCGCTGCCGACACCGCCATCTACAATGTCGATGTTGAAACCGATAAAATCTCTCTTTTCCACATCGAACGACTTATCTCTATCCTTGAAGCCGTGACTGATATAGAAGTGCCAATCATAGCCGTCGGCTGTTTTTCGTGCTCCTCCATAACCCGCGAAGCTGAGGCCGCGCCCCCACGATGGGGAGATGCCAACGCCAAAGTAGGGTTTTTCCTGAATCGTCAGGCAGAGAAAATGAACGTCCTCATCAAATGCCAGCTCGGCAAAACGCTGTTTCTGGCGCAGGTCCAGAAAAATATGCACGCCATCCCGGCTGGTAAAAAGTTCGGCATCCCCCCGTATGTCCTTATCGATAACGGTTCCCGACAACAGCAATCCTCCCTCATATTTCGAGATTTTCCAAGTTCCATGTTTCTGGGTTCCTTCAAGCGGGATATCGCCGCCAACTGCTTTTTCCTGGTTGAGATGCCAGACACGGGTACCGGTGATATCAAGAATGTGGATGCTTCGGTCGGTTCCCGAAGCCAGATCGAAAACAAGTGTCCTGTTCTGTCCGGGCTTCACATTGAGCTCCTCCTTCTTCAAAGGAACGATCCATTCCGTGCCTTCGGGTGTAAGGGGCAAAGTTGTCCTGCCGCGCAGGTTGCCATAGCTCCAGCCTAAGCTGACGTTAACCGGTTCCGAGGATTTCAGGCGCAGCTTTATCGGATCACCACGCTCAGAAAACTTCGTGCATAGAGATACTTCTACCGGCACTGGCTTGAAAGCCGGGGCCAACCGGCGCTCCTCCCCTTTTTGCGACACCTGTCCGGAAACGTTCAAGTGTTCCCAAAGCGTTTTGGCTATCTGATATTGTGCCCACCCGTTCGGATGGACGCCATCGGGATACAACGGCCGCACGATGCCAAATGTTTTCTGGAGGCGGATACTGTAGGCCTCCATCTCTTCCTGGACTGGGATGTAATAGGCTCCCGTTTCCTTTGCGATCTCCTGCAGTATTTGCGGGAACTCCCGGAGGAGTTCGTTGCTGTTGCGTAACTCCCACCAGCCGCGGCCGAAATTCTCGTCAACCAAAGGACTGCTAAGCAGCAGGACGATGCTGCCATTAGTCTGGTGCAACTTGACTATTTTTAACATGCTCTGACGGTATGCACCGAGAACCTTCTGCCTGTCCACTTTGTCATAGCCGCTATGAATTGCGTCATTGGTTCCCAGCATGATGCTCACCACGCTGAAATTGGTGTTTTCCTTCGAGAAGGCGTGATCGGATGTGATGCCGTCAATGCCTGTTCCGTTGATTTCGATGTCAGAGCCCGGATGAAAATGATTAAGCATCCGCCTGACCATCCGCACATAGGTGCCATTATTGGTAATGCTGTCGCCAAGGATGAGCCAACGATCGCCGTCACGAAGAAAACATCGACTGTCTTCACCGGCATGTGAGGGCGCAAAGGACAGACACAGCAACGCAGTGAGAAGGTAAACGACGTGCCTTTTCAAGACGCCATGCGATACGGTCATATAGCATTTTTTCATGACAAACGTTCCATCCGTATTTACTTATCTTTTGCGGTTCACAGCTTCATTTAAGGATTTTCGCACATAATACTCGGATATTCCCGAGCCTATAGCGCCGTTGACCGTCATTATCAGATAGGGGCAATGCAATTTCCGGTGTTCCAATGCGCGAACCAACGGAGATGAAAAGACCGTATGTTCCCGGCTTCAACTGCGGTGTTTGAATAAACGACGACACCTGTTGATAGCGTGGCGGCGAAGTGCAACCAAGAACATCGGGGACAACACCTCTGAAGTTGAAATTCTCATCGACAAAAACGCCGACAATCCCACCATGATCATCCTTCAAGGTCACACAAGGATATGCATCCTGATAGATGGGCGCCGCATGCGTGTTCGACCAAAGCGCTCTAAACTCCAATTGATCTTTTTTATCTGTCTCCGGAAGCCAGCTTGCTTCGCGAAGGACAAAGCGATAACCAAGATGCTGGTTAATCTGTTCCACAATCGGACGCATCTCTTCAAGAAATTCCCGAGGCCACCAGTGAATAGAGGCATAGCTTGCATGGCAGTCTTTGACGGCTTTTACAAATCCTGAGCCGTCTCCCCAGGTTCCCCATCCACGCAGAGTGCCGTAATGTCCTGCCTCAAGCACTGTCGGCTGGATCGGCCAGAACATCTGCATCATTACACCGGTAGGAGAGCCATATACTACATCTTTACTGACAAGCACACTGTCATCGCGAAGGCCGAGTCCCAGTTTCATGCAATGCTGTATCAGTTTGGGATTGGAATGATCCTGCACCAGGAATGAATCTGGTATAATCAATTGTGTTTTATGGAAATACCGGTGATGCAAATCGATATGGCGCTGAAGAACGTTATAGGGGTAGGGAATATGCGTGCTGCTGGAAGTATGGCCCTCGCCATAAACACCAAAAGTTCCTACGTCAATAAAGTTAATATTTGTGTCTCCGTTGTAGCGTGCACCTGCCGCGGCAAGGAAGTTCTCCAACTTGCCGAGAAATACAGGATCTCCGAAATCCGGCTCCCAGCAGATCAAATCATTCATAAGTTTATCGGGATTCGCATGGGTACGCATCGGGTATTCAACTCCCTTGGCCCCCGCATTCCGCACCCATTCCGGAGTTGCATAACGCAACCAGTTCTCGCTTGTAGTAAATCGTAAGGCTATCCGTTTGCCCTTGTTAATCCAGCGTTGTGCCGGAGTATCCAATATCGCCCAATTGAATTTCCCTTCTTCAGGTTCGAGATATGCCCACGGCAGACGTAAGTAGACCGTCGTCAGTCCGGGGAAATCATCCAGGGTGTCAGCCGGCTCAAGCCGTGATCCATAATTTTCAAGATTATTGCTATAATAGAAAAAAACCCACCCCATGTCAGGATTGTTTAAAACCTCGGACGTTTCCACCGGCTTGACTGTAACTGACTTTTCATCCATCTTTTTTATTCCTTCTTGATTCCGTGAAAGCTCTTAATGTCGTCACGCTTTCTTTATATTTTTATTTTTAAAATCGCCGAATACCATCGGCATAATGGCAAACTACTTTTCATATTTTTCCCGGAGCCTTTTCCCAAATCAACTCTGAAAGAGTGGTAAGTTCAGATTTATCACCGTGCTGAACAATGCATTTTTCCCATCAAAGCATCAATCTTTCGACGCTATTCCTATTTAATATCCGATGGTTTGGGGTTCAGATATTCATAATATTTTTTAATCTCTTCTGCTGTCAGCAACCGATTATATATGACAAATTCATCAATCATGGTATTGGGCGGGCAGGCTACGCAAAAGGATTTTGCAATCTCATCATCTTTGATTTTACGCTGGACAATAGTGGTGATTTGCAACTCGCCGTCAATATATATTTTGAATTCCAACGGATCCCAGGTCATAACTGCATTGTGCCACTGTCCGTCCGCCCAGATAATTTCTTTACTTCCGTTTGCGCTAATTCCTTCAAACCCGCTGAACCAAGAACGTAGGCTGTCGTTTCCTCCAACCCGCCATGAAGTTACCCGCTGAAACCCAAGGTAACCTTTTTTCTGATAATCGGTCGCAAAAAATAGATAATATATTCTTTCCCGGTGTTCATCTTTTAATATAGGCATGTCTTGCGGATATTTCCATTTCAACGGTTTTATCCAGATACTAACACTGCCTGGCTTTTCAAAACTAAGATTGTCCTTCAATTTAAATGACAAATAAATGCCTGTCTCCTCAGTCTTCAGGGCCTTGCCTTTTATTCCCGCTTCATATAAAATACCATTAGGAGTTTTGAGCGATTGGTTGTCGCCGGTTGCCCGTGAAGCGGTAACAGAACTTTTATCAAAGTCCAGACATAAGGTCACTCCTTCCTGCATCCGGTATTCCAAGGGTATGTCATCACCAAACAAAGAAATAACTAAACCGAAAGTGAGCAATGAAATTATTACCTGCTTCATTGTTTGCCTCCCAGCAAGATTACTCTTACTCCCCATTTATCTATCGGAACCAATACGCCACCATCTTTTATTTGGTAAGCTTTTCCATCTTCCGGGTCTATAGCATCAATTCCGGAATATGCCGACAACGCGCCTTGCAATCTGACCATAATTTCAGTTTTATCCGGTATCCAGGAGGTCAGAATAACCATTACTTTGCCGTTGTTTTCGAACGCGATAGATTTGACTTTGTCGTTGCTGATGGCAATTGGATAATTATCCTGCCAATAATTGTACACTTTGCAATTTGGTTCACCGTAACCGAATTCCCTGACTAGTTTTTCCAATGGATATTCCCGCGATATACAATGTCCCCAAAGACGTAGAATTTCGTGTACCATCCGAATGCCCCAGTCATGCCGGGTTGCGGCGGGATTATCTAAGGATTCGGATTTTGCCGCATTACCTGTGAACCATTTTTTATCCGCCGTACACGAAGACAATGCATGCGAGTAGCAGCCGATCTGCCTTCCGGTAGTTTCAACTTGGAGCAACTCCGGAGGAAAAGGCTGATTACCGCCGTTCCACTTCCATTCCAAGTCTAGACTGATATCTGCCCAAGTCATGATCGGTAATACATTGCCGTTGGTCATATGTAGACTGATATACAACGGATATTCGGATATTTCCCGCATCTGGCGTGTCAATACCCACATCCGCTTGTGATATTCTCTCATTTCCCACAATCTTACCCCTGGCTGGATATTACCATCAAAACGTCGATACGCACCTTCACTCATTTCCATGTTGGTCGTCGCGTTCAGAAATGTGTTATCACAATAAATGCCAATGCCTCTTTTCAGCCATTCCTTGGCTTCCCACATGGTGAAATCCCGATAACTCGAAGTGGGATTGATAACCACACCTTCGGGATCTTCATTGGTCATAATCTTTTGATGCCATTTTCGCCCGGAGAAGGCCTTGCAGCCCCATTCATCCTGAAATATTTTCCATTCAGGAGAGGTCTGGTCCTGGCAATGTTCTTCAAAATAAAGCATGAGAACATTTCCATTGGGAACAGAGCCGGAACTCTGTCCGGCATTAACGGATTTATTCATTCCAGATCTGATATGTGTCTTGACGCTTTTGATGAACTCTTTATCTTTCACATCTCCGTAGTGCTTTTCATACCACTTGTCAAGGAATTGCTGATCCATTTTGCCTTGCCTCCTGGCGACCAGAAGCTGATCGGCAAACTCGTAATCATGTTCGGCAGGATATTTACCTGCATATGCGGGCCTGATTCCCCAATAACGATTTGAACCTCCATGCATTGGAATCACAGTTTTCGGACTGCGAAAATCTTCCGGCATAGGTTTGGTGGGAGATGCCTGCCAGCCGAAGATTAGACTAGTTGATTTTTCCAGCTTAACCGGTTTATTGATGAAGAATATTCTTAACGTGACTTCACCGTTTTTATTACGTATAATTTTCATTTGCGGGTTTTTGTCATCGACGCTCCATCCCTTATCGCTGTCTGCGAACCAGGCAATACCTTCCCCCTCGCCCCGTCCGAGCCAGATATAAGGCAGGAAAGTGCCAAGTATCGCGCCGTTACCAGTCTGAGAGCTGTCCCAGATAACACCTTCTCCGTCTGGGATTGCTCCCGCAGGGTTTGAACGAATGGAACCATTGACAATATGCCACAGCAATGCATATTCCTTTTTCAGAGGTATATCCAGATAAAGTTCTTTTATATCTTTGCCAGGGGTAATTGGTGCAATGTCCAACTCAACTTTGGCGCATCCGTCATATTCGATAGTACTTCTGGCTTTCAGTTTGATATCTGTGGATTCAACCTGCCCCTCATAAACTGCCATACTGTCTTTAATTTCAATGAATTTTCCGGATCCGTTGCTGAATTCGTGAGACTTGCCGTCGCCCGTAAGATAATTGATTTTCATACCGCCGGAGGCCATAATATCATGCCCTCCAATGATAATCTTTTGCGGCAATCCAAGCTTGTCCAATTCATATTTTCTCAGTACCACCTCAATTGCATTACCATCTGCCTTTATCGGGGTGAACGGAGGATAAACTTTATCTGTATCGCCGAGTTTATTATTTTCCCAGGCAAAATGAATTCTTTCAAATTCTTTTTCTACAGTTTTGATTTTTACTCCGGAATTCATGAACTCGAAATTAAGCTTATAAGTGCCATCTTCAAAATCCGGCACATTGAGCGTGAATTCATGAACTTCTTTACCGGTTAATTTGAAAATATTGTCAAAGTGTCCTTTATAGTCTTTACTATTAATTGTAATTCTCAACTCATTGGCGGAAGCGGAACCCAATGCGGAACCTGGCTCAATCTGAATCCTCATTTTATTATATGACGGGTAGTAGGCGAATTTCACCCCGGTATCCTGGTTTGCCGCCATCACCTGCCATCTCGATTCCACGGGAAATATCCAGTTAACAGTGCGTGAATAATATTCCTGTTTGCGATCTGGAGAGGTGACTTTGATTGAAACCGTATGTTTTGCGTCAGCGTGAAAACCGTCCCCGATGAATTTATAGCTGAACACGTTGTTCTTGCCGGCATCAACACTCTCGCTCTTCTCGACATTGGTAGTCGGCATGTCAGAATGCTTCATTTCCACGCTCACCGCATAATCAATCTTTTTGTCGGTTGGGTTGATGACATTAAGTGCCAAATTGAATTTGCCGTCGAAAATGTCGCCCATGCTGTCAAGCTGGATTACAGGGGCATTCGCAGTAATCTTCAGCATCGGGTAGCTTGTCGGGTTGGTAAAATATGTACACGGGAACCAGACTGACTGTGTCCAAGGATTTTTCCAGTTGCGGGAAATGCTCAGTCCGATGGCTCTGCCAATCATATCGGAACCGGGAGTTATTCCTAAATCATTCCATGCGATGGCAATCTCGGCCTCCCAGCGGTTCTTTTTCAGATCAAGGCCGTTTTTGAATTCCCATTTACCGTTCCAGGCGCTGTTGCCGGGTTTACCCGGTGCAAAAACTTCATCATAAATAAAACCGAGGCTGTTGCCGATGAAATGGTAATACGGCAGCGGCTTGAGATTGTCTTTCAAGCGCTCGGCAATGAAAGGATCTATGCATAACTCAATACTGTCGTCATAGATTGTCATACCGTCAGGCATCTTGACAGTTGTTATTAAATTGCCTGCGGGAGGCAATTCACTGGATATCGATATATAAAGCTTGTCCTTATCGCATCCAACCCACGAAGATCCCTGCCGAGGCTCAAGAAGACCTTTGGTTACCCCTTGAAACCATTCAGTCTTTATCGCGTCCATCCATTCATCAGGTTTTATCACCCCATCTATTACCGGTGCTTTTTTCATTAACGGAATAGTGCCCCCGTCGGGATTGCCTGCTGCATTTAAAACGTCCGGAAGAAATATTGCAGTCGTCATTATCAGACTTGCAAATACAATAAATATCTTTTTTATAATCATGTGTTTCTCCAATTCACTAAACTATTTTTTTGACAAATCTATTTACGCCATCTCTATTTTTTTGCTGAAACCAGAAATTATACTATAAGTCTCCCCATGGAGCAACCGCTAGGTAAAGCGGTCCAGGTGCTTTCCATGCCGGGACTTTTTCAAATCGCAGGTAGTCAAAATGCCCATCAACATAAAGAAAATTAGCTCCGTTATTATGGCGGTAGCCGGGGTATCCGTTAGTATCGCCAAATATTTGTGTATAGACTCTAACATTATTAGAACTGGAATTAGGAAACCCCTGATCAATAATTAAGAATACCTGGCTAGGCTTTTTAAACATTTCAATCTTTTTCCCACTGTACTTTACGCCAGAACCATTAGTTCCAACGCCTGTACCAAGATTAGTGTTAGTTCCATAATCACCATTATTTCTGACTGCCGATGTTGGTGTAACCGGCTCTGAAGGACAGATAAGAATTTTTGCTTTATACGGTACTACAGGGATATATCTCGCATTATAAATTCCTACGGTCCAATAGTCATAGTTACTTGCAATTCCAGTATAATAACACTTGGGAAGAACTAATCCATTATAGTCATTGGAGTAGAACGCCGCAATGACTCCGATTTGCTTTAAATTGTTTGCACATGTGATTCCTTTGGCTTTATCTCTCGCTTTATTCAGAGCAGGCAAGAGCATTGCCGCCAGAATTGCTATGATAGCTATCACTATCAAAAGTTCTATGAGTGTAAATGTGACCTTTTTCATCTTCGTGTCTCCTTGTTAAGGCTATTAAGATTATTTTTCATGATGCTCAATATGTTCTATTACCCCCTCTTATCTTATTAATATTTCTGGTTCTATATATTCTACAAATGAATCTTTGTCTTCATTGCAATAATTGAATGCTTTTTTCCATATTTTTGGTAAATCAAAACGCACAGTGGCAAATTCATGTCCTGGGATATGCGAATAACTTTGATTAAAAAGACCAATTTTGTCAAGATTTGAAGTGTCAATAGACGCGATTAAGGCATATTGCAGAAATTGGTGGACAAGAAAGTCGGAAAGGCCAAAAACCGCAGTCGGGACATTTTTCGTAAATATCTTATTGAGTAATTTCGGAGTTATTTCAATATCTCCTATAGTGATATAAATTAATTCTTTACCGAATTCCATATCAACTGCCGCTGATGCTTCTTTAAAATATTCCTGCATAAATGGTCGCGGCGGATTATAGTTCCCAATAACCAGCACTCTGTCGTGTCCCAGTTCTTTCAAGTATGTAAGTGCTTTTTTGTATGCGGAGGGATAATCATTTAAAACTGCTCTTTCTGGCTTTATTCCATGCCATTCCCAGCGGTTCACAAAACAACAGGAAAATGGTGCACAGGCTTTAAGCAGTTCATCAAGCTTGAATTGTCTTGCTTCAACGTCAATCAAAAAAGCATCCGGTTCGCGTGCCGCTATTTTTTCTATGGTTTCTTTCCAGTTGCCTTTTTGATCAATCGTCCCGACAATTGGGATTACGTTTGAACCAGCAGCTTCGGCAAAAAGCGGTTCGAAATAATTCTCAAAGGATTTTTCCTGAACTGTGGTTATCAGAGCAAGCATTTTAGTCGCATTAGTCTTCAGCGCCGGATTGACGAAAGTCCCGCTGCGCGCCTTTCGGACTATCATTTTTTTATCTTCAAGTATATTGTAGGCATGATTTACTGCAGTGAAGCTGACCCGAAACTGCGATGCCAGTTCGCGCATTCCATACATCCGTGCGCCTGGTGTAAGTTTCCCGGAGCGAATTTCCGCGGCAATATGATCAGCCACCATTTGCGATTTTGCCGGCTCTGTTGTTAGCAACGATTCCATCATCCTGTCCTTTTTATACAACAAATCAGTTAATATCAGTTATTATAAATCAGATAGTATCAGTTGTCAACAGCAAAAATGATGGAAACAGTAAAAAAGAAAGAAAATATTTTTTACAAACACCACCAACCATTGCGTTGCCCCTGGCCCGACGAATAATCCCTGCCGCAAGGTACTTTCCTTATTTTGCGATTGTAAAGGGGGATGCGGCTGACTGGATAAATTGGTATGCAAGTACTGCTGCCCACCTTATACATCAAGGAAATTTTCCCTAAGGTTCCAGGCAGGCAACATTGCCCGTGCGCTTTTTTAGGTAACAACGAGATGCTTTTTTAGATGCTGCTCCAAGCTCAGATTGACACCTCGATTAGTCTGGAGGTGTGAGGACTGAGAAACTCGTTAATAACGGTTTGATTTGTCAATGTTTCTCCAGTCCAGAAGTTGGTAATCTTTGCGGCTGGATCAATGCCGAGATAGTTTAGTTCACCGCCGACATATTTGCTGCGTTCTTCCCAGTTAAAGAAAGCGATGTGCGCTCTGACGCCGCGTTTGAAAGTGATACTGTCTTCGGGATATTCGACTTTAAGAATCTCCGGGAATCCATCGCCTGTAAAGGCGTTGTCATCAAGACAGCGCACCTTGTGGCCGCGGTCAACGTCCGCCAGCAATTTCCGCCAGAGTGCGATCTGTCTGTCCGGCATGGATTCAACGGGGCCGCCGAGTTCGATGATGCCCTGCGTGATGAAGACCCAGGTGAGACGGAAAATTTGTTCGTTTTCCGGCACGCTCCCGAATCCGGCGCTGTCCATGTTTAAAAGAAAAGTTTTGCGTCCTTCGAGCAGAATTTGCGGCAGTGTCGCCTTGCAGGCCTTGAGTTGTTCCGCCCAGGTGCCGTCATGGATGTCGCAGCCGCAGCGGTAACAGTCGGCATTGAGTCCCGGGAAAGGATTCCCCATGGTCATGGCAATGCAGGTCATAAACAGTCCGTCTTCGCCGATGCGTTTACGGATTTCATGAAAAATGCGATCCCGCCATTCCGGGCCGGAACCGCCATTACGGTAGCGCGCCCGCTGCAGCGTAAACCAGTGAGTCATGAAGTCGAATTTTATTCCCTTGTAGCCCCATTGAACGAAGAGCGCGTCGAAAACACTCATCAGAAACTTCCATGCCTCCGGCACCGAAGGATCGAGGAAGGTGGTCCTGCCCAGCAGTCCGGCATCGCCGTTTTCGTCGCATAAAAGCCAGTCAGGATGTTCCATGGCCAGCGGCGAGTCGAGATAAACGGCGGGCGATAGCCAGATACAGGGGAGCAGGCCGAGATTGCGAATCGTATCGGCCATGGCCTTCATGCCGGATGGAAATTTCTGCCGGGCATAACGCTCAACCGGATCCGGATAGAAGCAGTCTAACGGACCGTTGCGCTTTCCGCGATCAGCCTGGTAACCATCGTCAATCAAAAAATGTGTGCATTCCGGAACGCGTTCCGCTATGGACCTGGCGCGCCCGGCTAGAAGTTGCTCGTCAATATTATAGCGAGTTCCGTAATTCCAGGTGCAGAAAACTGAGCCGTGCAGCATGGGCGATTTGGCGCCGGCAAAAACATGCTGAAGGTTCAGCTCTTCGACATAGCCCGTCAATGCATCCTGAGGATGGGTATTTTTTAGAATTTGATAAAAGACGCGCGAAACTTCGATGCTTTCACCCGGATTCAATTTACAGGGGGCAGCCGCCAGTGGCATCGTCTGGATTCCTTGATAAGTGCGAATCAGCGGTTTGCCTTTTTCTCCAGCGCCATCCAGTCCCAGCCACCAGGTTCTTTCAAAACGGGTCTGGTTCAAATCTCCCTCGACCAGTGCTGCGCTGTAATCCTCATCCGTGATGATCAGCGCCGGCACATGATTGCCTTCACCAATGCCGAAATGAAAAGGCTGGTAGTGGACGGGTTTGACGTATGGATATTCCGGACGGGAGTCCGGGTATTTTTCAGTACGGACATTTGCCGTGTGCACGCAGCGCAGCGTGTATTCGTGAATCCCGGGAAATGTGATTTCCCCGCCGTCGTTTATTCTGCCGTCGCTGATCGATTCCAGAACCAGCGGAACGGTTCCGGTATTAGTGATAAAACGCCGTACAATCAAGCTGTCCGGGGCAGAACCATAACGGAATTGCAGTTCTTCCCCCCAGCCGCTGCCGCTGCCGACGGCATCAAGTCCGCAGTCAAGCCTGCTGACTGCATAATTGGAACACGACTGACCGTTGAGTTCAAACCCCATATTCAGCCATCCGGCATTGTCTGCTGTGGTGAAATTCCAACGTCCATTATCAAAGATTATCTTCATACAAAAAAATCCCATTATTACCAGTTAAGATGATTTATTCCTGCACTAATATCCGGCGGCAGATCGGAGAAAATTTCGAACATCCGTTGAAAAAAAGGTACTCTGGCGGCCGAGAATTTGTTCATCGGATATGCCTCGAGGGCATCGGCGAAAAGCCTGCCGTCCTGCTGAGCTATCGCATCGGCCAGCAAGGTCTGATGTTCCGAGAGTGATGTAATCAATCCTTTGAATGGCGACGGGATATATTGATTTTCCACAGGAATGATGTTTTTGCCGTGCAAATCCATGGTATATTCGAGCGCCGCCTTGTCGGGGAAATCGCTGACCGCGCCGTGATTCGGATGACTGGCTGTAATCCGCATGGTTTCCAGTCCGGCGGCAGCCAGGATGATCGAAACTGATATTTCGCTGAAATCAACGCCGAACAATGGATTTTTATTAATTGGAGTATGCCAGTCCGGTTCCGCCTGGCTGGATGCGGCTTTTGCGAATTCAAGAAATTTTTGCTCAATTTTCTGAATGCCGTCAGCAGCAGCCGTCGCCGGGTTGAAATGCTTCAGCCTGTGCTGCAATTCACGCTGCTGTTTCTCCAGCGCCCATGTCCATAAAAGATGTCCCATTCCGTCAAATTCCGAGGAGAAAATCATCGAACCAAAACGGCGGTAAACATCGACCAGCTTACACAGTCCTTCCTGTATCCGGGCCTCGCTTGCAGATGACGTAATCGGCATTGGATGCCAGTCAGCGGTAAGCTGTTCCTGTAGAATCGCATTGATATCCTTTCCATGATGTTCGCCTCTGAGGATAAAGGACAAGTGATTTACGCCGGCGGCGACGACATTCCAGTCGTTTTCATATTGGTCGCGTCCGCAGATGCGGGGCAGATCCCAGCGGTGATTGCCGAATCCGGCGCAAATTCCCAGCGCTTTTATTTTCGTGTAATTACTCACGGCAGCGCTGAATACCGGTACCGGATTGGCAAAAATCAGCATCATGGCTTCAGGACAGTATTTTTCCATTTTCCGGGCAAAATTCATCACCATGCCGCCGCCGCGGGCTGCCAGGAAAGCGCCATTGATTGAAAGCTGGTCGGAATGCAGATATCCATATTGGGCGGCAGCCTGAGCCGCAAAAGTATCGGCTGGCTCCCTTTCAATCGCAGTAGTCAGATAAAACAGATCGGAACCGTCAAGCGCCTGGTCGGCGTCACTTGTCCAGACTACTTTGCAGTTGACGTTTTTATATTCAGGACAACGGCAAATGAGTCTGCCAACTGCTTCCGCCCGTTCCAGTTTCAAATCCACCAGGCGGATACTGCCGCCGTCAAACACTTCCGGGGTTTGAAACAGCGCACGGACAATCGGCAATATCCGCAATGACCCGCCGCCGATAAATGTAATATTCATTGATAGAGCTCCCTGGTTAAAATTTACAGTTCATTAAATTCCAGACGTTAAATTTTGCGAATAATCCGGATTGAGATATTGAATCAGAGGATACTCCGCCAGTTTTTTAAATGCCTGATATTGCCGTTCCGCTTGTGCTGCGGTCATTCCGACAGATTCCGGCTGCTGATAGGCTTTGACCATAAAACCGCCGCCAAAATTGCCAAGCGACCACACCTGCCGGTGCGCTTCGTCATCGATCGCATCCAAATTACCGCTTCCAATGGTCTTTTGAATGTCAACGCAGTTCCAGAAGCAAATTCTGCCGCCGAAATTCTGACCAAGCCATTCAATGCCCATAAGCTCCGGTTGATCCAGTTGAATAACATCACAACCCGCCTCAACAAACATTTCCATGTATTCCCGAACCTGACCGCAGCAGTGATGAATAAAATGCATGCCATGGCTGTGCAATAAGTCAATGGTATGTTTATAGCGCGGGAAATATATTTCTCTGAACAAGGCAGGAGCAACAAACGGCTGACTGTTCGTTCCCATATCATCCCAGGTAATTACTCCATCAACACCAGCCGCCGCATATCGGGTAATTATAGTATCGCGGATATTGGTTATTCTGTCCAGCAGATGACAAAGATTTTCCTGTTCAAGTATATTGTCGACAAACCAGTTTTCCATTCCCCTGAGATCAATGGGCAGCAGCATCAGGCTCGGGATGGAGCCGTAAACATATTTCCCGGCGGCATGAGCTTTTTCAACCTCAGATTTGAGATTCTCATAGCGCCATGGGGCGGTAAAATCCGGGAATTGAAAATTTTCCAGCAGATGCCATCCGTCACCGAGAGGAAATTCGACTGCTTCGCCGACACTGGTATTGATAGTGCTTCTTTTTACCCCCCATTCCGTCACCCATTCCTTTTGACCGGCGGCAGGAATGAAA
Organism: uncultured Lentisphaeria bacterium; assembly: GCA_903863035.1. Taxonomy (GTDB): domain Bacteria; phylum Verrucomicrobiota; class Lentisphaeria; order Victivallales; family Victivallaceae; genus CAIPAT01. Next base: position 21,626 of record CAIPAT010000312.1, read on the forward strand.
CGCGGATCCGCAGCATAACCGGAATAAACGAAATCACTTTCATCCCATATTTTGCCATCTATCGGATCAGTCTGGAAATGCAGTCCGAGCCGGGGCGGATTACGGAACTCAATACATCTTTTTACAATTTCCCTTGATGTCATATTTAAATCCTTTGTATAGTTGCCGAGCATGCCGTTTCCGGCACTGGTTTAAGTTCTTGATTAAAACATTCCCGAGAAGTAGTGACAACTTGCCGCATCTGATAATGATGGATAATAAACATCATCAGTCCGACTGTACTCATGATAATACCGATAACGAAACCAATCCGGAAATTGTGTCCGAAGAAAAATATCAGCCAGCCGGCTACGAAACCCAGCGTGGCGCCGTACATATTGCGGATGCAGGAGTTGCTGGACGTCATCGAACCGACATCTCTGGGGTCGGCGCTCTTGTAAACCATGATATCTGCCGCTGCATAGAGCGGCGCAATGACTGTAGTGGCCAGTGAAAGAATTATCAGTCCTGCTTTGTCATGCACGTTCATGGCCCAGGCAAAACAGATTACCTGTCCGGCCCAGTAGATCAGCACCACGCGGAAACCGCCCCAGCGGTCAATCAGCCAGCCAATCGGATAAGCCAATACGATATTTACCAGACTTGCCCATGAAAGCGCGCTGAAAATGTCCTGACGCTGCAGATTTAGCGTTTCTTTAGCCCAGAACCATACCCAGGTATTGTTCATGCTGATAAATCCGCTGATCATCGCCACCCCCAGCATCAACCAGAAAATGCGTTTATCGCGTGCCGCCACTTTGAAAGTTGACCATGGTTTAAAGCGTTCAGTCGCCGGGTGATGGATCGGCGGCTCTTTTATGAGCAATGCCACCAGTGTTGTTATGGCCATCACGGTACCGCCGAGAACGAACGGGAACCATTCCGCTACTGTGATTAAGTCGCCGGCATAACGCATCGTCAGAAAACCCATAACGCCTCCGGCAATAGTGAAGATCGAATTTGTTCGGGCAAGCAGGTCGCGCGGCACACAATCAATACTCAACAATGGAAAAGTACTGGCCTTCATGTCCATGGCGATCATCTTGATAATTTGCAGTGCAATCAGGAACCATACCCACTTCGATTCGGAGAAGAAAGGGAAGATGACCATCGGGATGATGATAAACGGCGCCGCCATAAACAAATATGGTTTGCGGCGGCCCAGGCGGCAGCAGGTGTGGTCACTCATCCAACTGAACCACATTACCAGAAAACTGAGTATCCAGCCGTTGAACGAGCCGATGGTGGCCTGAATATTCTCACGGACGCCAAGCTCAAGCAGTTTCAAGGTGATGAGCGGCACGGTCAGCGTACCGGCCAGCCCCCAGCCGAGATTGCTGATGCCGATCAGAATGACGTTCCGCCACATCAACTTGCGGTCAGCATAATAAGCCGCCAGCTCCGGCCGGGAGCGGTAATCACTGTTGACAGTGTCTGTGTTTTTAATCATTAATTATTTAACCTAAAGTTTTCCTGTTTTGGAACTTCAATAAAACCCTTGAATAGAACAACCGCAGGTTTGTAGTGGTCTCATTTGAAGAGCATTTCGAAGTTCAGATTATTTAAAGTTGCGGCTTTTGGCCACCTGGTTGCTGCCATCTTTGCAACTCCACCCGGCAAAAATCTCCCGCAGTTCTTTGATACGACCCGGTGTCATTTCCCTGCAGAGGAGCTTCCCGATCTGCGCTATTCCACCTATCGCCTTCACCTTCCTGAGGAATTCCGGGACAACTTCCACATTGTAGTTGAAGTGCGGAGACATCCATGCGCCGGGGGCGACTGCCTCGATTAATCCCGGACGCGCCTCAAGGTAGTCGACATCACTGTCAAATCTCTCCTCACCGTACAAGGAAGCACAGCACTCAATCCAATGGGCGTTGTAGGGTGCGTGCAGAAGGCCTGGAATCGGCTTGTGCCTGCGTATCTGCCGGTCGAACATCCTGAATAGATTGCAGAACATCCTCTCTTCACCACGCCATTCCGGATCGGAACATCCCGCATCCGGATAGATTTTCTCTAGCAGGAAGTCCAGTTTCAGCCCATCAATATCCCAGCAGCCCGCCGCGCTGGAAAACCACAGGTCGAACTTGCTGCATATCCATTCCCTGGCCTCGGGATTGCCGTAATCCACGACTGTTTGCTTGTGTTTTGAAACTGGCCCGGAGGTGAATCCAGGCCTTTTCAGTATCTCCGCACTTGACTCGATCAGAAACGGCGCCAGCCATATCGCGACCTTGAAATCCATAGAGTGGAGTTTATCAACAAGACTGCGCATGTCCGGGAACTTAACAGTGTCGAGATTCCAGTCCCCGCGCTTGTCCTGCCACCCGTCGTCAATTATTATCGTACCGATGTTCAATTCCTTTTCGCGGATGAACTTCGCCGCATTCAGTACAAAATCCTGGGTAAGTACCGCCTTGATATCTGAGTATTTTGACTGTCCGGACTGCTCCTGCCGCAACGTGGCGGCGGGAATTGCCGTCTGGTCTCCCCAGGTGCAGTAACAGGGTTTGCGCCATGCGCTCTCCTCTGGAGTATGCCGTCTGCGATCCACTATCCCATCATCAATCATCGCCTGTGTGAAGAGGGCATGCGCGTCCTCCTGGCGCGAAGTTCGCGAAAACTGGATTTGCAGTCTCGGCCCCATGTTTGTCGAGGCTCCAGCGATCTTCCACGGGAACTCTGTTCCGCCATAGTTGAAACGCAGATTACGGATTAACCCTCCGCTAGACTTCAATTCCAGACCGAAGTCATTGGCGACTTTAGTCCCGCCGATGACGGCATTCAATCCGCCACGCGATATCAACAGCCTCGGTGCGGCGTTCGCGTACATCCAGTTATGGGTCGCAGTCGAGAGGTCAACGGTGGCATTGGCATCCATGACTGTGCCATTCTCGTCACGGCCTCCATGGACTCCCACGAACGCATGTAGCTTGTCCGCATGCAGGCTTCCCCCTTCTGAAGAGAGAATCCAATGTTCCAAGGCATGACTGCTTTCGCACGTATAGCTCGACTCACACACGATCCGATCTTTAAGCAACCAGATTTTGTTTGTTACCTTTCCGGCGGTCGTTCCTGAAAGCAATGCGGTAATGCGTAACAGCCTTGCACTGTCCGGTTGGACACCGCAGTCCTCTATAACGCCTACACCGACCGCACAGCCTTTTATCTCAGGCGAAAGCATCAGCGGTCCGCGACAGGCAAGCATGGGCTTGTCCCCTCTGGGACCGACCTTCCATTCTCCGTTCATCAAATCAACAGATAGCGCATACGCGCCGCACTCCACATTGATTCTTGTCATGATAACAATTCATCCTTGCTTTTTTCAATGAAAATGCAATAGGCAACCAATTAAACTTAACGTAATTCTAGAAACGGGCTGGAAAGCCCGCCTTACTTCAATCTTAGCTTTGCCTCGTAATTTTTCACCCAGTAGCAAGGCGCCCAGGTGATCTGTTGTCGCGCAGTGGCTTTTGTACCTTGATTTGAAACATTTGCGGCGAGATTGAACCCAATCTCAAGGCCCTTCTGCGGAACGATTCCCAGAAAGTTCCATGGAATAGCAAGTTCAGCCGTCCAGAAATTATCACTCATTGCCGCGGCGCCGTGGATGGCCAGGATATCGCCGAATCCGGTAATCTGTCCGCCGCCGATACGCCCAAGCGCGTCAATGCCAAGCTGATAGTATTGACCGTTAGGCAATTTGATATGCACTTCAAGACAGTCATTGGTAAAAACCGAGGCATTCTTGTCGGTACTGAGTTCCATTACATCAACCATATAAGCCTGCATGCCGATGTATAGACATTTATCATCGTAACATACATAAGCAATCCGGTTCTGCGGTGCCAGCGCAGGTTGCGTGACACCGAGACCGTACAGACGCCATCCGGTCATCACGCCTTTTTGCGCCAGCGCTATCTGCGTCCACATCGGCTCTTTCAGTTGACCGTCAATAACCGGCTCATTGTCAATCTTCATTGCTTCAACGATGGGAACATTATTATTCTGAACATCCGCAGCAAGAATGTCTGCTGACTGATAAGTAATCGCTGCAGCAATTAGCGCTGTTGCAAATATTTGTTTATAACAGGTCATTGTTTTGCCTCTTTTGTTGGTGGATTAACTGTTGTTTCCAATTTGACCACTTTAATATCATCGATATCTATATATTCAGGATTATAGTTTTTAGATAAACTGGTTTTAAGGGCAAAACCACCGGCATCAGCCCGCAGGTCATTGCCATCAAAGACAAGTTGATCGTTAAAAAATATCTTGCTGCCGCCATCCTGTTGACGAATTTTCACCGTCTGCCAGTCTGCAGTCACTTGTGGACGTTTTGCTGAAAATTCAAATATGCCGTATTTAAGACACTTGTCTGTAAATTTTTCATTTTTTCCATACCAGCTTATGAAAGGGCCGTTCCCGAACCAGGTCTGATTCGGGAGCCAGTTGCAAAAGAAAAACCCGCGACTTTCGTACGGGTTTTCTTTCGAGGGTGCAATGTTCCATGACACCGCCAAAATACTTCCGCTATTTTTGTTGCCTTCCGGCGCCTTGGGATTGCCGACTCTGAATCGGAAGGATAGTTCATAGTTCGTCCATCTGGCAATATCTTCCGGTTTGCATGAACCCGGGGTGTTGATTTTAGCCGGCGGAGCATTCAGCAGGGCGTCATTAGCTTCCATGCGGGCAAAATGGTTTCCATTTTCTTCAACTACTTTCACTTTACGGACAGTCAACCATGCTTTGGAAATATTATTCTCAAAGTTATCCGCAAACAGCACTGCGCCATTCCCAGGGGTTTCATCTGCAACATTAACAATCGCAAACATCACCAATATGGCGGAGAATGCGGCAATCTTTAAAAGCGATGATTTCATTATTTAACCTCAATTATTCTGACCCCGTATGGGCCAGGCATTGGAATTTCAAATTTCTTACCATTCCATGAGCCAAGCGCTTCTCCGGTTTCGGCGTCAACTACGTTCCGGGCTGACAGTGCGGACTCACATTCAATAGCGACTTTCACCGGAGTGACCGAGTAGCTTGACAGCACATACATTCTTCTTCCGTCCTTATGTTCCAGCATGATCCATTTGACTTCATTGGGCGTGACATTCATGCTAGCATCGCGATTCCAGTAATTGGTAATCTTGACATCGTCTCTGCCGTAGCCGAAATTACGTACAATTTTCTCCTGTTCAGGAGAACGGCGGTCGCCTTTGGCCAGTGCACTGCCTCCGGCCGCTCCGCAGCGGGCGAGTTCATGCACCATTCTCATTCCCCAGGATATCTTTGCTTTCTGCTTTTCGTCAAGAGGTTTGACTACTGCGTTATTTTCACCGTAGAGATGTTTCAGCGAATAGCCGTGTGCTCCAACCTGAAAACCGGTGGATTCAGTCCTGACAAACGCCGGGTCAAATGCCTCCGTTCTGCTCTCCTCGTTATCCAGAATAACTGTTGCCCACGAGTGTAATGGCAGCATTAGTGTATTCGTCATGTGGCATGACCAGTGCAACCCCGGACCGTAAGTCTCGCGATATTTGGCTAAAATCTTGTATGTTCGCTTGTGGAGTTCTCGCAGGCTCCATAGTTCCAATGCCGGCTGAATTGCGCCGTCTTCAGTAAAATAAGCGGCCGAATTACGCGGGTTGAAAGAAACCCTGGTTCGATTGTTGTCCCAGTAAATGCCAATGCCGCGCCGCAGCCACTGATCCTGTACCCATGTCGCAAAATCGCGATAGGATGCGGCGGAATTGACCTCTACGGATGGACTCTGGTTGCTGCCCTGCGCAAAAATAGTCCAGTCAGGCCATTGCCTCGGGGTGTATAAACTCAGTCCCCACTCATCCTGAAATGTCTTCCATTCATCTGTTACCATAGATGCTGAATTCTCGGAGGAATAGACCATCGGGGGGAGATCGGTATTGACATATCTTTTGGCAAAATATTCGTTCATCCATACCCAGTCTTTATCGCCGAAAACCTTAGGCGGATTCAATTCTTTTTTAAGCTGCTCCATCCCGGACTTGTCAATTTTGCCATTTTTAATGGAATTCTGGATAACCTCAACAATGCGCCAGTCATTTTTATATGGTAACATGGAGCCGCAATGAATGCCGCCCCATGGCACGACAGGGCCGGAACATGATGCTATATTGACTTGTTCAGCACGCCAATTGACCGGCATCGGCTTGGTCGGACTGGCTTGCAAGCCAAAGACCAGACTATGACGTTCCTTGATTATTGACGGGTGATTAATCAGGTATATGCGCAAAGTCAGCGTGTCGCCATTGCGAATAATCTCCTGAACCGGTTCTTTGCTGCCGCCTTTGACGGTAAGCCAGCCACGATCATTTTCGGCGAACCACGCCAGGCCTTCGACTTCGGATCCCAGCCAGATATACGGAGTGAAAGTATTCTGCCATCTGAGATATCTTTTAGCTTGCGCACTGGTCCAGATTCTGCCCTGGCCTTCCGGAGTTGTTCCAGCATAATTTATCCGCGGACCATCGACAGTTTGATGCATCAAAGACATTTCGGAATTTTTCAAGGGAATATCAATCCACAATTTATTGACTTTTACCGGACTGGAGCCTGGCAGAAGTGTCATTTCCACTTTAGTCATTCCGTCAATTTCAGTAGTGCTGCGAACTTCATAGCCAATATTGTCATCTCCGCCTTTACCGGTATGCACGGCATGATCTGGAACTGATTCCGCAAGATTCGGGCTTTCTGCGAGTATCGTTTTTATCCGTCCGTCAGCCGTTTCATAGCGCAAAGTCATCGGTGCGGCAAGCAGTTCTTTGCCATTGGCGATGATTGAATCAAACAAGCCAAAACCGTTCATCTTCATCTGGCGTAATACCACCTGAACCGACGAATCAGTTGCCTTTACCGGTTCGAAAGGTGCAGGCACGGAATTATCCAGTCCCAGTTTGCTGCCTTCCCACTGGAAAACCTGACGTTCAAACGGCAGGGCAAATTCTACTTTCTCTCCATTGCGGTCGAAAATAAAAACGATATCGTACTTGCCGCTTTGTTTATTGATTTCCGGCATGGCAAGGCGCAATTCATCCGACTTGCCGTTGACTATCTTCAGTTTGCCGCCGGCAATAACCGTGTTCCCGCCGCGCGGCCGGATGACTACCTCGACGGAATTCACAGAGTTGCCGAAATCCACAGCTTCCCGCACCCGGACATTCTGGCGGTCAAAGTCAATTTTTGCATACACCTCGCAGGCCGTCGGGTATACTGCAAATTGAGCGGCGCGTTCAAGGCCGTACTGCAGCCGCTTGTCTATCTGATTTTTTTCGGCTGCGTAATTCGCCTGAATCAGACAAATGGTAATTAGCATAACCCAAACCTGTTTTGAAAGCAGAGCCCGTATAAATGAAAGCATAATATGTAATCCTATGTTGAGATATTAAAATTTTAAATTACCAGCCCTGATAAGATGCGGTCACCCAGTTTGTACTAAAATCGTTTCTTTTGATGTTTGAAGCATGCCCGTCGGCAAAAAGAATATTGGCAGTATAATTGTGAATACTGAAACCGATTCCGGCGGCGTTAGTGAAAGCATAGTTAGTTAAATTTGAAGCATTTAATTCGCCATCGGCGAGAAATGCCAGTTCAGTTGGCTTTTTTATTTTGCCGCGGTTATGCCTGACATACTTGCCGCTTACCTGATGATAGCCTCCCAGAGTTGCATATGCATATTTGCCAGGAACGTTGACGCTATATGGCTTATTAAGATTTGCCGGACAGATCAATTTTGTCTGTTGCTGGTAGGTCAGGAATTTGTCATCATTCAACTTATAATTCCAGACTTTATAATTTTCCGAAATATTATCATAAGCGGCGTTGGCGGAATCATAAAAGCTGACCGGATATTTGTCATTGTTCGCGTCCGCAGAAGTCGTAAACGCCAAAAAGTATTGTTTGGTATTTGACAGGCATGATGTTCTATGCGCTTTGACGCGGGCTTTATTGAGCGCCGGCAGCAGCATGGCGGCCAGAATCGCGATGATCGCGATCACGATCAGGAGTTCCACGAGCGTAAAATTTCCAGTAATCAAATGTTTACGGAAACCATTTTTCACGATTTTTTGGTGCTTTGCATTTTTCATTTTAATTCGCCCCTTTGTAATTATAGCTCTGTTTTTTATTACTATCAAATAACTTCAAAACTAAAGACATGTGTTTTGTCACCACCCCATGCGGATTTCAGGCGCAGGCGGCAGGCGTTGATGGATTTTTCCGGCAGTGGTAACGTGACCAGGCGGCGGTGATTGTCCTTTATCTGATAAACCGTCTGCCAGGTATTGCCGGAACAGATTTCAATATCAAAATCCTTTGCCAGCATAGCCGGCATTGTCGCTGGCGGATAGTCTTTCGGATAATTGCAGCGCATCCGTTTAAAACCTGAGAAGTCACTGTCAAACACGATACGGATCCGTTTAGCGTTGACCGGCTGCTTCCATGTGCAGGTGATCGTTTCATTTTCATCACCCCGCCAGCCATTGTCATTGTCTGCAAGTCCGCGCTCAATACCGTTAAGGAGATTATCCGGACTGCCGCTTGATACAGTGAGCGCCGCTTTCATAGTCAAATCCGGTATTTTTCTGAGATGCCAGGGGATATAACAGTCCTGTTCAATCAAGGTATCCTGAAGTTCAGTGATTTTTTGTTCATAAACCCCTCTTGGCGTCAGCGCATTCTTAATGGCAATCGCTGCAGCAGTACCGGCCGCCTGTCCCATGATCGAACAGGTTGACATTACCCGGGTGGCGCTCATCGCCATGTGAGTGGTGGAAATATTGCGTCCGGCGAATAATAGATTGTCGATGTTTTTGGAATACAGGCAGCGGAATGGAATACCGAAAGGTGATGGAGCCCTGTGAAAAATTGTCGGTTTGCCCGGATATTTGATTGCTTCAGGATGGTGGTCGTCCATCGGCCAGCCGCCGTAGGCAACAATATCGTCGAACCGGCCTTCCGCCTCTATATCGTTCTGAGTGAGGATATGATCGCCGGTATAGCGGATGTTTTCACGTTTTCCAGGGAGTGAGCCGATCCAGTCCAGTTCCCATTTATGGCCCCGCCCGTCAGGATGATTCTTAATCAACGCCCATACTCCGTAAGCCATTTTAAAGAGTTCATCGCGGATCATGTCCGCATCGTTGATGGTGTCATTTACCCCGCCGATTTCCAGCCACCAGAAGTTGTCGCTGGTTGAGAGCGGCCGGTTCGGCAGATCCTCAACCGTATAGCGGTTTGCCCATTCGGGGGGGATGAACGGAACATGATGGTCAGTCTGGCGCAACTGGATGAGGATTGAATTCCCCATGGTTTTGGCGTCAGCGATTTCCGGGGCATGTGATTCATTAAACTCGCTTCGGGCTTCCCGGCCGCGACGGAATTCGGCGCCGGAGGCGCGGAGTACAGAGTCACCGGAACAATCGGCAAACATCCCGGCGTCAACTTGATAATAACACTGTTCTGTCAAGTGCCAGGCCTTGACAGAAGTTATTTTTTTGCCCGATTCGTCAACGGTTACGTCATTCACCGCGCAATTCAATACCAGTGTGAGATTTTCCTGTTCGATACATTTTCCGTAAAGCACATGATCCCATAAGGAGTAAAGAAGTTTGGGATTACGATACAGATTTTCAAGTTGAAGTTCTTCCAGTATTCCGGCTTCACGGTTATCAGGCTTGTCGGCGCCGCATATCCACATGCGGATTTCACTGGATGAGTTTCCGCCCAGCACTGGCCTGTCCTGCAATAAAATCGTTTTTACTCCGTTTCGCGCCGCTGCAAGCGCCGTGCAAACTCCAGCCATTCCGCCGCCCGCAACGCAAAATTCAGCCGAAAGAGTTTTAGTAGCAAATGAACTTATCGCACTCATGATATTTCCTTGTCTGATTGTTTCATATTTCTATTATAACTTATGAATCAAGGATTGACTATAGGGTGAAGTTCAATTATTTTATCATAAAGTTTAATATTATTATCATTTTCATGACTGGGTGTTATTTATGAAACAGCTTCTGCAACCTCAATACAGAGACTGGCTGAATCTTTCATTTCATCTCTTATGGTGCTATGACCATAAACTGGGCATGGACTGGAAATATAAAAATATGATAAACCCGGCCCCGGCTTCCAGTAAAACTTATTTCGTTAATAACGCCGGCTGGCTGGTCAGGGAAGGATGGGCGGAGGTGCGTCATGATAATAAGGTTTTGCGGGCTAATCCAGGTCAATGGATGATTGTAAAACCAGGACAGCGTATTCAGAAATTTGCAGAAAATACCAGATTGCTGGTAGTTACTTTTGACGCGAGATGGCCGGATGGCACCAACTGGCTGGAAGAGGGGCTCAGTACCATACTTGAAGCCGCGAAGTATCCGGAATTGGAACGCCTTGCCCGTCCGATGGTGAGAATAACCAAAACTATGACTCCCGGATGGTATATTTTCGAGCATCGTATAGGCCGGGATGATTTCCTTGAGCTGCATGCTAATCTCGCACGCTGGCTCAGAGCCCTTGCTTCAGCATTATCTGAAAATGGAATAGAAACAACGCGCCGTGACAGCATTGACGAGAATGTGCTGAAAGGATTGCATCTGCTGCAGTCTCTGCCGCTGGATCAGCAGCTTGACAGGGAACAGTTTGCCAAAGACATCGGGCTCAGTCCAGTCCATCTGACTCGTCTTTTTCTAAAACACATCGGCACAACTCCCAGCGATTATCATAATCACATGAGACTGGAACAGGCTCGCCGGCGTATGTCAGTTCCCGGAGCCCGGATCAAGGACGTTGCCACAGAGCTGGGCTTTATCCACCTTTCTCACTTTTCAACATGGTTCAAGAAAAATGAGAACCTTTCCCCAGCCGCCTTCAAAGGCAGGATAAAGTCTTGAAGATTCT
>CAIPAT010000313.1 GCA_903863035.1 uncultured Lentisphaeria bacterium
CCTAAAACCTAAAACCTAAAACCTAAAACCTAAAACCTAAAACCTAAAACCTAAAACCTAAAACCTAAAACCTAAAACCTAAAACCTAAAACCTAAAACCTAAAACCTAAAACCTAAAACCTAAAACCTAAAACCTAAAACTTAAAACCTGAAACCTGAAAAGCAGTGGTCAATTTTAAAAACGTTTAAAACTATAGAAGTCTAAAACAAAGATTTCAAAGTTAAATAGTGCAGGATTTTTATGAGTTATATTTTTACAGCAGGACTGAGATACGGTTTGGCCGCCGTTGCGGCGCTGTTTTGCCTTAGCGTTTCAGCAACCGATGCTGAAGTAAAGAAGCCGACAGCCAAGGCGGTTATTCAGATATGGCTTGCCGGCGGAATATCGCAACTGGATACTTTTGACCCAAAACCGAATGCCGGGCAGGACTATTGCGGACCTTACAACAAACCGATTCCAACTAATGTAGAGGGGATTCAAATCTCCCAGATGCTGCCGCTGCTGGCCAGGCAGGCCGATAAATACGCCATTCTGCGCGGCATGACTCACAACAATGGCGGACATGAAACCGCAGCCTACCTGGTTCAAACCGGCAGAAAACCGGTTGAAGGGCTGATTTTCCCCGGGGTGAGTGCTGTCGTTGCGTATTTTAAAGGCTATAATGGCGGTTATACCGGGATGCTGCCGCCGAGTATTATTATCACTTCCCCGCTGGGGCGCTTCTCTGAAACAGGCTTTCTAGGTTCCCGTTATAAATCATTTGCCACCGGCAGCGACCCCGCGAAACAGCCGTTTGCAGTAGAAGGCATCATCTCTGAAAGAATTACCATTGAGCGTCAGCATGACCGCAGAGCGCTGCTGAAATCACTGGATACTTTCGCCATGGAAATGAACCTGGACCCGGCAGTTAAAGCCGTTGATGCCTGTCAGGAACAGGCATATGCGGTAATTCTGGGAGATGCAGGCAAGGCATTTGACCTTGCTGAAGAGAAAAAAGAATTGCGAGAGAAATATGGTCTTAACAAATTTGGTCAGTCCTGTCTTGTTGCCCGGCGGCTGGTTGAACGCGGCGTACCGTTTATCACCATCAATTCCCCCGGCTGGGATACGCATAAAGATCACTTTCAAGAAATGTATAAGAAACTGCCTGAACTGGATAAAGGATTGGCCGCGCTTCTGCAGGATCTGGCCGACCGCAATTTACTGGACAGCACGATTGTCTGGGTCACCGGGGAATTCGGACATACGCCTAAAATCCTGTTTGAATCTCCCTGGAACGGCGGCAGAAGTCATTACGGCAAAGCATTTTCCTCTCTGGTCGCCGGCGGTGGTTTTCGCGGCGGCAAAGTGGTAGGAAAAACTGACGAACGCGGCGAAACGGTTGTGGAGCGTCCGATTTATCCATGGGATTTAACCGCAAGCATTTATATGCTGCTGGGGATTGACCTTAATTCGCAGCTGCCCCATCCGGACGGCAGAAGCATTGCTGTTTCCCCGCTGAAAAATAAAGAAATACCGGAAAAAGAAACCGGCGGAATCCTTAAGGAAATCATGCCGGACGGAGTAAAGCAGGAAGTTATAAAGATAAAGTCGGAATAAGAAAAGACACAAAGATAACCCGGAACTGGTTAAAACAAAGCAAGTAAGCATGAACAACAGCCGAGTATATATAGTTATCATATCAGCCCTGTTTGCCGCCGGGATGAATCTGGCGGTCGCGGCTGCCGACCTTCCGCATATCGGCTATGCATATCCTGCCGGCGGTGCGCCCGGAACTGAGTTCGAGATAAAAGTCGGCGGCCAGTTTATTTATGGCGCAAAATCCGCCTGGATCAATGACCGTGACTTTAAATTGCAGGTGATCGATTCCAAAGAACCTGAAAAACGGAAGCCGAACAACCAGAAAAAAGCCATTGACGAAGTTGTTAAACTCAAAGTTTTCATCCCGAAAGACGCAGTTCCAGGGGACCGGGAATTGTGTTTGATCACCGACTCCGGGATTTCGAATAAGTTGATATTCAATATCGCGCAGTTGAAAGAGATTATGGAAACAGAACCGAACAACAAGCGTGAAAATGCCGTACGCATTCCAGAACTGCCGGTTTTAATCAATGGTCAAATCATGCCGGGTGATGTTGATTTTTTTAAATTTACCGCGAAAAAAGGACAGCACCTTGTGCTTGAAGCATCAGCGAGGGCGCTGATCCCATATTTGGCCGATGCAGTTCCGGGCTGGTTTAAGATCTGTCTGACGCTTTATGATGCTCATGGCAGGGAACTGGCGTTTGCCGATGACTTCAGATATGAACAGGATCCTGTGCTGTTCTACGATATTACATCTGACGGCGATTATTTTCTGGCGGTTCGCGACTCTATTTACCGCGGGCGTGAGGATTTTGTATATCGGGTAAAAATCGGAGAACTTCCATATATAACGCATATCTTTCCACTCGGTGCCTCATCCGGTAAAAGTCCGGTTACAGTTAAAATTTACGGGGTGAATCTGCCGGCTGATTCGCTTGATGTTGACCATAATATGCCTGCCGTTCAAAGAGTCAGCGTAAAACAGAATGGAGTTGTTTCAAACCTGGTCTCATTTGCGGTCAGCGAACTCTCTGAAGTTTTTGCTGCAGCCGCGTGTAATTCACGGGAAAGCGCACAAAAAATCACCGTGCCGGTAGTAATAAACGGGCGAATCCGGAATTCCGGCGAGAAAAATTATTTCTGTTTTGAAGGTAAAAAAGGGCAAACTGTCGTTCTTAAAGTTTATGCCCGTCGGCTTGGCTCGCCGCTGGACTCATTCATCACTCTTTTTAACAGCCGCGGAGAAGTATTAAAGCAAAATGACGACTGGAAGGATTTGAGCGAGGGATATATCACTCATCATGCTGATTCCGGACTGACGCATATGCTGCCGGAAAACGGGATTTATACTGTTCAGATTTATGATACACAGGGTAAAGGGGGGATGGAATATGCCTATCGTCTCCTTATAAGCGGGCTTGAACCTGATTTTGCGCTGATTGCCGCGCCTGCAAGTTTGACTCTGCCCAAAGGCGGAGCCGCGATGCTCACCGTTTTTGCGATTCGCAAGGATGGTTTTAACGGCCAGATCAAACTTAATTTGAAAGACAATGCTTCCGGGCTTACTCTGCGCGGGACGGTCATACCGGAGAATTCAAATAAAGTCCGTATTACAATTTCAGCTTCAGAACAAAGTCATACAGGAATCGCACTGCCTGTATTAGAAGGTGTTGCGTTAATAAATGGCAAAACAGTCAGCCATACGGTGACCCCGGCAGAAGATGAGATGCAGGCATTCATTTTCCATCATCTGGTTGATTCCGGCGAAGAAACTGTTCTTATCAATGATTCGGCGCCTTTCGTTATTTCCACTGCTATTCCGCCGCAAGGTTTCATCGAACTGGTTCAGGGAAAAGAAGTTTTCATCCAGCTGGAAATTACCCGTAAGCCGGATTTGAAAATTCCAGTTTCGATTCAACTTGCAGATCCGCCGAAAGGGATTTCAATCAAAAACGGCTTTATTCCTGCGGACAAAGACAAACATTCCATAATTTTAAAGGCTGAAGCCGGCGTTCCGCCCGGCATGATGAACAACCTGATTCTAACCGGTATCGCCTATATTGAAAGAGAAGAGCCGCCGTTACAGAAGAAGGAAGACAACCAGGATACTTCCAAAATACAGAAAAATAAAGAAAAAGAAAACATTGGCGGCAATAATATCACAGCCCAAAGCGTTCCTGATAAAGTAGCGCCTAAAGTAAAAAAAGAGAAAGTAACAATCACACTGCCGGCAATTCCGTTTAAAACAATAAAACAACTCGGCAAATAAGACAGGAAGATTAATAACATGGAAACCCTGACCATAACGAACAATGACAAATATAGTATTTCAGCACTTAAACTTCAAGATAGAACCGAATATTGTATTACCGCGTGCAGCAGTGACAACTTGAAAATAAACTCGCTGCTGCCTGATTTTCCGGTGATGCAGGATGCTTTAATGCTGAACCGTTTTGTTTTTGCCGGAATCCGGCACTATGCAGATAATTCATCCGCCCGGCAGACCGTGTGGCTGCATGGCGATGCCTGCAAAGACGGGACGATGTCTTCCGTTCAAACTTTCGTTATTGCCGGAACCAGTCCTGTTCCAGTCAAATACAATTCTAAAACTATCGGCTTTATTTACGAAGATGAATACGCCAGATATTGCAATTTAAGCGGAATCATCCCTGAAAATATGCAAGCGTCACGATCAGAACAGACACGTGAAGTTCTGGAAATTATTGTGTCAACGCTGAAACTTTACGACTTTCATTTCAATGATATTGTCCGCACCTGGTTTTTTCTGGATAAACTGCTTGAATGGTATGATGAATTTAATTGTGTCAGAACTGATTTCTATAAAGAAAACGGTATTTTCAAGAAGCTTATCCCGGCCAGTACCGGCATTGGCGCTGCAAATCAATTCGGGACCGCCCTTATCTGTAACATCCTTGCAGTCCGCCCCAAAGCGGATAAGGTTAAAATTCAACAGATTGCCTCGCCCCTGCAGCAATCTCCGTTGAACTACAAAAGCACATTCAGCCGTGCAGTTGAAATGTCTTTCCCGACTCACCGCACTCTGATGATTTCAGGCACCGCCGGCATAGCTCCGGCTGGACAATCCGAGCATGTCGGAGACCCGGAACACCAAATTGAGTTGACCATGCGCGTCGTTCATGCAATCCTGATTTCCCGGCAAATGGACTGGAAAGATTTATCCAGAGGAATAGCTTATTTCAAAAACATTCAAGATAGAAAAATATTTGACCGATATTGCCGGAACCATAATATTCCAGCCTTTCCGCTGGCAATTGCTCATGCCGATATCTGCCGCGACGATTTGCTGTTTGAAATCGAACTCGATGCCAGTAAAATCGCGGCAGGATGCGAAATTTAATTAACGGCGGCGGCCGGCAGCATAATTTTTACCGTGGTGCCAAAGCCTTTTCGAGACTTTATCTCCAGGCGTCCTTTATGCTCTTCCATGATTGAGGAAGATATTGACAACCCGAGACCGGTACCGCCGGAATCGCGTCTGGTGGTAAAGAACGGATCCATAATATGCTTGAGGTCTTGTTTGTCTATCCCGCATCCTTCGTCCTTTATTTCAATGACAACCTCACCATTGGCGCTGACAAAATAGGTCGAAACTTTTATACCTTGATCATACCTGGTTAGAGATTGACAGGCATTCTGAAGCACATTAATGATTACCTGTTCTATGCGTTGCGACACTCCGTTTACAGGGGGAAGCCTTGAGCTGGTTTTCCATGTAAAATTACTGGTTGATTTTTTTAAAAGATTATTCAGCAGGAAAATTGACTTTGACAGGGCATCATTGACGGAAAATTGTTCAATTCTGTCAGACGGAGTTTCTTTGACATAGCCCTTTAGACTGTCAACAATTGTCATAATCCGTTCAGAACCTTCTTTTATCCCGGCAAGCAGGGTTTGAATAGAATATTCAATTTTTGCTGCGGGGATTCCGCCCAGGGACAGCATTTTATTTTTATTGATTTCCTGATTTAGCAGAGGCATGAAATCGCGCCAGATCTTATGCAGGATTGATATGTTTATCCCGATAAAATTATTGGGGTTGCTGATTTCATGAGCCACTCCGGCAACTAGAATGCCGAGAGATTTCATTTTGTCTGCCTGAATTAATTGCTCGTGATGCAGTTTGGCTTTACTTTCGGCCTCTATTTTTTCGGTAACGTCAATGGCGGCCTCAGCCACCAGAGTAATTTTTCCATGACGATCTTTTACCGGATATGTCCATACCTCGTAATTTTTCCCATTTGCAGCATTAACAATTCTTTTATCCGTTTTGCCGTTTCCTTTGAACGCTTCTTTAATATATAATTCATTTTCAGATACCGCCATATCGCTAAACCATATTTCCTGCCACTTTCTGCCGATAAATTTTCTTCCGTCCGGGGCAAATGTATTTCTGGCGGTGCGATTACCCCATTGCAGATTTAAATTAACATCGAAGCACATGATAATTTCCTGCATAGCGTTGAAAGTCATATTTAACTGTTGAGTAGTCCTTCGCAGTGTAACTTCGGTTTTTTTGATGTCGGTTATGTCGAATATCGCGCCGACAATATACTGCGGGTTGTTATCGTATCCGGCCAGGACAGATTTATGATCAATCAAAATACGCTCTTCGTCATTAGGGGTGATGAATTTAATCGTTCTGGATTGACTGCCTCCGTTCAGGATTAATTCTTTCTCCATCTGGTCAAGTATTATGGCCTCTTTTATATTATTTTTTGTATGGAATACATCGAAGACAGTTTTTCCGATCAGCGGCCCTATATGCTTTTCCCCGAATTCCTTAAATGCCGTATTATGGCCAATATATCTGCCGTCCAGATCTTTATAAAATATCGGAACTGGAATGATATTGATCATGCGTTCAAGCAATTCCAGCTGCTCTTTCATTTTATCGAATCGCATGCTTTCTGTCAGGTCTTCGACGCAGCCGACAACCCGTACCGGGTCTCCCGACATATCTTTAATCAGCACCGCGCGGTAAAGCACCCAGACAAATTCCCCATTTCTGCGCTTGACCCGGAAAGAACTGTTGAGACAGGCGTTTGCTCCGGAGAAGAGTTTGTAAAGTTCACTCCTGACTCTGGTTCTGTCTTCGAAATGGATGCTTTTAAAAACATCCTGCTCGTCAAAAACCGTTTCAGTCCTGGAATAGCCATAAAAGAGAGACAGCGATTCAGAAGTGGTAAAGCGTCTGCCGACAGGATCATATTCCCACTGGCCAACACTGATGGCTTCAAGAATTGAACGCAGATTCTGTTCGCTCTGCCGGATATTTTCCTCAACCAGCCGTTTTTCGGTTACATCCTGATTAATTCCGACAATTTTAACCGGCTTCCCCGCATGATCAAAAAATACCCTGCCTGTACAGTGGATATAACTTAATCCGCCGCGCAATCGCATTATCCGGAAATCCACAGAAAATTCATTATTAGCATCAATGTAATTATGTATGTTACGAAGTTTTTCCCGGTCTTCCGGATGCAGTGCGTTAAAAAAAGTATTTATAGAAAGCGTCTCGCCTTTCTTTTCATCAATACCGAGCATCTTTTTCACATGGTCGGAATGTTTATATTCACCAGTAACCAGATCATGATACCAGCTGCTCAGTTTGGCAATAGACTGAGTACTGCGCAGTTCGCTGCTCTGCTCCTGCAATTTCCGTTCAAAAGCCTCTTGTTCGCGGATATCTCTCAGCACGGTTATAATATATCGTTTATTGCCTTGAGAAAATGGTTTAGAACGCATTTCACATAAAATTTCTTTGCCGCTTTTTGAAACTATCTTTGCCTCATATATGGCCCCTTTACCTTTAAGCAATTTTGCTTTTACAGAGGCAGAGTCAAACCCTGGAGTAAATGTGGCGGCGGTGGTAAGGGTGCGCATTTCATCAATGCTGTATTCGAATAAGTTAAGCGCTGCGGCATTGGCTTCCAGTATACTGCCCAAGTCTTGTTTTTTCTTATCAATATTGCTGATTATCAGACCATCATATACAGCATCGAAAACCGCTTTAAATTTCTGTGCGGAACTGACGATTAGTTCCGTGGTTCTGCATTCAGAGGTCTCCCGGATGAGTTTTTTTCGGTTTCCAGCAGACTTCACAGAAATATCTTTGAATTCATTCAATAAATCACTAAATTCATTCTTCAGTCCGGAATTCCGGGGCAGTCTGGAGATCAAATCCTCAAACTTATTAAATAAATCAACACTGTTTTCTGATTTGTTTTTTTCTGCAGACATCGCTTTAACCTAGTTCTCAGAGTAATAATTGACAGACAGTCTTAATATAATATGAAAAATCGGGAATAACAAGTCCCCAAAAATGGCAATGGCTCAAACGCACTTTATTTCCATTCCTATATTTTTTCAAATATAAAACTGTCGTTTCAACATGTTAAATTATTCGTGAAATTAAGTTCCGGAGGATGGTTGCGAGCGGGAAACAGGAACTGTCCGTCCCGCAGTTGCGGGACCGCAAACAAAAATTGTTTTCCCATTACCCGCCACAGGCGGCTAACCGGGCGTGATCCAACATTCCCGCAGTCGCGGGATTGGTCGCCAAAGGCGAAATCTTTTTGGTAGCGGCTATGCCGCGCTCGCGAAGTCTCTGTGGTTAAAATCCAGAGGCTGGAACCTCAAAAAAATCGGCAGCAGGCTTGACGTTCAAGAGCATTCCTGTTGTTTTTGATTTTATGGTCGCACCTGGGAAATAGACGGTATATTCGACCGGCAGGTTTACGCCGTCACAAGTGCCGTAATTGTAAAAATCCGTAACCACTTTCATGTTGCGGCCGAATTCCGGCGCGGTGATTTCCGTCCGGCGGATAAACCAGTTGTTCCGGTCAACATAAACGATATATGGAGGCAGATTCAATTCTGGCGGCGGATAACAGGTCAGCATGGCGCAGTCGAAATTATTCAGTTTATATTTTTTCTTATCCCACACGATTTTGGTGAAAATCTTGTCGAATCTGGCTCCGGGGTGCATAAACATGACCAGAAAGCGCATCGGTTCGACAGCCGGGCCGCTCAGTTTTGGAACTGAGCCGGCCGCAGTTTTCTTCCAGAAAGTTTGTCCGTTGAAGCCGCGCGATTCAAGCTGGAACACGCCCATTTTCGTATCCGCCCGGTATTTATCAGGATTGACAAAACATGCGTTCAACTGGCTTTTAACTCCTTTGCTTTCAATTACATTTTGAATCTGTACCATAATGGAGGATGCGCTGGCCAGTTTGCGTGACGGATCGACTGCGGCAGACATCTTTTGCAGGATGGTTTTCACTTCCGGCGGATTGAGTTCCGCTTCCCGGGCGGACAGCGTCCAGGCGGACATCATGGCAATAAGTAAAATTAATATTTTCATTTGTTCCATTTTTACCCTCTATTCATTTTTCTGCTTTTTATTTTCTCTTAAAACTCTTTTAACCACAGAAACACAAAGAAACCTTTTTTCAGATTTAAACTTTTATCTTTTTACTATTTGTCTTTCGTTTCTTATTAGATAAAACTGCGGATGCCGCAGTCAAACGCGGACTCCTGAATTCCATGTTTTGTTCCGCCTCATTGCAACGCATACGGGGAATGACGCCGGCGGTAATCGGCCGGAGTAAAGCCGCAGTTTTTCTTAAACGCCCGGTAGAAACATTCCAGATTGAAGAAGCCGCACTCAAACGCGATTTCTTTGATGCTCTGTTCGCTGCCTGCCAGCATGGTTTTCGCTTTCTGAAGGCGGCGGTTAAGAATATATTGATGCGGCGAAATGTATAAATACTTTTTAAAAAGCGCGAACAGGTAAGGCTCGCTGACACCAGCCCTTTGCGCCAAATAGCTGACCGGAAATTCGCCGGCGGGCAGTTCATCGATGATCGCCATCGCCCGTTTGACCGGCAGCGGATAATCCGGTGTATCCTTGCGCCGCGTGTAACAATATGCTTCCCAGAACACCCGGTTGTATAAATATTTCCCCAGGACATCCCGGTCATAGGAATTATCATGAAAACAGCGCTGCGCCTCCTGGGAGAAATCAACCGCCGATTGTTCGTCATGCCATTTGGTGACCCTGGGCAGCACCCGGTTGCGCAATTTGACTTTAAATGCGAGCACCAGACAGCGATAGGGATCATCCGGCGGCGTCCGGTGAATGGTCATTTCCTTGCTCAAATGCCAGAAAACAGCCCCCTTGCCGTAAACATTGTCCTGGCCGTTGGCTTCAAAGAATATTTTTCCTCCGGTCAGGATTTCAATATATTCCGATCCCAGTGGAATGCGGTGAGGCGTGACCGTGCGTCCGTGCGGCGCTTCAAAATAGCCGACGTTGATCAGGCTTTCGTACATATCCGAATTGATAATGTGACCTTCCATAAGAGCAATCAATAAATAATAGTTTTTGTCAATTGATAAATATAGTTATACGTAATAGAATATAAGTCATAGTTTTTTTTTTGAAAGCATCCGTATAAACGTTTTTCATTTTTCTTAAATAAGGAGAAAAAGTAATGAAACCGATTTCAGTGCAGTTGTATTCGTTGAGAGAACAGGCGGAAAAAGATTTTGTCGGAGTGTTGAAAAGAGTCGCGGCCATCGGCTACAAAGGCGTGGAGCCTGCCGGATTCTGGAATCTCACCCCGAAAGAGCTGAAAAAGATCGTTACTGATCTGGGTATGGTAGTCTCTTCAACTCACAGCCCGTGGGCCAATCCCGACAATCTGAATCAGGTGATCGAAGTCGCCGGCGAACTCGGCATTGACCTGGTGGCCTGCGGTTACAGCCGGAACGAGTTCAAGGATATAGAAGCGATTAAGGCCACCGCCGACAAAGTCAACGGGATGCAGGAAAAACTCGCGGCCGCCGGAGTTACGCTGTTCCAGCATAATCATGACTTTGAATTCGAACGGATCAAAGGCCGGATCGCTTATGATATTTATGCCGAACTCTGTCCGAAAGTAAAATTCGAGTTGGACACCTACTGGGCCGCCAATTTCGGTCATGAAGACGCCGCCGAACAAGTCAAAAAATTCAAAGACCGCTGCGTTCTGCTGCACATCAAGGACGGCATGTTCGACAAGGAACACAATACCATGGTCGCGGTCGGCTCCGGCAAGAACAACATTCCGGAAATTATCGCCGCCGCCGATGAAAAAATCACCCGCTGGATGGTAGTTGAACTCGACCGCTGCGACACGGACATGTTTGAAGCCGTGGAACAGAGCTACAAATATCTGGTCTCAAATAAACTGGCCATCGGCAACAAATAAGCGATAACAGGAGAATTTGATATGAAAAAAGTTAAAGTCGGTATTATTGGTTGCGGACAGATCAGCAATGCGTATTTTAATGCGGCAAAGCGTTTCGACATCCTTGACGTGGTTGCCTGTGCGGATATCAATCCTGACGCCGCCAAAGCCAAAGCCGAAGAGCACAAGGTAAAAGCCGTAACAGTCAACAAGCTGCTGGCCGATCCCGGCATTGAGATCGTCATCAATCTGACCATCCCAAAGGTACATGCAGAAATCGCGCTGAAAACCCTTGAGAGCGGCAAGCATGCCTATTCCGAAAAGCCGTTTGCCGTCACCTGCGCGGAAGGCAAAAAAATAATTACTACCGCGAAAGCCAAAAAGCTGCTCGTCGGCTGCGCCCCGGACACTTTCCTCGGCGGCGGTCATCAGACCTGCCGCAAACTGATTGATGACGGCTGGATCGGCCGCCCGGTCGGCGGAACAGCGATGTTCATGGGCTACGGCCCTGAAAGATATTATCATCCGTCCCCCGCTTTCTTCTACCAAAAAGGCGGCGGTCCGATGTTCGACCTCGGTCCCTACTATATCACCGCGCTGGTCAACCTGCTCGGCCCGGCCAAACGCGTTTGCGCCATCACCACGAAGGCGTTTGACGTAAGAGAAGCCGGACCGCAGGCGCTGATCAAACGAGAAAAGCTGCACGTTGAAGTGCCTACCCACCTGGCTGGTGTCATTGAATTCCAGAACGGCGCGATCATTAACATGATTACCAGCTTTGACGTATGGAAGCAGGGACACAACCCGATTGAGATCTACGGCACTCAAGGTACGCTTTTCGTGCCTGACCCGAACGGTTTCGGCGGCCCGGTAAAAGTGGCTACAGGCGGCGTACCGGGGCCCGTCATCAGCGAATGCCCGCTCTCCCATATCTACACCGAAAACTCCCGCAGCATCGGCGTGGCGGATATGGCCTATGCCATGCAGTCCGGACGCAAACACCGCTGCAGCGGTGATCTTGCCTTCCACGTACTCGAGATCATGGAATCATTTGAAAAGTCCAGCCTTGCCGGCAAACATATCGAACTGACCACCACCTGTGTACGTCCCGCGGCGCTTCCGCTCGGACTGCAGGACGGCCTGCTCGACCTGTAAACTGAGCAAAAGAACCAATCCGAAGCCGGAGGAAAGCAATTTCCTCCGGCTTTTTTATTGTCGTAATTGTTTTATGATTAAATATTAATAAGAATCATATTATACCGCTGCCGTTTGCAGTTTGATAAACCTGAAAACTGGATTAACTTAAATCTCCATGAGGAATGAGAGATTATTGGTCCTTTACGGGCAACATGGCATTTTACGCGGATTCGCCTAAATATAGGCGGAATTGCTGCATAATAAGCAACGACATGGATAGCAAAAACACGGAGGGGAGCACATGAACGACAATCCTTTACAACAACTGGCCAGTCTCGGACAGTCCATATGGCTGGACTACATCCGGCGCGATCTTATCTCCAGCAGCGGACTCCGGCAATTGATTGAAGACGACGGGCTGCGCGGCATGACTTCCAATCCGGCAATTTTTGAAAAGGCGATATCCGGCAGCAACGACTATGACGACGATATCCGCTCAATGTCCGCTGCCGGCAAAAATAGTAAAGAAATCTACGATGCAGTCAGCGTGCAGGATGTCCGCGAGGCCGCCAGCGTGTTTCGCCCGGTTTATGCTTCCTCCAGTGTACTTAACGGTTATGTCAGCCTGGAAGTCAACCCGCATCTGGCGCATAATACGCAGGGCTCTATTGAAGAAGCCCGCCGCCTGTGGCAGGAGCTGGACCAGCCAAATGTCTGCATCAAAGTTCCGGCAACTCTTGAAGGTCTGCCCGCCATCCGCCAGTTGATCAGCGAAGGCATTAATATCAATGTAACGTTAATTTTCGGACTGCCGCGTTACCGTCAGGTGGCGGAAGCCTATATTGCCGGGATGGAAGACCGCTGCAGCCAGGACAAACCGTTGCGCCATGTCGCGTCCGTCGCCAGCTTTTTTCTCAGCCGCATTGACACGTTGATTGATCCGCTGCTGGAGAACATAATCAAACAGGGCGGCGGCAATGCGGAAATGGCCCGAAAGCTGCAAGGCCAGGTTGCTATTGCCAGCGCGAAAGCGGCCTATCAGATATACAAGGAATTATTCTTTGGCGAACGTTTTCAGAAACTGATGGAGAAAGGGGCTCGCGCCCAGCGCCTGCTCTGGGCCAGCACCGGCACGAAAAACCCGCAATACAGCGATGTGAAATATATTGACTCCATTATCGCGCCGAACACGGTCAACACAATCCCGGTGGAAACGCTTGACGCCTACCGCGATCACGGCCAACCGGCAATCCGCATTGAAGAGGACATTGCATCAGCGATGGAAGTATTTAAGTTTCTGCCGGAACTGGGCATCAATATTGATCAGGTGACGCAGCAGCTTGAAGATGAAGGCGTTGAAAAATTCAACAAGCCCTTTGATGCCCTGCTGCAAATCCTGGAGAAAAAATCGCTGGAAGCAAAACAAAGCTGAATGAAACAAGTTTAACAGCAATTTTAACATCAGGAGATATACTATGAATAAGCCGCTATCCGGTGATATGCTGCGCAAGATGAATGCTTACTGGCATGCCGCCAATTATCTTTCAGTCGGACAGATTTACCTGTATGACAATCCGCTCCTGAAAAAACCGCTGACGCTGGATCATGTGAAACCGCGCCTGCTCGGACACTGGGGAACAACCCCCGGCCTGAATTTTATTTACGTTCATCTCAACCGGCTCATCAATAAGTACGACTTGAATGTGATTTACGTCACCGGTCCCGGCCATGGCGGACCCGGTCTGGTCGCCAATACCTATCTGGAAGGCACCTACAGCGAGTTCTACCCGAATATCACCCAGGATGAAGAGGGGATGCAGAAGCTGTTCAAACAGTTCTCCTTTCCAGGCGGCATTCCCAGCCATGTGGCTCCTGAAACTCCGGGCTCGATCAATGAAGGCGGCGAGCTGGGCTATTCGCTGGCTCATGCTTACGGCGCGGTGTTTGACAATCCCGACCTGATTGCCATGTGTGTAGTCGGCGACGGCGAAGCTGAAACCGGACCGCTGGCCGCCAGCTGGCATTCCAACAAATTCCTGAATCCAGTTCATGACGGCGCGGTGCTGCCGATCCTGCATTTAAACGGTTACAAAATCGCCAATCCCACTGTACTGGCGCGCATCAGCCACGAGGAACTGGATGAACTGTTCCGCGGCTACGGATATAAACCGTACTTTGTCGAGGGCGACAAACCGCTGGAAGTTCACCAGATTATGGCGGAGGTAATGGAAAAAGCCATCAACGAGATCAAGGAAATCCAGACAAAAATCAGGACAAAAGGTTTTACTAAACGCCCGATGTGGCCGATGATCATTATGCGCACGCCCAAAGGCTGGACCGGCCCCAAAGAAGTTGACGGTCTGCCGGTCGAAAACACCTGGCGTTCGCATCAGGTGCCGCTCGCCGAACTGGCAACTAAACCGGGACATTTGAAGATGCTTGAAGAGTGGATGAAAAGCTATAAGCCGGAAGAGCTGTTCGACAAAACCGGCAGGCTTATTCCCGAACTGGCGGCGCTGGCTCCGAAAGGCAATCTGCGCATGGGCGCCAATCCTCATGCCAACGGCGGGCAATTGCTGCACGATTTGAAAATGCCTGATTTCCGGAAATATGCTATTGATGTTCAAAGTCCGGGAACGGTTACGGCTGAATCCATCCGCAGTATGGGCGCGTTTGTCCGCGATATTATGAAACTGAACTGGGAACGGCGCAATTTCCGGGTGTTCGGCCCCGATGAAACCGCCTCCAACCGGCTGGGCGCGTTGTTTGACATCACCGAGCGGGTTTCGACCGCAAAAATATTGAAGACTGATGACCATGTTTCGCCGGACGGGCGGGTGATGGAAGTGCTCAGCGAGCATTTGTGCCAGGGCTGGCTGGAAGGCTATCTGCTCACCGGACGGCACGGCCTGTTCTCATGCTACGAGGCGTTTATTCACATTGTGGATTCGATGTTCAACCAGCACGCCAAATGGCTGAAGGTGACCCGTCATATTCCGTGGCGGCGGCCGGTCGCCTCGCTGAACTATCTGCTCACTTCCCATGTGTGGCGGCAGGATCACAACGGTTTCAGCCATCAGGACCCCGGCTTTATTGATCACGTCGTAAATAAGAAATCGGAAATTATCCGCGTCTACCTGCCGCCGGACGCCAACACCCTGCTTTCGGTGACAGACCACTGCATGCGCAGCCGTAATTACATCAACGTGATCGTGGCTGGCAAACAGCCGCAGCTCCAATGGCTGGATATGGATTCAGCGATCAAGCATTGCTCCGCCGGGCTCGGCATCTGGGGCTGGGCCAGCAATGATCATGGCGGCGAACCCGATGTGGTAATGGCCTGCGCCGGCGATGTGCCGACCCTGGAAACGCTGGCGGCAACTGAACTGCTCCGTCAGCATATGCCTGAATTGAAGATCCGCGTAATCAACGTCGTGGACTTGATGACACTGCAGCCGCATACCGAACATCCGCACGGATTGAACGATAAAGATTTCGATATGCTGTTCACCAAAGATAAACCGATCATCTTTGCGTTCCACGGCTATCCATGGCTGATTCACCGCCTGACCTATCGCAGAAACAATCATGTCAATCTGCATGTCCGCGGCTATAAAGAGGAAGGCACCACCACCACGCCGTTTGATATGGCCGTGCTGAACGAGATCGACCGTTTCCATCTGGCCGGCGATGTAATCGACCGTGTTCCACGTCTCGGTTCAAAGGCCGCCTATGTCAAACAGTTCATCCGCGACCGGCTGATCGACCATGAAAATTACATCCGGATTCACGGTGATGACATGCCCGAAATCAAAAATTGGGAATGGACATTGGAATAAATTAATTGACCGGTATCCAGCCTGGATTATTCATAAGTTTATGAATTATTCAGGCTAATTAAATATTAACGAATTTAATCGAGGGGGCAATGCAATGATTACATTAATGAATGATCTGCCTGATCATGTTATCGGGTTTACCGCCAGCGCCAGAATTACCGCCGAAGACTATGAAAAAATATTGATTCCAGCGGTGGAAGCTAAGCTGAAAGTTCATGACAAAATCAGCATACTCTACTGTCTGGGCAAGGACTTTGAAAGTTTCTCCGCCGGGGCAATCTGGGATGACACCAAACTTGGCATGATACATCTCCTGTCCTGGGATAAGGCTGCGGTTGTCACCGATGTCGGCTGGATCCGCAACGCGACCAGGCTGTTTAGCGCACTGCTGCCGTGCTACACCAAGACTTTCTCAGAGAAAGACTTGGCCGAAGCAAAAAAATGGGTTAGCCAGTAGCCATTTTTTTTATCAAAACGCACAGTTTCATGTTTCAGGCGAAACCATAACATTTGTAATTGAACAATGCCGGCGGATGTCAACATCCTTCTTGCGGACACCGACGGCATACACTATCGCAATTACATCGATGTCATTTCGCGGACAAGGTGGGTGAAATAAGTTTTGCCGTTCCTGACTGATTTTATGCTTTCCAGGTACATACTGGCTGCGTTTTTGAGAAAAAAGTGGCTTATGTTACTTATGTTAAGCAAGTTAGATGCAAAAACGCAAAAGAATATCCGTTTTATTTGATCTTTCTGGCAAAACGGACAACCATATAAATTCTGGAATCCTTGTCAGAAAGATTTTCGATGATATGTTCAATGTCGCATTGATACAGCAGCACATCGCCTTCATTCAATACGGTAGATTTCTTGCCGGCTGTAACTTTTACTTTGCCGTCAAGCACGGTCAAATATTCCTCCGTTTCCGGATAATGCGGAATGGAGCTGAGTACCGCGCCCGACTTGAATGACAGCGTATAAAGTTCAAGGTCCTCGGACATGGCAATCGGTGACAGCACCTTGATGTAAACACCTTCCTCGATCGTATCCAGCGTTGTAATATCTTCTTTGCGGTTGATGCTGAACTTGCGCACCTTGTCCCCCTCGCCTTTCAACAACACATTAAAATCGACTTTCAGGGCATGCGCAATCTTCCACATCGTGGCAATGGTGGGATTCACTTTGTCGGATTCTATCTGCGAGAGCATGGCCTTCGATACACCGCTGGCGGCGGAAAGAGCATCCAGCGACAACTGCTGATGCTGACGCTCTTTCTTAACATTTTTGCCGATTGACGGCGGAGCCGGGATATTTGTCATAGTTCACTATAATGAAATTTTGTTAATTATCATGAACAAGCCTATTGCTTTTTACTTTATCTGCAATTATAATATTAAACATTGTTTAATATATCAAACGAAACGTGAAATTCAATATTTCGAATTATCGAAAGGAGATGAAATCCATGAAGGCGATAATAAAACACGAGCGTGGCGCCGGTCTGAAAATGGTTGATGTCCCCAAACCTGAATACGGCATAAATGACGTTCTGATAAAGATACGTAAAACATCTATCTGCGGCACAGATGTGCATATTTACAATTGGGACGACTGGGCGCAGCGGACAATAAAACCGCCGATGGTCATCGGGCATGAATTCGTCGGTACGGTTGAAGCGTTCGGCAGCAACGTACACGATGTAAATGTCGGCGACCTGGTCAGCGGCGAAGGCCACATCGTTTGCGGGCGCTGCCGGAATTGTCTGGCCGGACGCCGCCATCTCTGCCCCAACACCAGCGGCGTCGGCGTCAACCGCGATGGCGCATTCGCGGAATATCTGGTAATTCCGGTAACTAATGTCTGGCACTGCAATCCTGCCATCCCCGCCGATATCCTCTCCTGTTTCGACCCGCTGGGCAATGCCACTCATACGGCGCTGTCATTCAGCGTCCTCGGCGAAGATGTGCTGATTACCGGTGCCGGTCCGATTGGAATAATGGCGGCGGCGATTGCCAAACATGCCGGCGCACGCTACGTGGTCATCACCGACGTCAACCCATACCGGCTGGCGCTGGCGGAAAAAATCGGAGTAACCCGCGCCGTGGATGTCAGCAAAGAGAAACTTGAAGATGTGCGGAAATCACTGAATATGAAAGAAGGTTTTGATGTCGGCATGGAAATGTCCGGCAATGCGCAGGCGCTGAACAGCATGATCGACAGCATGTGTCACGGCGGCAGGATTGCACTTTTAGGCATTCTTCCCGACAAAACACAGGTAGACTGGAACAAAGTGGTTTTCAACGGTCTTACTTTGAAAGGTATTTACGGGCGGGAAATGTACGAAACATGGTACATGATGACCAGCATGATTGAATCCGGGCTCGACATCGGTTCCATCATCACCCACCGTTTCCATTACACTGAATTTGAACAGGGATTCGATGTTATGCGTTCCGGAAAATCCGGCAAAGTGGTTTTAAACTGGGAATAGTCAAACAATATTCAGGAGGTTATTAAATATGTACGGAGCTATGCAGGGACATTTGCAGAAAACATTACAGGAAATACGCGACAGCGGACTATATAAAAGTGAACGGATAATTACCAGTCCTCAAAATGCGAATATCACTGTCAGCGGTGGCCGGAAAGTTCTAAATATGTGTGCCAATAACTATCTCGGGCTTTCCGATCATCCGGAAATAGTCAAGGCGGCACAGGAAGGGATGACCAGACATGGATACGGCTTGTCTTCGGTACGCTTCATATGCGGCACCCAAAACATTCATAAAGAGCTGGAACAGAAACTGTCCGGGTTCCTCGGCACCGATGATACCATTCTTTACAGCTCCTGCTTCGATGCCAACGGCGGACTATTCGAAACCCTGCTTGGGGCTGAAGACGCCATCATCAGCGATGCGCTGAACCATGCCAGCATTATCGACGGCGTCAGGCTGTGTAAAGCGCAGCGTTTCCGTTATAATAATAACGACATGACCGATCTGGAAGCCAAACTTAAAGAAGCCGCCGGCTGCCGTTTTAAAATGATCGCTACCGATGGCGTATTTTCCATGGATGGCTACATTGCCAGACTTTCTGAAATTTGCGCGCTTGCGGATAAGTATAACGCGCTGGTTATGGTTGACGATTCCCATGCCGTCGGTTTTATCGGGGCCAAAGGCCGCGGCACCCATGAGTTGAACAATGTCATCGGCAGAATCGATATCATCACCGGCACGCTCGGCAAAGCGCTAGGCGGCGCCAGCGGCGGTTACACCAGCGGACGCAAAGAGATTATCGAACTGCTCCGCCAGCGCTCCCGCCCGTATCTTTTCAGCAACAGTGTTTCGCCGGCAGTGGTTTGCGCCTCGTTAAAAGCGCTGGAACTGGTCACCGCCTCAACCGCGCTGCGCGACAAACTGGAAACAAATACCGCGTATTTCCGGAAGAAAATGACTGATGCCGGATTCAATATCAAACAGGGCATTCATCCGATCGTTCCGATCATGCTCGGCGATGCAGTTCTCGCGCAGAATATGGCGGCAAAAATGCTGGAGAAAGGGGTCTATGTTGTCGGTTTCTTCTATCCGGTGGTACCGCAGGGGCAGGCCCGCATCCGCACCCAGATTTCAGCGGCGCATTCGCGCGAAGACCTGGATTTTGCCATCAAAGCCTTCAGTGAAGTCAAAGCGGAGCTTGGAATATAGAGGTAGTCAGGAGCCGGAATAAAACCTAAAACTGATTCAATATCCAATATCCAACAAGAGATATTGGATATTCGTTTTTACCAACTAAATTCCAGAGAAGACCCCATTTTCAGGGTTCCAGCTATTGTAAAAAGTGTAATTTGCACTCTTTTATCGGGGTTGATATACTTTACAAATCATGAAGGGTGAAATTATCACAAATACAGAATCTATTGCCGCTTTGCTTGAAAAGGCCATTGCCGCGCGCGGACATCTGCTCGATGCCCGGCACGAAACTGCTATCCGTCTGTTCAATGGTTTTCTTGAGGGCAATCCGGATATAGCAATTGATCTTTATGCTGCTACCGCAGTCATTCATAACTATGCTGATCCGGCGGAACAGGGAACGGCGACAATTGATGAAGCCTTGCATGTTCTGCAAAGTATTCTGCCCTGGATCCGCGTGGTAATCCTGAAAACGCGCAACAGTCCGCTGGCGGAGGAAAGGCGCGGAAGAATACTTGCCGGGACCATTGCCGACCGGGCGGTACGTGAGCATGACGTATGGTACGCAATTGATTTGTGCATGAACCGTGACGCCAGTCTGTATCTGGACACGCGCAATCTGCGCGGCTGGGCATTACAACATTTAAGCGGTAAAACCGTTCTGAACACTTTTGCCTATACCGGCAGTCTTGGAGTCGCCGCGCTGGCAGGCGGCGCAGCACGGGTGGTACAGCTTGACCGCAGCGGCCTTTTTCTCGAACTTGCAAAAACATCTTATGAGATGAATAACTTTCATGTCTCCAAGAAAGATTTTATCGTCGGAGATTTCTGGGATGAGGTCAGCCGGCTCAAGCAGAAAGGCGAGCATTTCGACTGTGTTTTTGTTGATCCGCCATTCTTTGCCGTAACTCAGAAAGGAGTCGTCGATCTGGTCAACAACAGTACCAGAATGATTAATAAGGTACGTCCGCTGATTAACGACGGCGGATATTTGGTCACCATCAACAATGCATTGTTCGTCAGTGGTAAAGAATATATGGAAAGACTGGATAAACTGTGTGCTGACGGCTATTTGAAAATCGTGGAATTAATTCCAGTTCCGAATGACTTCACGGGATACCCGCAAACCCGGACAGGCATTCCTGTATCCGATCCCTCCCCGTTCAATCATTCCACCAAAATAGCGATTCTTGAAGTCAGACGGAAATAGTACTATATTTAAGCGGTTATTTCCGGATTTTCTTTTCCGTATCATCAATGATTTTCTGCAGAATATCTTTTTTCTTGCCCGATGCGAATTCAAGGCCGGTTTTATAGGCTTTCAAAGCCTCCGGCAACTTGTTCTGCAGACGCAGCGCTTCGCCTAAACAGTAGTAATACTGGCTGCCGGCTTCCGAAGAGCCGGGCACGGGTATTTTACGAAAAATACTTTCGGCTTTTGACGGGTTGCGGACACCGAGCAGAGAAATACCGTAATAGTAAGCGATGCCGTTGTCGCCATTAAATCTGACATAAGCGTCAGCAAGCAGTGAATGCGCCTGCTGATATTGCCCCATTTTTATGAGATTGTCAGCATAATTAATATATCCTGGAATATAATCCGGCTCCTGTTCTATCGCTGACTGGAAACATTGAGCTGATTCCTCAGTAGCCTTGCCGGCCTGGTATTGGATCGCTTTACCATAGGCCACATAGTCGGTAGCGCGAACGTCGGCATTATAGGGAAAAGTAATCCGCAATACCAATACCCAGAGCACAATCATCGGCAAAATCATTAAAATAGTATTACGCCGTTTCATCTGACTGTATACTTTGTAAAAAGGATAAAACATAAGAATTACGAAAACCGGATACATGATCAGACGGTAGCGCGCAAGCGGATAGAAAAAGGCTAACGGCATCGAATACGCCAGAATGTAAAGCAGCAGCAGACCTTCCTTCCGCATCCATTGCCACGAGCACAGTATGAACATGATTGCCGCAAACGCCAGCGGAATCACCAGCAATGGTCCGGCCATGTACTCCAATGGAAAAAGTTTATACTTCATAAAATAATAATTGACATTATTGGGTACTTCAAAAGGTTTAAACAGCAGATAAAATTTGCAGATGCAGTTCTTCAGGTATCTGCCGGGACTGAAATTTTGCCGGGCGGCAATCTCTTCTGAAACCGGTGTAATTTCGGCACCCGGAGATTCCGGCTGCAACGGACCGACATTCATATCTTTGGGATTTTCAACTTTACTCAGCTTGAAGGCATAGTTGAAATCTATGTGAAACGGCAGTTTAGTCGCCGAATTTCGCGCATTAAACAGCATTACCGGACCGAATATTACAAAACAAGCCGCCGCAAGTACGCAGACCCGGAGAATAAACTGCTTGAAGACAAGTATTCTTCGCCTGTATCTTAAGAATAAATACATCACAATCCACAATGAGCCTAAAACCAAAAACGGAGCCGAAGAAACCCTGACCAGGCATGGCAGTGATAAACATATTCCGGCGACAATCAGTCCGACAATGTCGAAATGACGCTTTCTTCCCCAAAGCAGCCCGAACAGCGATAACGCCGCAAAAAAAACTTGTGTGCTTTCGCGCAGCGCCAGACATTCGTGCAGCAGAGCAGGCGCATACGCCGCGGCGATTATACCGGAAGCTATTGCCCATAACCGCTTGCCGGTAAGGTGCAGTGCGCACCAGGCGATAACCGGTGCGGCAAGAGCGCCGAGAATGATTTGAATCAGTATCAATGCTTCTGTGGAATGCTGCCCGTTATTGAAAAACATAATGGCGGCAATCATGAATTTATGGATGGTAAATATCGAAAACCCTTGATAGAGCCAACTGCCGATTACCAGCGTCGTCTGCATATCCAGACCAATAATATTACTGTAATATCTGACCGGCGACTGCAACCAGAACATATATAGAATGGTTCTGATTACAATTGCGGCCAGCAATGGAATCCCCGCCACGCTTATCAGTGTTGTCGTTTTTGATATTTTCAATTCAAATAATTACTTCTTTGAGAATTGTTTGAACAAGTCGTATACTTT
This sequence comes from uncultured Lentisphaeria bacterium, assembly GCA_903863035.1. Taxonomy (GTDB): domain Bacteria; phylum Verrucomicrobiota; class Lentisphaeria; order Victivallales; family Victivallaceae; genus CAIPAT01. The sequence goes on from CAIPAT010000313.1 coordinate 22,585, forward strand.
TTCGGATTTCTTATCCGCATCGTCCGGCAGATTTTTTATTTTCAATTCAACGATTGAATCAAGAGATTTCAAAAGTTCCGGGCGGCTGTACTGCGGATTCTTTACGAGAGCGGCCTGGGCTTTGACATATATCTCCAGCGCCTTGGCGGAATTACCTTTAAAAATCCATGCGTCCGCGGAAGTCAGCATTGCGGTAATATCGCGGTCATTTACTTTCAACGCTTTCAGCGCCTTGTCCGGAGCATTCTGCAACAGATGCAGCATGCAAACTTTATTCAATATGTCAGGATTGTCCGGACTGAGATCAACAAGCTGAGAATAGTACCAGACGGCAGACCCCCAATCCTTGCTTTTTTCTGCATCGGCGGCAGACTGCTGCAGGAAAGAAACCGCTTCGTTGTTGGCGGATGACAGCTTGCCGCCCAGTAGTTTTTCCAGTTCCGGTTCAGGGCTTCCGCCGAGTTTCCTGGACTTCCGGTAAAGCTCTGAAGCTTCACTGGTTTTATCTTTATCCCCGGCAAGCAGCAGTGCGAGTTTCTGCAAGATTTCCACAGAATCCGGCTTTATTCTTAAGGCTGTTCTAAATTCTTTTTCAGCATTCTTAACATCACCTTTACTCTGAAGCGCACACCCCAATCCGAATCTGGCCTTAGGATTATCCGACTGGACTTTAATCAGACTCTTAAATATTTCCGCGGAATGGTCATAGCGCCTGGCACCAAGCTGTGCAAATCCGTAATCAGCAGCACTGTCGTTATTCTTACTGTCTGCTTTGACGGCACGAGCCAAATGTTCCACAGCTTTATCATAATCTTCAATCTGGAGATAAAGTTTTCCTAAATGACGATGTGCAATTAAATTATTTGGCTCACTTTCCAGTACCATTTGAAAATGCCATAATGCCACCTCTAAATCCTGCTTTTTCTCAGCAACAATGCCGTTCGTCAATAATTCCTGTATCTTGGCGGCTGGAACCGCCGGGACTGCCAATTTAATTTCAGTAGCTCCTGATTTTTTCTCGGACAGTTGCGACTCCAGCAATTTAATTTTTTCTCCGCTTTGTCTCAGACTGGCGGAAAGAGCATTGATTTTAGTTTCTGCCGCCGCATATTTTGTGCTTAGAGCGGAATCAATGGCTACTGTTTTTTTCTCTGACAACTGCGACTCCAGCAATTTATTTTTTTCTCCGCTTTGTCTCAGATTGGCGGTAAGAACATTGATTTTAGTTTCCGCAGCGGCATATTTCTCACTTAAACCTGAATCAATAGATTTCGCGGAAAGCTGTTTTTTCAAGTCTGAAACAACAGAATCTCTTTCAGCCAGCTGCCGTTTCATTACTTTAACTGAAGAATCCATTGAAGAAAGCTGTTCTTTCAAAGAATCTATTCTGGCTAGCTGGGCAGAAAGGTTTCTCTTTGCCTCAGCATCTCCGGACCGCGAGGCTTTCAGAGCAATTATTTCCTCTTTCAATGCAGGGATCGTGATATTATTCTGCTTCAGGAGTTCAATATCCTGCGCCAGTTTCTGGTTTTCATTTTTTGACTTATCCAGCATGACGGTAAGTTTTTTATTCAGTTCATCAAGCGATGCGAGTTTATTTTTTTCACTTTGCTGATAGGAATTCACACTCTGAAGCGCCTGTTGATAACTTGACTGTAGTTTCTTGTAGTCATCCTGAAGAACAGCCATTTCAAGATTTTTAGAGTTAAGAACGGCGTTCGCCTTTTTCAGATCATCCAACTTGGACAGTTCCATATTTATTTTAGTGCTGTTCTCGGTTGCCGCCTGATATTTTTCCTTGTATTCTTTCAGCGCCAGATCCTGTTCCACGATCTGCTTTTTCAGATTTGGGATCACCGATATTTCGCTCTGCAGGGCAACAACCTTCTCCGCCAACTCCTTTTTCTCGCTTTTTGATTTATCCAGCATGGCGCCGAGTTTTTTACTCATCTCATCCGATGAATTATTGCTGATACGCTTGATTTGTTCAAGCGCTTCCTGATAATTAGAGTTTAACGTTTTATAGTTTTCCCTGACATCTCCCATATTTCTGATTTTAAGCCTCAGTTCTGAATTTTCTTTCTTCAAATCAGTCATGGCTTTGATTTCATTCTGAAGACTGGAGTTTTCCGCAACCAGTTTATCGGTTTTTTCCTGAATTTGACTAATTGCCAGATTACTCTGTTCAAACCGTTTCTTTATGTCCAGCAATATAACGTTTTCTGATTTCAGGCCGTTCACGGATTGTTCGATGATCCGATTGTCATTTCTGGATTTATCCAGAGCGTCAGCAAGCCGCTTATTGATTTCGTCCAGCGATGCAATCTTATCTTTATCATTTTTGGAGGATTCTTTGAGCGAATCCTGTATTTGCTGCTGATTAGCTAATGATTTTTTATTTTCCTCTTTGAGTGAATCAAGTATTTTATCTTTTTCAGCCAGCAGCAGATTAAGATTTTTCTTTTCCAGTTCCAACGCATTAGCCGACTGCTGTATTTTATCCCCGGCCTCCGCCAGTTTCAGACTTTTATCCTTTAATTCAGCAATGGCATTGCGGCTCTTGGCAAGTTGTTCATTGAGCTGCTGATTTTCATCTTTGATTGCAGTCATAGCTTTCAGTTCTTCGCGTATCTGCGCATTCATTTTATCGACATTTTTCAGTTCAGCAAGCTCATTCCTTAACGCTTGCACCTGTTTTCGAGTTTCCTGTAATTCCACGGATGCGCCATGAAGCGTTTCAAGTTCTTTCTTTAACGCGACAAGCTCTTTACCGGATGCGCCCTGGAACGTTTCGAATTCTTTCTTCAACGCGGCAATTTCTTTATCGGATACGCTCTGGAGTGTTTCCAGTTCTTTCTTCAAAGCGGCTATTTCTTTATCGGATACGCTCTGGAGTGTTTCCAGTTCTTTCTTCAACGCGGCCTCTTTACCGGACGCGCCATGGAGCGTTTCAAGTTCTTTCTTCAAAGCGGCAATTTCTTTATCGGATACGCTCTGGAGTGTTTCCAGTTCTTTCTTCAAAGCGGCCTCCTTACCGGACGCGCCATGGAGCGTTTCAAGTTCTTTCTTCAATGAGGCAATTTCTATAGTAGTGGAATCCATTGCGGTCTGGTATTTATCACGCTGACTGGCCATTTCCGCCTTCTCCTTGCGCAGTAATTGACTGTCCTGCTGAAGGGCCTGAACTTCGCCTTTGACGGCAACCAGATTTTTAGAGTCTTCTTTGAGACTGCTGTTTTCCGCATTCAGCGCATAAATTTTCGCTTTCTGGTCGGCCATGGCATTTACATTATCCTGACCCGTTTTATTCAGTTGTTCGTATTTCAATCTCAGGCTGGTTAATTCTTCGCTTTTGGCATTGAGTTTTTCCGTCAGTTCAGAATTCGTTTTATTTACTGCCAGAATACTCTGATACTCATTGGCGGAACGTTCCTCAAGACGCTTCTGTATCCTCTCGTACTTGTCCACAAACAGTTTAAGTTCTCTGTCCTGCTTGGAATTCTGTTCACGTAAATTCTGGATTTCCTTCGAATTCGCGCCTTCGTCCAATATGCTCTGATTATATTTTTTCGTAAGATTGTTATACTCATCAACAATACTATTTTTCTGGTCATTAATAAGTTTTACTGTATCTTTAATCCGGGTGAATGAAATATGCTCTTCGAGCTGCTTGTTCTTTAACTCCTGATTTTCCACCGCCAGTTTTTCATTTTGCTCTTTCAGTGCGTCAAATTTTTCACGAATAGCTTTATTTTCATTCATGACTTCGCCGGCCATCTTGTTATGGCTGCCGTCCTTCGCGCGCAATTCTTCAGTCCATTTATTAAGTTTATTGATCTCGTCCTGCTTGTCTTTGATACTGGCGAGGTTGGCGTTATTGTTTTGAGTAAGCTGCTCTATTTGAGAGTTCAATGCCCTTATCTGGGCACCGCGGTCACCGCTGTCTTTATCATAACGCAATATCTGATCGTTCAATTCACGAATTTTCTGTTCACTTTTCTGTTGAGTGAATTTTGCTTCAGTCTTATCTTTATAAAGCTCTGCCATTTCGTGACGGAGTTTCTCGTAATTGTCATCCTGCATTTTCAGTTTCTGGTTGAGAATCTCCATCTTCATTTTTTCTTCAAGCATGCGATTCTTCAGCTCGTTCTTTTCGGTATCCGGCTGGGTAATTTTATCATTCAAAGCATCATATTTCTGCTGCAGCAAAGATAATTGCTGCTGAAGAACGCCTTTTTCCTTGATCATATTCTCAACTTCGCGCGAAGCGCTCTGGCCGCGTTCGGACTGACGCCGCAGCTCGTCCACTTCAACCAGCACGGCAAAAAGTTTTTTCTTATATTTCTCCAGTTCCGCTTTAACTTCACTGGTATCGTTATCCACATCCCTTCCGAAAGAAGATGATGACACGGTTGCCGGAATTACCGGGGAAGATGATGAATCCGAAGACGACCTGGTACTTGTTCTTGGAGATATGCGTTCTTCGGATGCAGTGCTGTCTGTGCGTTTCCTGGCAATGTCGCCTTTCAGCTCATTGATTTCCTGGTCGCACATCTTTATGCGGCTGCCGATGATTTTCTGGTTCCACTCGGGACGATTGTTTTGAACAGTGACATAATATTCGCGGGCGCGCTGAAAACATTTCAGAGCCTCCTCATTATTTCCACGATTTTTGCTCTGTTCACCTTTTTCGTAATTTGAAAAGCCCTGCCGCCACGCTTCCCACGGCGAGAATTCATCATCTTCCGCAAACACTAATGCCGTTTGAACCGTCAGAAACAGCGTCATCAATATTATTATCCACTTTTTTGACATAACATTCTCCAGGAACTTAATGATTGTTGTTTATCTTTTCCGGAAGCTGATCAATTATGAAATCAGCCAGTTTTTTCTCATACGCATGCGCAATATTAATCGTCATAAACAAATTACCCGCCTCGTCATATTCCGAATGAAGAATATTCCCGTTGGCGTGAATCAGCGCCGCCAGATCATGCCTGGTCGGCGGCAACCTCAAATGCAGCAGCCTGATGCGGTTACTGACAAAACTGCTCATCCTTGCCTGCAGTTCATCCATGCCGGTCCCGGCAATCGCGGAAATATAAATCGCGCCGGGAAACAGGCTTCTGATTCTGGCAATGACAACCGGATCGTGCTGTAAATCCATTTTATTAAATACAGTAATGATGCTTTTATCTTCAGCGCCAAGTTCTTTGAGAACAGACACTGTTGTTTCCCAGTGGTCTTCCACATAAGGACTGCTGATATCCAGTACCAGAATCAGAAAATCCGCCAGAACTGCTTCTTCAAGCGTTGACTTGAATGCATCCACCAGAGCATGAGGAAGTTTGCGGATGAAGCCGACAGTATCGGTAAGCAGCAATGGAATTTTGTTCGGCAGAACTATTTTTCTGGTTGTAGGGTCCAGCGTGGCAAACAACTTGTCTTCAACTAGTACATTCGCCCCGGTGATTTTGTTTAACAACGAAGATTTGCCGGCGTTGGTATAACCCACAATTGCTGCATGCGGAATGTCACGGCGGATACGACTCTTGCGCTGAGTATCGCGTTGAAGTCTTACTTCCTTCAGTTCTTTTTGAAGCATAGAGATACTGGTTTTAACCATACGGCGGTCAACTTCAATCTGTTTTTCTCCTTCGCCGCGGGCTCCGGTATTGCCGCCGCGCTGCCGGGACAAGTGCAGCCAGGCACGGGTCAGGCGCGGCAGCGAATATTCCATTTTAGCCAGTTCAACCTGCAGCATAGCTTCCCTGGTCGATGCCCGGTCGGCAAAAATATCCAGAATTACTTCCTGGCGGTCAATGACGCAGCTTTTAGTCAGGGCCTCCCAATTGCGCTGCTGAGATGGAGAAAGGTCATTATCGAATACCAGACAATCGGCGTTCAGTTCTTTCTGACGCTGGAATATTTCTTCCGATTTGCCGGAACCAACATAATATTTTGAAGACGGTACTTTCAGTTTTACCGTAATTTTGTCAACAACTTTAATGTTAAGATTATTTACCAGGTCTTCCAGTTCAAGCAAATGCTCATCTGCCTCGCGGGGATCCGACTGTCCGTCAAATACTCCAACGAGAATTGCTCTTTCCACAACTTTTCGATTGATGTTAGTGGTATCTATCATTAATTTAAAATAACCTGCCTTTATTTATTGAAACAATAATCTAAGACATATTTGCCGTCTCGGCAAGCCGGATTCATAAAAAAGAACACGCTCTTCATTGAAAATTATTGTTACAGCTATTGATTTAAGACAAATTCAGGATATTTTTCTCCGCAATGCATGTACAATTTGCGCGGGTGGCGAAATTGGCAGACGCGCTGGATTTAGGTTCCAGTGTCTTACGACATGTGGGTTCGAGTCCCATCCCGCGTACCATTTTTAACCTCAAATAACGTCTAAATCGTTGCCAAAGGTACCATTCCTGCCTTGCAACCCTCCAAATAGCGGTTATATTCAGCCGTATCAGATACTTTAACTCATGAGGTACACGATATGGAAGGAAACTCAATCAAGCTGGGAACCGGAACTGTATATAAGAAAACTGCCACCGGGGTGTATTTTTACCGTTATCAGATCAACGGAAAACGCAAAGCAGTAAGTTTAAAGACTAAGACTCAGGATGAAGCAGTCCTCGAAGCGAAAAAACTGGTGCCG
>CAIPAT010000314.1 GCA_903863035.1 uncultured Lentisphaeria bacterium
GCATCTGGAAATAAACGAAGAGTCCGGCGAAGATACCGTTGATGCGGAAGTGATGGGAATTAAAATTGGAGACTGCGTTATAATCAGTTCGCCGGCGGAAATGCTGGTTGAGGTTGGTTTGAATGTAAAAAAAGCGTCGCCTTGCAAGCATACTTTCATGGCGGCTTATTCCAACGGCTATCTGCATTACGGCGCACCCGCTGATTACTACGACAAAGGAGGGTATGAGGTAACGGAATGCTTCCTGGCACCGGAATGGCAGGAGATTTATGAGCAGAAGGCAAATAAAATAATCAGACGACTATAGTAAACTCTACTTTGCCGAGTGACGCAATAAAACAATCATGCCTAAGGCCAAACAAGTTGTATGATAGAGCGTAACTCAAAAACCATAAAACCAGTGTCAGCGCCGATTGAAAATGTCCCAAATTCGCCGATCTAAGGTGTCCCTGTTTTGTCTATGAGCAAGAACCTCCGATGCTCCTGGCGTCGCAATTGCAGCAAGGAGTTAAGCTGGTTTTCGATTGAGTTTCAGCTCAGAGGCATTACTCCGGCTATGAAATTCCGTCGGCGGCGGGTCGTTCTGATGATAACTGGTTTGGCCCGCCGGGGGTGCGCTGTTTGGCGACCGGAAGCGGTTGGCGCAGTTTCAGATACGCATGGATCGCTGGACAGTCTTTCAGTCATGCAACATCTCAACCGCGAGAGTTTGAAGAATTAATACAGCATCCTTTTTAACTCTCAAGATTGAACTATGGGAAGAATATAGAGGAAATAAATCAAATTTCAAGAAGATGATTTAATTTTCAATTTTTCAAAGAAAACGAAGGAAAAGGGTGCTTTCTTGCCAAAAGAAGAAGATTCATAAGAAAATTCAGGGACAAACGAAATCAGCGAATTCGGGACAAATGAAATCGGCGCTGACAAACCAGTACACAGGCGTGAAAAAGATTACTATCGAAACGTAAAAGTGCCGGGGCATTTACCCAATGAAGATTAAATGTTAAAGGATCATGACTGATGCATGTTTCACCTTCTGTTTCGCAAGATATTGTCACAGTTCAGCTAGGCAGTAAAACTTATCACTGCGGAACTTTGACTTATACCAAAATGGGATTGTTCGTGCTTTTCGCCTGGCTGTTATGGGGTGATTTCTGCTTCACCATGATGGAAGCGGTAGTGCCGAGCATATTACCGCTGAAATTGAAAGACCTGGGTTGTTCCAACTGGCTGTTGGGACTGATTCTGACTACTGCTCCGGGCGTTCTGAATATGACGGTATGCCCGTATGTCAGTTTTAAAAGCGACCGTTACCGCAGCAAATGGGGCAGACGCATCCCGTTCATCATCTGGACCATGCCGTTTCTTTGCGGCAGTCTGGCGTTGATGGGGTTAGACGATGATATTTGCGGACTGCTGCAAAGGAATTCAGAGTTTTTGCGGCAATTCACGCCGGCCGCTATTACTATTGTGCTGATCGCTGTTTTTCTAATCATGTTCCAATTTTTCAACATGTTTGTCGGCTCGGTATTCTGTTATCTGTTTAACGATGTGGTTCCTCCGCAGTTTCTGGCTCGCTTTGTTGGATTGCTCAAGATTGTCGGTACTGGCGCCGGAGCGCTGTATAACTTCTTTATTTTTAAATTTGCAGAATCGCACATGCGGGAAATCTTTATCGGCGCCGCAGTTCTGTACTTGGTCGGATTCGGGATGGCCTGCCTGATGATCAAGGAAGGCGAGTACCCGCCTCCGGAAGGAGAGAGTGATAATTCAAGCAGGGGGATGAAAGGAATTATGACTTTTTTCAGAGAATCATTTTCGCATAAACTTTACTGGTTTAGATTTATTTCGGCTTCATTTGGCTCCTTTGCCGGGGCAATCGGCATATTCGGCATTTTTTTTAATCGGGAGATGGGACTTTCTCTGGA
>CAIPAT010000315.1 GCA_903863035.1 uncultured Lentisphaeria bacterium
ACAAGTCCCGCGAAATATCCCGAAGTGATTTTGGGAATTGCCGGTAAGGCGCATACCTGAAGGTATGTAACGAACCGGCAAACACAAAGGCATTCGGGAGAAGCGCGAAGATGTAAAGGTTATTTCTTTACGGCTCCTAAGGTTGAAAATTTAAAATAGATTGCGAAGATTTTGAGAATTGGTTCGTATTCTGAGTGGCTGCCGATACCGGGGTATCGAAGACCTCGAAGAGTGCGAATCCAAACTCGAAAGGTTGTTGGTAATCAGCGTGGCGTTTTCCGCTCCTGATTTTTTTGTGCATCACGACCGTCCAGTTCTAAATCCGGACAGGTATTTTTTTTGAAAAACCCATTCCAGGAAACTTCTTTTCCCGGGGTAAGAATAATACTCATGCCTCGCGGCGTGATTCGGTATTTCTGCAAACGGCTGGTAGGCTTATCGGGAACTGTCATTTCAATAAGATCTTGATTCAGCGCCGGATGCAGATAGTTTTTTCTGAATGTGGGTCGATGCGACAAATTTAGTTTTTGCATGAGTTCTGATGCGGAAAGAAAATCACTGTCAAAAATCCGCAAAAGTTTTTTTACTTGATCGGTTACTTGGTCGGTTACTTGGTCGCTTTTAATTGTTTCACGCATGGATTGCAATATAACATTCAGCATGAACTCGATGAAAACCGATGATTCGGCATTCTTCGTGCTCTGGTTCAATGCGGCATAATATTCAGCCTGATGTTCATACACAAGACTTTCAACCGGAATGTTGGCAAACAACGAATTCCATTTGCAGAGAATCAAGGTCTGCCAGAGTCTGCCCATCCTGCCATTGCCGTCTGCAAATGGATGTATGAACTCAAACTCGTAATGAAAGACCGAACCGGCAATCAACGGATGCTGGTCGGTGGTTTTCAACCAGTGCAGCAGCTCATTTATCAGATAGGGTACGCGGTCAGCAGGCGGCGCCAGATGGATCACTGTCTTTCCCTTCATTACACCGACTCCGCCGGTTCTGAATTTTCCAGGGGCGTCAAGGAGCCCGGTCATTAAGATGCGGTGAGCGTCCAGCAAGTCATTTTTTGAAGATGGCTGCCATTGTTCAAACAACTCATACGCATTAATAGCGTTCCGGACTTCCTGAATTTCACGGGCAGACGCAATAATTCTTTTGCCTTCCAGAATCGCGGTGATCTGCTCAATGCTGAGCGTGTTTCCTTCAATCGCAAGTGAGCCCTGGATAGTGCGGATACGGTTAATCCGGCGCAGCCGGACTGCTTTTGCTGCATCTTCAAGTACTGAAAGCCGACCGGCCATTTGGGATATTTCAGCAATAAGCGAAATTATCGCAGGAGTGATTTTAAAAGGCGGAATGTTCTTTGCGCTCATACCGTCTCCGCTTTTTTCAGTGATAATGAGTTATCTGCAGCACTCAATTTCATTTCAAACTCCCTTTCACAGTAAATTAACATGCAACCGTCAAAGGTCAACCTGAAAACTGCAGTTGAACGATGCAAATTATTTAAAGATGAAATCCTTGCAGAAACAAAAACATGCGATCCGCTTAAATCAAAAATGCTTTGAGAAAATAACTTTAAGCATGAAAAAAAATGAAATCGTAATTTGGCATGTTTCAATTAGCATTGAACAGCCCTGCGGGTACCGCAGTCAAACGCTGACTCAGGGTTGAATTTGCTGATTTTATCAATATTCAATAATATGCTATATTTTTTTACTTGGTCGGTTACTAAGGAGCTGTCAAGAAATAAACTTGACAAGTCTCGCGAAATATCCCGAAGAGATTTTGGGAATTACCGGTAAGGCGCATACCTGAAGGTATGTAACGAACCGGCAAACACAAAGGCATTCGGGAGAAGCGCGAAGATGTAAAGGTTATTTCTTTAAGGCTCCTTAGTCGGCTACTTGGTCGTTTTCTAATAAATCAAAAACTGTACATGGTTGACAGCGCCGCCAAAGGTCCAGTAAATGTCAAGACGTTGGACTATTTCTCCAAAATAACAATGCCTTTGAGGCTGGCAATAATTGTCTTCATACTACTATCCGTCATTTTCTTGTTTTTTTAGAAAGATTTTCATGCGGCCATTTCCATAAGTTTCTCATTATTAACATGAAAAATACTCAGAAATGCAGTGACAAACTTCCGTCACTTTAGCCGTCAAATTGAAGTTCCGGAGGAGGGATGCAAGGGGGAACCCGGAACTGTCCGGGTGTCCCCTGCAAACAAAAAATTGTTTCTCGCAACATGCCACCGGCGGCCCGCCGGGCGTGATCCAACGGTCCCGCAGTCGCGGGATTGGTCGCCAAAGGCGAAAGACATAAAGCCGCTGCGGAGAGCGGCGTTCCGGGTTTAACTTCATTCACTTCATGCTCCAGCGCCTGCGGGATGAAGTGTATTTGTTCTTTTTCGTGC
>CAIPAT010000316.1 GCA_903863035.1 uncultured Lentisphaeria bacterium
CCATTTTGTCACCTTTATTAAATACTGTTAATGAATACCGAAGCGGGTTGAGATGCTTAAACTCCCCCCGCTCCGGTTTCTTGTTGCTGGACTCAGCCAAACATAGCCTCTGCAATGTTCACCTGTTCCGGATCGTCGATCCGGTCCAGTTTCGTATGTTTCCATTCGTTCCGTTCGCGCAGGCAGCGGATATCCCGCTGCCAGACGGACTCCCGTCCAGAGTCTACGAGGACGGCATCACCCATGAACTTACGGATGGCTTCGCCGATTTCCCTTTTTAGTTGCACTATCCTGGCAGAAGTAACTTTCAGCAATCTGGCGATGTCGCCGGTAGTGAAACCGAGCATCAGCTTTTCCACGATCTTGCGCTTCCGTGCATCAAGGGTTTTCACGAAAACAGCCCAATCGATCTGACGGAGCACTTTAGCGGAAATATCTTCTGTTCTGGCAGCGATCATATCACCGACGGTAAAGTCTTCATCTTCACCGCCGACCGGAGCCTGCATGGAGCAGACAGAGCCTTCATTATCCATCTGGTAGCCGGGGTTCATCACATCGGTGCGGTTGTCACCGTAGGAGCGACGGCCTGACTTCGTGCGCTGGATGCTGTAGTACGCAATGCTGCTGGGGATCGGCTTTTTACCGGATTTCTCCATAGCGTCGATCATCGCCGCCGCCGTGGCAGTAGTGTCCTGGACGAGCTCGGCATAGTCTTCTGATCCCATTGGTTTAGCTTTCCTGGGGATGGTGTTCCGGATGATTGGGTAGATTTGCATTTCGAGTATTAACGCTGCTGCTGGACTCATCTTACGTCTCCTTATTTATATTGGGGTTGGGTCAAAATGAAGAAGCTCCCAGATAGTGCGCAATGCACTATCTGGGAGCTTGATATATGATCGGTGATTAAGCCGTAATGACTAAAGCGGGTAAATTAGATTGAAGTCAGTTTGCGCTGTTTATTGTGCTGGAATCCTTGGGGGTTGCAGTGTCGTGGATGCTTGAATATTGAGCCTCAAGGCTATGGGGTTGATGCTGATTTTAACAGTATTTTGCTGGATTAACAAGCAAAAAATGCTTCATTCTATAATGTAATATATGTCTGAGTTCCATTCATCTACGGGGAAATAATATCCACTTCCGGTTGAACTTGTCTATTCACTCGGTCCCCAGTTGGTCAGCCGTATCCCCCGTTATAATCGCAGCAGCAGGAAAGCGCCGTGCGGCGGATTAGGCCGCGAGACAGGGTGACGCGGTGGGTGGTTGGATTAGTGAACCTTTAAAATTTATTTTTGCTGTACTTTAACTGTAGCTATTGACATTGCAAAAAAAGATTGTATAATCTATAACTAAGCTAGCTGAGTTGTTGGATTAATTAAAAAAGGTGGTTAGATTGATTCTATCAATTAAAAAAGCTACAAGTTCAGATGAGCTTTATAATATGCTTCAACTTGATATTTGTGAAGGTAGAATTGGTGAGCGATTACCATCCATCACGCAATTGTGCAGTTTATACAAAGTTAGTCATTGCACGGTAAAAAAAGTTTTAGATCGTTTGAAAAGTAATAAATATATTGAAGGATTTAGAGGCAAATGTGTTCAGGTAAATAAAATAGCTATTGGGAATCCTCTTTTTCGAAAGAGCATTGTTTTTTATCTTCACATTAATACGATGGGGAATCCATACTACCTGAAAGTACTTGTTTGCATAAGACAATTATTGCAAGCTAGTGGAAGTTCGGTACATTTTGTTAACTCGCCAGAACAGTTGGCGGAACTTGACTTCAAGCCGGATATAATGGTTTTATCGGAAGTAATGGATGAAAATGAAATTGAAGAGCTTGAGTCAATTTGCGGACGGGGAAAAGTGGTGAAACTGAATGATTCATCGCAGAATTATAATACCGTTGGAACGGACAATTATAGTGGCGGCTGTCAAGCCGCGAAATATCTGTATGCAATGGGGCATCGCCGTGTTGGCTTGATTTCCCGTAATTTAGATATTTCAGGCAGTTTCTTTGCAAACAGGTTTAACGGGTTTAACGCATTTGCCAACAAGCATACTGCTATGAAAGTTTATAACTCAGAAGTTAATATGGACGACAATCTGAATGCCGCAGTTCCTGCAGCAACAGAAAAACTATTCTGCGACGGTTCTGGAATCACTGCTATATTTGCATTTACGGATATGTTAGCCTTGGGAGTATGCTCATATTGTGCTGATAAGGGACTTAGTATACCCAATGATATTTCTGTTTTAGGCTTTGACAATCGCGATTTTGGTGCATTGCTTTTGCCAGCGTTAACTACATTTCAGGAAGACAGCGAACAAGTCGCCAGATTGGCGAAAGAAATGATTTTTAAAATTATTACCAAACAGGATGGCACGAATACTATATTGGTCAAGCCATTTTTGATCGAAAGAAACAGTGTAAAGAATATAAATAACAACAGATTTTAAAGGAGGCAAAAATGAAAACGACCCGAAAGTTAAACATTGAAAAACAGGCAGCTCGCAAGACGTTTTTTACACTCATTGAACGTGTGTCCAGGTAAGGTATCACTAAACTAGACGAATGAAATGTTTCGTCCATACCAATTGTCCATTTCAGGTATGTAGCCTAATCACTAGCCACTGGCTAACGCGTGAGGATAAAGTTGCGAG
>CAIPAT010000317.1 GCA_903863035.1 uncultured Lentisphaeria bacterium
CATCTTCGCGCTTCTCCCGAATGCCTTTGTGTTTGCCGGTTCGTTACATACCTTCAGGTATGCGCCTTACCGGCAATTCCCAAAATCTCTTCGGGATATTTCGCGAGACTTGTCAAGTTTATTTCTTGACAGCTCCTTACCGGAAGCTTGCGAATGATATTTCCTGAAATATTAGCCGAATCCGGATTTGATAGAGTAAATCCGGAAGAGTATTTTATGCGTTGTTTAATAAACCCTTTAAGGAGGCAATGAATGTCTGGAATTTACAAAGCATATGATATCCGCGGGATTTATCCCGAGCAGCTTAATGAAGAAATAGCCGAACAGATAGGCCGCGCCTATATCGAGTTCACCGGAGCTAAAAAAGTAGTGGTCGGCAGAGATATGCGTCCGCATTCCAAACCCTTGTTTGATGCGCTGGCCAGAGGCATGACTGAGCAGGGGGCCGACGTCGTCAACCTCGGTCTGTGCTCCACCCCGATGTCCTACTTTGCCAACGGCAAGCTGGGAGCGGACGGCAGCATTATTATCACGGCGTCACACAACCCCGGCGAATGGAACGGATTCAAACTGTGCAAAGCTCTGGCCGTGCCGATCAGCGGTGCGACCGGGATTGCCGACATTGAACAGATTGTCGCCACGAAAAGCTGGAAGAAATCTGACATCAAAGGCAAAATCACCACGTATGACATTGCCCCGGAATATGGCGAGTTCCTCGCAAAACATGCCAAACTTAACCGTAAACTCAAAGTCGTCGTTGACTACGCGAATGCCATGGGTTCGTATGAGATCGCCGGCATCGAAGATTTGTTTGAAATAATTCCGCTGTACAAGGAACTTGACGGCACATTCCCGAATCACGAAGCCAATCCGCTGAAACTTGACACCCTCGATGTTCTGCGTGAAAGAGTGCGTGAAGCCGGAGCCGACTTCGGAGCCGGCTTCGATGGCGACGCCGACCGCTGCGGCTTTGTTGACAATCAGGGCGAAGTCATCCCGATGGATCTCTTTACCGCCCTGATCGCTCAGGACATCTTGTCCGAAGGTCCGGCCACGATCCTTTACGATCTCAGAAGCAGCTGGGCGGTTAAGGAATGCATTGAACAGAATGGCGGCAAGGCGATCATGTCCCGCGTCGGGCATGCTTTTATCAAAGCTCAGATGCGTCAATATGACGCGGTGTTTGCCGGGGAACTTTCCGGGCATTACTATTTCAAAGAGAACTACACCGCTGAATCTCAGGGACTGGCGTTCATAAAACTGGCCAACCTCATTTGCAAGACCGGAAAGAAAGTTAGCGATCTGGTCGCTCCGCTCAGGAAATATTTCGCCAGTGGCGAAATAAACTCCAAGGTTGCTGATGTTCCGGCAGTTCTCGCCAAAATCAAGGCAAAATATTCCAACGGGCGCATGTTCGAACTGGATGGCATTTCAGTTGAATACAGCGACTGGTGGTTCAACGTCCGCTCGTCCAACACTGAGCCGCTGCTCAGGTTGATCGTTGAATCCAAAACCAAATCATGCATGGAAGAAAAGCGTGACGAACTGCTTGCGCTGATTCGCGGCTGACATTGGCCTCTCAATAAAAAATCACCGTCAGAAAACTGCCGGGGATTTTTAATACAAGAGTCCTTATAAATGCATGGATATTTGCGCTGCTCGACAGGTTTAAAATTTAATACCCATTTGAGAATATGCTCTGCGCAAATCAAGATTCGCACCACTGTCCAAAGGTTCTTTGGGGATCTCTTTTTTAGGCTCAAGTCTAGGGGTTTCCTTTTCAGGCGCCTCTTTTTTGGTGGAGCCGAAACGGCCAAGCGAGACAGTATTTGTGGCACTAAAATCTTTTGATTTGAGTTCGATATAAGATTTTGGAATATTGGGATTTCCAACCCTCCATATAATACCGCTATATCCAAAAGTGTATTTATTCTCGTTGATTTTCTGTCTGTAGAAAAAAGTACCGCCGGGTAAAAAATTCCCGCTGGCATTTTTATAATCATTCGGGAAAATATCAAAAATGGTGACCAGCCCGCCTTCGACGCTTACCATTTCTTCGGGGTCTGACACGCTGTTATTATATTCAACAATGGCATTGAGCTGGCTTAACAAACAAGCCCATTCCTGAGGAGAAAGATATCTTACTTTGTCCAGGATAATAAGCTCCCTGACATTTTCTTTTTTCCAAATCAGGGTCTCGCTTCCATTGGCAATATCTGTTTCTACAATCTTGTTATAAGTAGAATTTTTGCTATTGAATTCAATTACATGAGATACTTTATTTTCCATAGCCATAATATGTAAACGCCGATCTATATAATACTTTATAATACTTTTCTTTGACGCTATGTTCCTTTGGATAACGGACTATATAAGAGACCATAATTTTCTTAAAACGCAAGAATTTTTTAAAGAAATTTGCCGTTTTAAGAAAAAATATGGCAAATGGCAGTACCGCCAAAAGTCCAGTAAATGTCAAAAAGTCGGACTATTTCTCCAAAATATCAATGCCTTTGAGGTTGGCAATAATTATCTTCATGCATCAATAATTAGAATTCCAGACTTTTGGCGGTGCTGTCGCATAATGACAGCACCGTAAAAAGTCTACTGACGCTAAAAACATAGTAAATGACTGATTTTGGGAAAAATATTTCCGGCTGGAATCCGTAATTTCATGCCGTCATCTGTCGCTCCCAAGTCAACAATTGGCATAGCAGTCTGAATAATGTTGTGAAAAAAGCAGTTTCGGCGCATTGCCGGTCTTCTTTCGTTTTTGCTGTCGCAAAAGAATATCCGATAAACGTATTGCAGACGGGTTGTCCCAAATGGCAGACATGGGGCAGAATCACGGTCTTCCCGGATTATGAAAACCGCTGAACCGGGAGTACGGGATGTTGTTATACTCTGCACGGCTGAAAATTTAACATAGATTGCGAAGATTTTGAGAATTGGTTCGTATTCTGAGA
Source organism: uncultured Lentisphaeria bacterium (assembly GCA_903863035.1). Lineage (GTDB taxonomy): Bacteria > Verrucomicrobiota > Lentisphaeria > Victivallales > Victivallaceae > CAIPAT01. The sequence continues at coordinate 2,967 of CAIPAT010000317.1, forward strand.
GGCTGCCGATACCGGGGTATCGAAGGCCTCGAAGAGTGCGAATCCAAAATCGAAAGATCGCAATCCCGCAATTGCGGAACGAGCGTCTTGCGGCTGTCTTTTTCCGTTCCTCCTTCATGCGATATTCATATCGCCTGTCAGTCGGATCGAAAAAATCCAATCCACAATCCTGTTCGTCTATTCTTAAATTTTCAACCGTGCAGAGTATATAAACAGATTCCGGACACACCACGTCTACGCGGTCAATTCGCCTTTTCGTTCTGCTGTATCTTCGCCCAGGAGTCTTTCAGCGGCGCGGTGCGGTTGAACACCAGTTTGCCGGGCTTGGAATCCAGGTCCACACAGAAATATCCCTGACGCTCAAACTGATATTTATCGCCGGGGTTGGCATTGATAACTGCCGGTTCGATGAAACACTTTTCAGCTTTCAGCGAGTCCTGGTTCATATAATTCAGATAATCGTCCTCAACTCCGCCGGGGTTTTCAACAGTAAACAGCCGGTCATAAATTCTGGCTTCGACTTCCAGCGCGTGCGGCACGGAAACCCAGTGAATAGTGCCTTTGACTTTGCGCCCGTCGGGGGCATTGCCGCCTCTGGTCGCCGAGTCATAGCTGCAGCGTAATTCGACAATATTTCCAGCATCGTCTTTGACGACGCTTTCGCACTTGATGAAATAGCCGTATCTCAGGCGTACTTCCTGGCCTGGGGCCAGCCGGAAAAATTTTTTCGGCGGGTTTTCCATGAAATCGTTGCGGTCAATATAAATTTCTCTGGAGAACGGAACCTTTCTGATGCCGGCATCCGGGACTTCCGGGTTGTTGGCGGCATCAAGTTCATCCACCGTGCCTTCAGGAAAGTTTTCAATGACGACTTTAAGCGGATTGATGACGGCCAGCACCCGCATAGCTTTCTTGTTCAAATCATTGCGCAGGCAGTGCTCCAGCAACGCAAGATCGGTCAAACTGTTGTATTTGGTTACGCCGATGGCCTCGCAGAAGTCGCGGATCGCTTCCGGAGTATAGCCGCGGCGTCTTAAACCGCAGATGGTCGGCATGCGGGGATCGTCCCAGCCGTTGACCAGCTTATTCTGCACCAGTTCCAGCAGCTTGCGCTTGCTCATGATGGTATAAGATAGATTGAGACGCGCAAACTCGATCTGCTGCGGATGATTTTTCACTTCCAGCGCATCCAGGAACCAGTCGTACAGGGGACGGTGGATTTCGAACTCCAGCGTGCAAATTGAATGGGTGATATCTTCAATCGAATCACTCAGGCAATGGGCAAAGTCATACATCGGATAGATGCACCATTTATCGCCGGTGCGATAGTGGTGGAAGCGGCGAATACGGTAGAGCGCCGGATCGCGCATGTGGATGTTGCTCGAGGCCATATCAATTTTGGCGCGCAGAGTTTTCGCCCCGTCTTCGAATTCGCCGGTGCGCATTCTGGCGAAAATATCCAGGTTTTCTTCAATGGAACGATTGCGCCCCGGGCTTTCCCTGCCGGCCTCAGTCAGCGTTCCGCGGTGAGATTTCACCTCATCCTGAGTCAGGTCGCAGACGTAGGCTTTGCCGCGCTTGATCAGTTCGACAGCGTAGTCGTAAAGCTGATCAAAATAGTCAGACGCATAATACATGCACTTACCCCAGTCCCAACCCAGCCACCGGACGTCTTCCATAATGGAATCGACATATTCGATGTCCTCTTTGGTCGGGTTGGTATCATCCATGCGCAAATGGCAGACCCCGCCGTTTTCCCTGGCAATGCCGAAATCAATACAAATCGCCTTGGCGTGGCCGATATGCAGATAGCCGTTCGGTTCGGGGGGGAATCTGGTTTCAACCCTGCCGCCATGCTTGTTGTTCTTTATGTCCTCCGCCACAATAGAGCGGATAAAATCAGTCGGAACCGGACTGCTGACAATATTTTCTTCCATGATGCTATTATCCTGAATAATGATTTTAATGCAAGCTGTTAAGATAATACCGTATCGCATTATTTTCAAAGCGCTGAACAGACAGGACAACGCTAATTTAAAACCATAAGTCCTTAACAAATAAGTCTGAAACGTTATTAGACACTGATAAAAGCCATGTTAAGTAGAGTATCAAAATTGTAAAAAGTCAAAGACGGGTTAAATTAACAGATGCGAATGTTGACAGCGCGCGCAATTTGAAGTTATGGAGAACCGCATGAAGGTAACGTCAAAAATCTGTATGACGAAGGATGTCGGAACTAACGGCAATCTTTTTGGCGGCAACATGCTGGCGTGGATGGATGAAGCGGCGGCGATATTCGCGCAGCAGATAACCGGAAAAAAAGTTGTCTCCGTGCGTTTTGCGGAAATCATTTTTAAAAAACCGGTAAGTCAGGACGATGTGATAGAGTTTTACTGTGAAAAGATAAAACAGGGGCATACCAGTGTCACTTTCGACATTTTTGCCGTGGTTAAAAACGAGGAAGTGTTCCGCACGGAATGTACGTTTGTCGCGGTAGATAACAATGGAAGGAAAACCCCGATCGAATGGCCGGAAGAAAATCAAGATCAGTGACGTCATGGGGGTTTATTTTTACTAAAAAATTTAAAAAAAGCTTGAATGTTTCACTGAATCAATACATTATAATTTTTTGTGCCCGATGAGATATGTCTGTACCACAGGTACGGGCTTAATTAATGATTAATATGGAATGGTAACATTATGGCTGGAAACAAACTGGTAATCGTCGAGTCTCCGACCAAAGCAAAAACAATTGGCCGTATGCTTGGCGCCGAATACACAATATTGGCTTCAATGGGACATGTGCGCGACCTTCCAGAGCGGTCCATCGGGGTGGATATCAAGAATCATTTTGCGCCGATGTATGTAGAGAATCCGCGAAGCGCGAAAGTGATGAAAGAGATCAAAGCCGCCGCAAAAAAAGCGGACAGTGTTTATCTGGCCCCCGACCCTGACCGTGAAGGGGAAGCGATTGCCTGGCATCTGCAGGAATTGCTCAAAGGAACATTTAAAGGCGAGTTTCAGCGGGTGGCTTTCCACGAAATTACCAAGAGTGCCATCGAAAAGGCATTCCAGAATACTTCAGAAGTCAATATGAATCTGGTTGATTCGCAGCAGGCCCGCCGGGTACTTGACCGGCTGGTCGGCTATATGGTCAGCCCGCTGCTCTGGTCGCAGGTGGAAAAAGGCGCCAGCGCCGGCCGGGTACAATCTGTAGCGTTGCGCCTGATCTGTGAACGCGAACGCGAAATCCTGGCATTTCTGCCGGAAGAGTTCTGGAATCTCTCGGTGCTGCTGAAAAACAAAGCAGGAGACGAGTTCGAATCCAGGCTCTTTAAAATCAATGATGACAAATTTAGAATCGGCAACGAAGGCGACGCCCTGAAGGCGTTTAACGCAATCGAGCAGAGCAAGGATTTCAAAATAGCATCGGTGGAATTCACCCCGAAAACCCGCAATGCGCCGCCGCCGTTCACCACCAGTACATTGCAGCAGGCGGCGAATAACTTGTTGAAATTTTCCGCCAGCAACACCATGCGCATTGCCCAGCAGCTTTATGAAGGCCTTGACGTCGATGCCGGCGGCTCCGCCGGTTTGATCACCTATATGAGAACCGACTCGGTGATCGTATCCAAGGAAGCCCAGCTGGCCTGCCGCGATTTCATTGCCAACGCTTACGGCAAAGACTATCTGCCAGGCAAGTCGAATCTGTTTAAAAGCAAAGCCGGAGCACAGGAAGCGCATGAAGCGATCCGCCCGACAGACGTAACCCGCACGCCGGAATCGCTGTCCAAATATCTTGACGCCACTCAACTGAGACTATACACCCTGATCTGGAAACGTTTTGTCGCCAGCCAGATGGCCCAGGTCGAACAGCGTCAGACGACGGTTGATACCGATGTCAAAGGGACTGACAGTAAAAAATATACCTTCCGTGCGACTGCGCTGGTTACGATATTCCCCGGTTTCATGAAAGTTTACGATGTGATAAAAGCTGAAGAGGACGGCGAAGAATCTGTCGAAACCCCTTCAGAAGTTCTCGGCAGGCTGCAGCAGGGCGAAGCATGCTCATTGAAAAAAGCGCTGAAAGAACAAAAGTTCACCGAACCGCCGCCGCGCTTCACAGAAGCCAGCCTGATCAAAGAGCTTGAGACCAACGGCATTGGCCGTCCGTCAACCTATGCCACGATCATTCAAACCATCCAGACCAGAGAATATGTGGCTAAAGACAAAGGCAAGCTTTGTCCGTCAGAGCTCGGATTCAGAGTCAATGATTTTCTGCTGGCAAAACTGCCGGACCTGATTGAGGTGGATTTTACCTCCCGCATGGAGCTGCATCTGGACGAGGTTGAGGAAGGCAAACTGGGCTGGACCCGGATGCTGGATGATTTTTATTCTAAATTCGCGAAGTGGCTGGATACCGCCAAAAATGCGGGATCGCCCGAAGTCAGCAAAGCCGCCGCGCTCATCAACATGCTTAATCAAGTCAAATGGGCGCCGGCGGAAAAGAGCGGCCGCCGCAGTTATGACGATAAGAAATTCTTTAATTCAGTCCGGGAAAAATTTGCCACAGACAATAAAATCACTGCCAGGCAGTGGGATGCGATAATTGGACTGGCGGCCAAATATTCCGTACAGTTGCCGGAACTCCATTCAGTCGCGGCCAAACACGACTTCAGCAATGAACTGGCAACCAAATCCGAAGAGGTTAAAGTCTCAGAAGAAAGGCGTCTGCAAAATACCGCCACCGCTGATGACAAAAGCAAGTATGTACAGATATTCTCCGCGTTTGGCGCGGTCAAATGGGAACCGCCGCAGAAAAATCGCGGCAGAGTTTATGACGATAAAAAATTCTTTGATTCCCTTAAGAAACAGGCGGATTCTGGTAAAACTCTTTCCGACAAGCAATTAAATGTGATTGCCAGATTTGCGACAAAATACAAAGAAGCGATTCCGACCTTCGAAACACTGACCGGATTGCTGGGAATTGCAGAACCGGAAACGGAAAAAGGCGAAGCTGCAACTCCGGAAGCTAACAGCGAAACCAGCACACTGTTGAAGGTTCTCGCCGCCGTTACGGAATGGGAAGAACCCGCTAAAAAAGGAAACAGAACTTTCAACGACAAGACTTTCTATGAATCGCTGGCAAAACAGGCGGAAAGCGGCAGGCAGTTAAGCCCGAAACAGCTATTTGCGTTGAAGAAAATGGCGAACAAGTATTCCGGCAATAAAGAAGAAGAGTAAGTTATTCCCGCAGGGTTATTTTTTTGCTGTCTGCTGCTGATAAAGCAGCAGATAGTCATCAACCATTTTTTCTGACGTAAAAGATAAATCCGGGCTGGAAACTGCGCCGTTAATAATCTTGTCGGCAATCAGCTTCGCCAGCATTGCCGGCGGCTGGTTCTTAAAGTCGAAGAAGACCCCGTTGGGATAATTCCGGAGAAGTTCTTTCAGCGGTCCGATTTCGCTGGCTACTACCGGCACTCCATGCGCCATCGCCTCAATCAGCGCCAGACCGAAACCTTCATAGCGGGAAGGCATTACAAACAGGTTGAATGCCCCGATACAATTTGACGCATCTTTCCTGAAGCCGGGCAGTGTTACAAGAATGTTGCCGGGAGCATCTTTTGCCAATCGCTCAAGGTGGTGGCGTTCCGCGCCTTCGCCGATAATCACCAGTCCCCATTTTTCTCCAGCCGGAACATGCCGGGAAAGCTCCGGCAGCATTTTCAGGAGAATATCATAACCTTTCTCATGTCCCAGTCTGCCAACCGAGCCGAAAACCGCACTGCATCCGGCGAAGCCCCAGGCATTCCTTAACTGTTCGACTTCGTCCTGGCGGAGCCTTTGGGGCGCGACGATCCCATTATAAATAACCGGCATTGATTGTGCCTTCACATGCATTCTGGCTGCATGAAAGTCACGGGCAGCCTCGGAAACCGCAGTCTGGATATCACACAGCATGAGCGTAAGATGATCCAGGAAAAAATACCATGTTTTGCTCTTTCTGGATTCCATGGTATGTACGGTGTTGATAAGCTTGTACTGTGCGCCTGATGCATTCATGCGGGTTGCCAGATTCGCATGAATCAGATGCGAATGCACCACGTCCGGACGGAGCCGCCGGAGAAGCGATTTCAGGCGTAAAATCCGCCATGGAGCGGATTTAGTCAGCTCCAGAGATTCTATTCCGACATTCTGTTCAAGCAGGTCATGGATAATAACCGACTCCTGCGGCAGCGGCCGCAGTGAGACTACTGTTACTTCGTGGCCGCGGCGGCGCAGGCCGGAGCAAAGCTCGACCAGTACCCGTTCCGCCCCGCCCGGACGCAACTCAGTTATTACTTGAACGATTTTCATGATAGTTTAATTATATCTATGTTTTGAACAATTGAAAACCTGTTTTCGTCAAAAAGATGCATTTCCGCTCATTTATTCCGGCAGCAGGACAAAACTTCACTTACGGCAATAGCTTTGTCTCGGCCGTCCAGGGCAAAAGTTTTTCTGCCGAGCGGAACCAGTTCCGCAGGGTTCGTGGCCTTGAAGATCATCACGGTCAGGCAACGCTCAAATGAGGCCGCAATGTGACCCAGCCCGGAATCTCCGCCAATAAAAATCACCGATCTCTGCATCAGCGCAAAAACTTCCTTTAAAGTTCCGGCAAAGAAAACGGCATGCCCGGCTCCGGCACGATCAATAATCCTGCGGCATTCCGCCTCGTCCGCCGCCATCCCCAGCACAATTATCTGAAACCCTTCAGTCGACAGTGCCGACGCGAGGTCGGCAAAGTTATCAATACCCCATTCCTTCTCTGCCCATCCGGCCTTCGGCGCCAGCAAAACGATTGGAGCATCGAGCGGCAGAGCATGCAGTGCACAGACATCCTCAAAACTTAAAGGTGTTCCCGGCGACTGCGGCAATTCCGCCGGAGCGGCAATTCCGCCGATCTCCTGAATCACCTTCAGCAGTCGTTGCCTTTTATGGGAATCTGCGGCAACCCGCATGGAATAAAGCGCCCCGAGTTCATCGCCTTCAAACCCGATGGAGTATCCCGGCTTCAGCAGCCTTGTAAACAATGCGGAATAGCGGTTGCCGGTCAGGTCAATCACCAGATCGAAATTCAACGGGCGATATTGCCGGGCGGCGGTAATCAGCTTAGACCAGGAAAACGTTTCACGTTTACGGTCGCTGATCACTTCCGGAACCAGATGCATATTTTCCGGAACGATCATATTGTAAAAAAGGTCCGTGAAATCCCGGCGCAGAAAAACATGGATTTCCGCACCGGGGAACCGCTGCTTCAAATATGGAATGGTTTGAGACGCCCAGAACGTATCGCCGAGCCAGTGGCAGGCGATTAATCCAATCCGCACCGGTTGTTCAGGCATGGATTTTTTGCCCGTGAACTTTCCGGCACATGTCAGCACAGTATTGATGATTTTCTTTAAAACCGTTTTCATCTGGAATGAACCGCCTTGTTATTAGCGAGGCTTAATATAATCTTCTGTAAATGCGATACAATACCGCCACCGGTTATTCGTGAATATCTCCGATTATTCAAGAAGGAAACAGGATTTTGTGTTTACATTTTGCGAAAAATGCGCTATCGTTTAACATGTTTGGTTGTTTTAACTGAATGAAGGAAAAAATGAATATTAAAGAGTTAAAATTATTCAGGACTGTATTATTATGTTTTTGCACGGCCTTGCTGCTTGTCACCCTCACTGGTTGCGATTCTTCCAGCAAACCGGAAGACGATGAAAATTCGATAAAAGTTCTTCAAGAAAAAGCGGCCGGCGGCGATGCTGCCGCAATGGTTAAACTCGGCAGGATGTTTTTAACCGGCGGCGAGGATGTTGAAATCAATTATGCCGAGGCTTTGAAGTGGTTTGAGGCGGCATCCGTTAAGGGTTCGGCGGAAGCTATGGCGTATTGCGGCTATGTTCTCTATTACGGCGGACACGGCGTGGAAAAGGATGAACCGAAAGCGCTGTCTTATTATAAGGCGTCGGCTGAAAAAGGTGACCGTCTCGGACAATTTTTATACGGACAAAGCCTGCTGGCTGACGGCAATCGGGTTGCGGCGACTATGTGGCTTGAAAAATCCGCCGAGCAAGGCCTGCTTACCGCGCAATTGGCGCTGGGCGACCTTTATTACGAACAAAATTCCGGAGCGGACTCCGCCAATGCCGTCAAGTGGTATAAACGGGCAGCTGACCAGGAATGTGCCGCCGCTATGAATAACCTGGCTTACCTCTGGGCGGAACAGGGCAAAGAACTGGACAAGGCGCTGGTATGGGCGGGAAAAGCCGTCAGCATGGAGCCGGAGAACGGCGCATTTGCGGATACACTGGGCTGGGTAATGTTCAAGCAGGGCCGGTACAATGAAGCGCTTGGGCGGCTGACAGAGGCGGCAAAACTCAATTCAGAAAATGTGAGCATCCTTGACCACCTGGGAGAAGCTTATCTCAAGCTCGGCAAAAAGACGGAAGCGGCTCAATACTGGAAACAGGCGATTGAGCAGTCCGGAGACGGGGAATTCAATGAAAAGATTCAGCAGAAACTCAATGCACTTAATAAATAATTAGCAGAAAGAACATATTTATGCGTAGAAACGTCAGATTTTTATTTCACGAAGCCAAACCTAAAGCCCTGACTTTAAGCTATGATGACGGCAATGTCGCCGACCGCCGCCTGGTCGGAATCCTCAATAAATATAATGTGAAGGGTTCATTTCATCTGAATGCCGGCACTCTTGGCGGCGACAGTACAATTTCCGCTTCCGAGGCTGCCGGCCTTTTTCGTGGACATGAGATATCCTGCCACAGCTATACTCATCCGTTCCTGGAACGCATCAGCAAAGCCGAGGTGGTACGGGAGATGCTTGACGACAGGCTGGAGCTGGAGAAGATCGCCGGATATCCGGTGCGCGGCATGTCTTATCCGTTCGGCACATACAGTCAGGAAGTAATTGAAGTATTGAAAAGCCTGGACATCGTATATGCCAGAACCGTAAAAAGTACCGGACAGTTTATGCTGCCGGATAATTTTCTGGAATGGCACCCGACGTGTCATCATAAGGATAATCTGCTGGAGCGGACAGCGCAGTTTAAGAAGATTTCCTACCCCTTCTCTGTATTTTATGTATGGGGCCACAGCTACGAATTTGACCGCGAAAACAACTGGAATCTGATTGAGGATTTTTGCGCGGAGATTGCCGGCGACGCAACGATCTGGTACGCCACGAATATTGAGATTTACGACTATGCCGCCGCACTGAAACGGCTGGAGTTTTCCGCCGACAGTTCGCTCGTAAAAAACCCGAATGCAATGCCGGTCTGGCTGAGTGTCAACGGCACCCCGGTTAAAGTAATGCCGGGCGAATTGAAGACGTTGAACATTCCGTAACCGGTTCAGGGGCCGGACATTCTGAAAACCGCCCTGCACAACGCATTTACAATTTTCAAACAACATTCTGGATCCCGGTTGCGATCCCGCCCTGCGGGACAACCATCCATCAAAACCACATTCTGGATCCCGCAATTGCGGGAGACAGCCTTGTGCAGAACCGTTTCCATTTGTTTCTGTTATTCCCCAGTCCCCAGTCCCCAGTCCCCAGTAACCAGTCACCTGTCACCTGTCACCAGTCCCCACCAGTCACCAGTCACCTGTCACCAGTCACCAGTCACCTGTCACCAGTCACCTGTAACCAGTAACCAGTAACCAGTAACCAGTCACCAGTCACCAGTCACCAGTCACCTGTCACCAGTCACCTGTCACCAGTAACCAGTCACCTGTCACCAGTAACCAGTCCCCAGTCACCAGTCACCAGTCCCCAGTCACCAGTCACCAGTCACCTGTCACCAGTCACCTGTCACCAGTAACCAGTAACCAGTAACCAGTAACCAGTAACCAGTCACCAGTAACCAGTCACCAGTCACCAGTCACCTGTCTTTTGGACAAACACTCCGATACTTTAGAGACCCGTTGAGCATAATGCCTTTGCTTTTTTCTTTTGATTTCCCGGTTTCCATTCTGACTTCTGACTCCTGTCTCCTGACTTCTCTCTTGCCCCCACTCCGATACTTTAGAGACCCGTTGAGCAGGACGCTTTCATTTATACGCTATAAGATTTTCAAACAACATTCTGGACATCTTGGACATACCTTGTGCAGAATGATTTTCTTGGGTTGTCCTCCGTGGCAACCGTTTCCGATCCCGGTTATGACAGAGCAGAACCCTTTTGGACACCATTCCCACTCATTCTGGACATCCTTCTGCATTCTGTTTTCTCAAACTTTAGAACTCCCCCACTTTTCCAATCTTCTCATTGGTCCCGCGACTGCGGGATTAGAATTTTATTTCACCATCTACGTCCATCTGCGGATACACTCGGTATTTTGGACATCTTGGACAGTACTTAACCACCGCGACACAGAGAAATCATTTTGGACATCTTGGACATACCTTGTGCAGAATGGTTTTCTTGGGTTATCCTCCGTGGCTACCGTTTCCGATCCCGGTTATGACAGAGTATAACCATAAATCCATATTTTGGACAAACACTCCGATCCCGGTTATGACAGAGTATAACCATAAATCCATATTTTGGACAAACACTCCGATCCCGCAACTGCGGGAGACACTGCTGAGCAGAACCGTTTTCCTTTGCCTTACTATTCACCAGTCACCAGTTACCAGTTACATTTTAGACAGCCACTCCGATCCCGCAACTGCGGGAGAGAGTCATTGAGCATAATGCTTTTCGCCTCTGATGTCCAGCGACTGGGGATCTGTGATAACCCTGTCCGCTCCTGGGTACGACGGAGCGCAACCCTTCCAAACCCCAGTCTGGACACATATCCGCCTCATTTTGGACAGTCCTGTACAGAACGGTTACAGTGTTCCAATCCCCGTCCGACACGGACGGCGCTACAACAAAACCATATTTGGACACCATCCGGAGACTTTAGATAGTCGTTGAACATATGTTTTTGTTTCTGGTTCCATACTTTTCTCTCCCGCATTCGCGGGACCCGCAAGCGGGGCAAAACATTCCACTCCCGCGAAGCGGACTTTCCTCATTTTGGACACTTTGTCCAAAACCGTAACACGTAATACATAACACTTAGCACGTATC
>CAIPAT010000318.1 GCA_903863035.1 uncultured Lentisphaeria bacterium
GAATTAACGGTTCCACGCGACCCCAAAACGCATCAGAAACTTCCCATGATTTGATCTTTGCCATTATGTACTTCCTTTTAGAAGAATAAAATGACACAAATTTTTAATATTTCAACTGTTATTTACGGATAAGCTCTAAGTTTATTGAGCATGTGGATTTTGTCAGCGTGGGCACTAATGACCTTCAGCAGTATATATTTGCGCTTGAGCGCGGAAATAATGCTGAGTCTGTTTCTGATTGCCTTAATCCGGTATTTCTGCAGATTATGGCGGATATTGGTGCTGTTTTTCGTTCAAGACCGGAAAAGGGAGTTTCAGTTTGCGGTGAAATGGCAGGTAATCCGATGGCAATACCGTTGCTGATTGGTGCCGGAATCAAAGATTTCAGCATGCCTGCAAAAGTTATTCCGTTGATTAAAAAGACGATTTCGGTATTCTCGGAAAAAGAGTGCTGTGATTTGTTACAGCGTGCGCTTAAGATGGACTCAGCTGAGGAAGTCGCCGCTATGCAGAAAAGCATTTTGGACGAAAAAAATCTGACTGGACCTGTGGAAATTATTCCATGTCCTCTATAAAACTGGACGTAATGCGCTGGTGCCAGATCGCAACTACGAGCATGGCGCTTTGAAATTGCGACTCGTTTTAGTCTAAGGAACTTGCGTTTTTAAACTTTGAGATGATACTTCCGGCATAGATCCCGTCCTTTTGGTCAGCTCACCCGGTTTTGCTTGAAGAACGGTATCTTTCTTATTGTCCAAACGGCAGCAAAGTTATACTCTACACGGCTGAAAATTTAGAAATAGATGAGCAGGATTGTGGGTCAGCATCCAGCCAGTCAGCTTCTAGACGCGCTTGGACCTTCGGATGTAAAATCTCTTCAATTCGATCAAGCAGCTGTATTTGTCGGGGATCACTGCGATATATCACATTTATTTAAAATCCTTATTGTTAAGGAGATAAAATACAATGACAAAACTAAAAGTCAAACTAAAAACAAAGATAAACTGTTAATTATAAATGACTTAAATGATACTATATACTTTGGGCGGCGCCGTCTAAAGTACGTGGCTGATGTCTTGCTGTTCAGTTTTTTACATTACGGCTGGTAAATTATTGTCACAGCGGGTAAGTTGTTATATCTTAACTTTAACGATTCACCTGAAAACTGCGGAGGAATATCATGGTTGTATGTCCAATTGCGCTGGCAATCGGTTGCCTTAAGTGCCCTATTTTCAAGACCTGTCCGGTCAAAGGCATCATCGGCGATTATAAAAAGCCGGGAATTGCCGATAAGAGCGTAAAAATAGAGCCGAAAAAAGATAGAACTAAATAATATTCTGCCTAATAAACCTGAAATAATTTCAGGAAGTGCTATATAAGTAGACATCTTTCATGGTATTACTTTGTAATACTTGATCGGTTTGTATCGTTTTATTTTGCTTGTAATAAAAAGCTTATGACTTATATACTTTCATCTTTCATATGAAAAAATAAAGTATATAAAAATATTCAAAATTTTTGATGATTTTTTTTTTGACAGCTCTTTTTCTTTACAAGTAATGTGTTAGATTATTAGTCCCGTTAACTATAAAAAACAGGAGAGCGAAGATGCTCAGTTTTGCAGAAGAAATTTATCTGCTTGCGCTTGATGATGTTACCGGCAAGATAGTCATAACATCCAAGGAAGTAGTGCTTAACTCCGTGCTTATAGGAGCGGTTCTTTCTGAGCTTTCGTTTATGGGCAGGATCGATAACGATGCGGAGAATCTATATATTTTGAATACGGATGCTACGGATTCCCTTGTACTTGACGAAGTGCTTGATGTACTAAGGGAATCTGGAAAAACTGCGGTCTCGTTAAGCCGCTGTTTGCAGGCGCTGCTGCCGAAATCGAAAGATGTTGAGCAATTGGTGCTGAAAGAATTGATCTGCAAGGGTATTCTAAAACAGGTCAATGAAAAGTTGTTCTGGTTCTTTCCGAGCAGGCGCTATCCGATTATTGACAATGTGGAAATCACGGACGTTGAGAGACGGCTCCGGAATCTGGTACTGTCTAATGAAATTCCGGACCCGCGCGACGCGGTGCTGGTAAGTCTGGTTAATGCCTGCGGACTTTTTTCAGAAATTTTGTCATCGCGTGAACTTCGCCGCTGCGAAGGCCGGATTGAGGAGATTTCGAAATACGACATGGTCTGTCAGAAAATTAACGAGCTGATTCGCCAGGTGCAGGATTTTTCCAATATTCCACCGTTTGTGTGATGAAAAAAGATGACTGGGCGTGTAATATTTAGTTATATAGAATTTTTTTTGCCGGTGGCATTGTGTGCTTCTGTGTTGCGCGGATGTGATTTAGCGGTTACATCCATAGCATACCTCTCTAAAGGCACAGAAGCATGCAGTGCCCCCGCCGGCAATTTAATCCCCGTTCTAAAAGATTCCTCTGTTTTCCCAGAGCCTTGGTAGATTTTTCATAAGTCAGTAAATGATCTATTAATTAATATATTGGAGACGAAATGAATTACAGGATTGAGATTTCTCCGTTGCGGAAATGGCGCGATTCTCGCGGGGAAGGCGTTAAGAAACAGATCAGCGATTTCCTGAAACTGAATGTCGAAGAAGTCCGGACGCGGGATGTTTATACCATCAGCGCAGACATTTCAGAGCAGGAAGCCATGCGTGCGGCGGCAGATTTATCCAATCCGGTTCTGCAACGCGGTGTTATCGGCGAAAGTCAACTGGCGGAAAATGAATTATGCGACTGGCTGATTTCCGTCGGTTTCAAGCCTGGCGTCACTGACAACGTCGGCAGATCGGCGCATCAGGCTATTGGCGACATTGTCGGGCGCAAACTGCGCGACGACGAATATGTTTTCAGTTCGGTGGAATATATGCTTTACGGTAAAGCGCTTGCCAGATATGATGCTGAACATATTGCCAAGCACTTGCTGGCTAACGAGTTGATTGAGTCTGTCAGCGTTTTATCCGGCAAAGATCTGATCAACGGGATTCCGCTGAATCTGCCGTTCGTGACCTCCTCGGAAGGCGGACGTGTCAAGGAATACAATCTGGAAGTAAGCGACGCTGAACTTATGGATATCAGCCGCAAAGGCATTCTGGCGCTTTCGCTCGATGAAATGACGGTTATTCAGCAATATTTCCGCGATGCCGCAGGCCGCGAAAAATACGGTTTGAAAAAGAATCCGACCGATGTTGAACTGGAAGTACTGGCGCAGACTTGGTCGGAACATTGCAAACACAAGATTTTTGATGCCGAAATCAACTACGAAGACCTCGAATCCGGCAAGACTGAAAAGATTGTTTCCTGCTACAAGTCTTTCATCAAGAAAAGCACTCACGAGATCGGCGAACAGGTCAACTGGCTGGTTTCGGTGTTCCACGATAATGCCGGGGTTATTGCTTTCAATGACCATCTGGACCTTGTTTACAAGGTGGAAACTCATAACAGTCCGTCAGCGCTCGATCCTTATGGCGGCGCCATGACCGGTATTGTCGGTGTCAACCGCGATCCGATGGGTACGGGGCAGGGTGCTGAACTGCTGATCAACGTCTGGGGATATTGCCTCGGTTCGCCGTTCAGTGATGATAAGGACGTGCCGGAAGGCCTGCTGCATCCCCGCCGTCTTCGCGACGGTATCCATAAAGGCGTTATTGACGGCGGCAACCAGAGCGGGATTCCTTACGGTCTTGGCTGGGAATATTTTGAAGACCGCTATCTCGGCAAGCCGCTGGTCTACTGCGGTACTGTCGGCACACTGCCGAAAAAGATCGGCAACGTCAAAGGATTTGAGAAATCCATCAATTCCGGAGACTTGATTGTCATGGCTGGCGGCAGAATCGGCAAGGACGGGATTCACGGCGCGACTTTCTCCAGCGAGGAACTGCATAAAGACAGTCCGACTCAGGCAGTTCAGATCGGCGACCCGATCACCCAGAAGAAAATGAGTGATTTCATTTATGAAGCCAGAAACCGCGGTCTTTATCGTTTTATCACGGATAACGGTGCCGGCGGCCTTTCTTCCAGCATCGGCGAAATGGCCGGAATCTGCGGCGGCTGCCGGATGGACCTGAAAAAAGCCCCGTTAAAATATGCCGGTCTTGATCCATGGGAGATTCTGGTTTCGGAAGCCCAGGAACGCATGAGTTTTGCTGTTCAGCCGGAAAATATTGAAGAATTCAAATATCTGGCCAAAGAACGCGACGTTGAAGTAACCGTGCTTGGTGAATTTACCGGAGACGGCAAATTCCATATGCTTTACGGCGATAAGACCGTGGCGCTGCTGGATATTGCGTTTATGCATGATGGTCTGCCCCGGATGAAGCTTAAAGCCAAGTGGCGCAAGCCGGTATTGCACGACCCGGATTACAGCAGCCGCGACTTGAAGAATGATGTGTTGCAGATGCTTGGCAGGCTTAATGCCTGTTCCGACGAATATAAAGCCAGACAGTATGATCACGAGGTCAAAGGCCTGAGCGTGATTAAGCCGTTCGTCGGCAAGTGCCGTGATGTTCAGACTGACGCCACGGTGACGATGATTGAACAGCTCAGCCGTGAGGGAGTGATTCTGTCCGCCGGTATTCTGCCGCGTTACAGTGATATTGATACCTATCACATGATGGCTTCAATCATCGATTTGGCGATCCGAAAAGTGATTGCTGTAGGCGGCAGACTGGGACATATCGCCGGCCTGGATAATTTCTGCTGGCCTGATCCGGTTCAGAGCGAAAAGACTCCAGACGGCGAATACAAGCTGGCACAGCTGGTCCGCGCCAACCAGGCACTTTACGATTACACCAAGGCATTCAAAGTACCGTGCATATCCGGCAAAGACAGTATGAAGAATGACAGTACCCGCGGCGGCAAGAAGATTTCGATTCCGCCGACTGTACTGTTCAGTACCATCGCCAAGATGGATGACATCAGCAAAGCGGTTACGCTGGACGCAAAATGTGCCGGTGATTATATCTATGTGATCGGCAATACAGCTTCCGAGCTTGGCGGCAGCGAATATTTTGCGATGCAGAATTCCACCGGATGCAATGTTCCGAAAGTGGATGCCGGTTATGCCGTAAAAATTTACAATGCGGTTTCCAGTGTTACCGGTGCGGAACTGGCCAATTCATTGCATACTCCGGCTATCGGCGGGCTGGCGGTCGGATTTGCCAAAGTCGCCATGGCCGGACGGCTGGGACTGCAAGTAGATTTGGCGAAGATTCCGGTTTCCACCAAATGCAACACCAATGAACTGTTGTTCTCTGAATCCAACAGCCGTTTCATCATGACCGTTTCTCCGAAAAATGCTGCAAAAACGGAAGCGCTTCTGGCAGGTGTGCCGTTTGCGAAAATCGGCGAGGTAATTGATGCGCAAAAACTTGAAATAAAAACATCCGATGGTAGTTTAATAGAGTTAGGGATTTGCGATCTGCTGGCGAAGTACAAAGGAACGCTTGACGGTATCTAAAAACGACAGGATAATTCCGGTCATGGAAAAGATTCCCAAAATTACTGCTGGTAAAGTTGTTAAAAAAAAGCAGAGTGATAATCCGATGACGACCTCTCAGGTCTACATGCGGAACATCATTGATTTTTCATTGTTGTCTCCGGATGAGGAAACGAAACTAGCCGGAGAAATAAAGTCTGATAATCCGCAGATTCATGATGCGGCGAAAACAAAACTGGTCAAAGCCAATTTGCGGTTGGTGGTCAAAATAGCCAATGAGTTCATGAATCGCGGTTTGGCCAAACATGATCTTATTTCAGAAGGCAATATTGGTTTGATGACTGCCGCAGAGAAGTTCGACCCTTTAAAAGGTGCGAAATTCAGCACTTACAGTACCTGGTGGATTAAGCAGGCGATGCGCCGGGCGATCGCCGAACAGAGCCGCACCATCAGGATACCGGTTCAATCAGTTGAAAAAATCAACCGGATCAAGCGAGCCCAGAAAGAGCTGGCAAAGAAACTGGGACGGACGGCAACCGATCAGGAATTGGCGGATGAACTTGATCTCAGCCGGCGCACTATTGCCGAATTACGCCACACTAATCTTTCAACGTCTTCATTGAACGAGCCGATACAGGAAGGCGAAGACGGAGAAATTCAAGACTTTATCCCCGATAAACAGGAACATGCTCCTGACCGGCTGCTTGGAGATTCGGAAACGATGGAGCAACTGCACCAGTTGGTGGAGCAGCTTTGCGACCGCGAACGGGAAGTTCTGCAAATGCGTTTCGGGCTTGACGGCCGTCAGGTGATGACGCTTGAAGAAGTCGGCGAAGCAGTAGGTTGCACCCGCGAGCGCGTCCGGCAGATTCAGAACAAGGCCATCAAAAAACTACAGTACATGCACTCCGATGTCCCCACTCAGAATGTTAAGAAACTCAGTGATAATGATTCCGAAGAATAACCTAGGAAAGTTGCAATCCAGATGACAATTTATCCTGCAGACAGTGTGATTCTGGCACCGCTTTCCGGTTATACCGATCTGCCATACCGCCATTCCGCCCGACGCCACGGCTGCCGGATGGCTTTTACTGAAATGGTTGATGCAGGGTCGCTGGCTTTCGGTAATAAACGTACCAGGACTTATCTTGACCGTGGTTCCGACGAAGACTGGCTTGGCGTACAATTAGTTGGTTGTGAGGCCGAACATATTGCTGAATCCGCGAGGATTCTTAATGACTACAGGTTTGATGTAGTAGATTTCAACCTCGGCTGTCCCGCACCGAAAGTCGTCAAGAAAGGCGCGGGGGCATTACTGGGGAGAAATATAGATAAGGCGGTTAAGCTTTTCAGCATCATCGCCGGAATTTCCAGAATTCCGGTAAGCGCAAAAATACGCATCATTGATGAACTTGATCCCGCGTCCACCGTAGAAATTGTAAAAAAACTGGAATCTGCCGGAGCGTCGGCGATAACGATTCATGGAAGGATAAAAGAAGCATTTTATTCCGGACAGGTATTTTATGAAGTGATTGCTGCAGCCAGGCAGGCCGTCAAAATTCAGGTTGTCGCCAATGGCGGCATCATGGACTTGAGCAGTTACGGGGTAATCAAAAAGGCCACCGGCTGTGATTGCGTCATGGTGGCGCGCGGCGCGATGGGCAACCCCTGGCTTTTTGAGGAAGTCGTCATGCACGACCGGTATCAACCGCCGACAATTCAACAGCTATGCAAAGAGATCGAACTGCATGTCCTTGAAACAATTGATTATTACGGCGAAGAACTGGCTCTGAAAGTATCCAGAAAAATTATCCTTGACTATATGCGCGGACGCGGCTTTCCCGGCGGATTAAAAGCCGAGGTTTCTTTTTTGCATAACAAAGAAGATTTTTATAAATTCTTAGATAAAATCATAGAAGGCCATACCGAAAGATACTGGCAATGGCTGGAAAAATTTCCCCATGCCGAGCGACGCCTTCACCGGTAAGCTATTTTTTTACTTCGGCCAGAATGAATTCGCGGCTGCCGTATTTGCGGCGTTTCAAATTCCAACCTGGAGCTTGCAGAAACGAACCGTCTGGATCACCGAAATCAGGAATTTCCCAGATTAACAGCGCGTCTTTAGCCCACAGAATGAATTGCTGATCGCCGGTGATTTTTCGGAAAAAAATTCCGGATTCAGCATATGGAGGATCGGCAAAAATCATATCCGGATTTTTCGCCATGCCAATATAGCGGCCGCAGATAGTGGCGTCAGCTTTAATAATAATAAAATCAGCATCAGCGCCGGTCCGCTTAACTTTATTAATATTTTCCTCGATAATCCGGCTGTTCGCAATGTTAGACTCGACAAAATATACTTTTGCGGCACCGCGGCTGGCGGCTTCCAGCCCCAAAGCGCCGGAACCCGCAAACAGGTCAACAATTATTTTATTCTGAAATACCGCCAGACTGTCGAACATGGCTTTCCGTGATCGCGCTGAAGTCGGCCTGATCGATTCACCCTGCGGTACATTTAACGTTAAGTTGCGGGCTTTGCCCGATATGATTTGCATTTTCTCATTTCTTTTAAATTAAAGTTTAATTATAGATCATTCAAAATGAATCAGTCAAAAAGTAAATTGCCAGTATTATCGTAACTTTGCAAATATATTCCATGATTTAGCGACAAAAACCATTTAACATTGGTAATGTGACAGTACCGCCCAAAGTCCAGTAAATGTCAAAAAAGGTGGACTATTTCTCCAAAATATCAATGCCTTTTAGGTTGGCAATAATTATCTTCATGCATCAATAATTAGAATTCCAGACTTTTGGCGGTGCTGTCTAAGAGCTTATCTACTAATAATTGACTTTTGCTGAACTTGGATGTATATTATTCCCGGTAAACTTAAAAATGACATACCGGGAGGCAGACATGGCGATGCAGCGATTAAAAACTTGGGAAATTACGGATGAGTTTTGGGC
>CAIPAT010000319.1 GCA_903863035.1 uncultured Lentisphaeria bacterium
CATCTTCGCGCTTCTCCCGAATGCCTTTGTGTTTGCCGGTTCGTTACATACCTTCAGGTATGCGCCTTACCGGCAATTCCCAAAATCTCTTCGGGATATTTCGCGAGACTTGTCAAGTTTATTTCTTGACAGCTCCTTATTTTAAAATCTTGCGGCTGAATATATTAAAATGAGATAAATAAATAAACTGTTTTTTCTGAGAGGTTCTAAGCCGCAAACGTCATTTCTTCGTACATCATATTGATTCAAGCGCGGCTACGGGGTAAATTATGCGATGCTTAAACATATAAAACTAAACCATATATCAAGGTATAAACAATAAATGCAAATCAGTACTGAGTTGAAAAATCCCGGTCTGCAATACCGTCCGGTTCCGTTCTGGAGCTGGAATGACAAGCTGGAGTCGCAGGAACTGCGCAACCAGATCAACCTGATGCATAAAGCCGGTCTCGGCGGCTATTTCATGCATGCCCGCGGCGGTCTGCTGACCGAATATATGGGCGAGGAATGGTTCGACTGCGTCAAGGCCGGCATTGACGAAGGCCGGAAGCACGGAATGCACAGTTGGGCCTATGACGAAAACGGCTGGCCCAGCGGATTCGGCGACGGCCGTGTCAACGGACTGGGGCTGAGCTATCAGCAGAAATACCTGCGCCTGAAAACGGTCAAGACTGCCGAAGCGGCGCGGACAGAACACACTCTCGCATTTTTCCGTGTTGACGGAGTGACGACTGAACTGGACGGCTGCCCCGATACGGAGATACTGCACTGCTATTACGATGTCAATCCTTATTATGTCGATACCCTCGATGCTGAAGTGACCAGAACTTTTCTCGAGAAGATTTATCAGCCGTATCAGGACCGTCTTGGCCAGAACGACTGGCAGGAACTGGCCGGCTTCTTTACCGACGAACCGCAGGTGTCGCGCAACGGCATCCCCTGGTCGTTCATCATGGAAGCGGAATATGCAAAAGCGTATGGCGAAAAACTGCTGCCGCTGCTGCCTCAGCTCTTTCATGACTGCGGCGATTTCCGGCGGACCCGGTATCGCTTCTGGAAGATGGTCACGCTGTTGTTCATGAATAACTTCATGAAGCAGATTTACGACTGGTGCGAAGCCCATGGCACCAGAATCACCGGCCACCATGTCCTGGAGGAAACCTATGGTTCCCAGCTTACTTCCAACGGCGCGATCATGCCGCAATATCAGTACTACCATATCCCCGGCATGGATTGGCTGGGACGCCACATCAAACCGGTAACCGCGCCGGTACAGGTGGCTTCGGTCTGCGCCCAGACCGGCAAAAAACAGGTGCTCTCGGAAACCTTTGCGCTCTGCGGCTGGAACGTCAAATTCGAAGAATTGAAATGGATATATCAATGGCAGATGGTGCACGGCATTAATCTGCTCTGTCAGCACCTGGAGAGCTATTCGCTCAAGGGCATCCGCAAACGCGACTACCCGGCATCACTGTTCCGCCATCAACCGTGGTGGAACGACTACCGGCAGTTCAATGATTACGTTTCGCGTCTCGGCGTACTGCTGTCCGAGGGTGAAATTCGTACTGATGCACTGATACTGCACGGACAATCCAGCGCCTGGCTGAGTTTCACCGGCGAACATAATAAGATATTGGACCGTTATTTTGACAGTTTCAATCAGCTCAGCGAACTGTTCGACGCGGCACACATCAACTATCATTACGGCGATGAAACCATGATCGCCATGCACGGCGCAGTGACCGGCGGCAAGTTTGTAGTCGGCAAGCAGCGCTACGGCGTCCTGGTCATGCCGCAGATGAAGAATTTCTCGCCTGAAGTATATGCCCTGGTGCAACAGTTTGCCGCAGCGGGCGGACAGATGTTGTCAGTCCGGAATCATGTGGAAGATTCTCTCTTCTACATTGGCGGCGAACCGGCGCCCGGCTTTTCCGCGCTGTCCGATAAGATTATCTGGTTCGACACCGAAGCTGAACTGGCGGCCGCGATGCACAACCATACGACGTCCTGCCCGGTGGTGAAAGCCGGAACGATGCTTACTGCAGTCGATACGTTTGCCGAACAGCTCGGTGAGATTGCCTTTACCAAACGCTATTTTGACGATCTCGGAGGAACTCCGGCGGAAGTTTATTACTTTACTAATAGTGACCTCAAGCACGGTTACGACACGGAAATCTATCTCAACGGTAAAACCGTGGAGCGCTTCGAACCCATGACCGGCGAGTTTGTTCCGGTCTGCTTTAATACGGCGGCGGACGGGCGGCTGGCAGTACCGCATTATTTCTGTCCGGCAGGCGACCTGGTGCTGGCGGTACGGACTGCCGCGGTTTCCGCTCCGGCTGTGGATTTTTACCGCCGCGACCCGGCGCAACTGGAATCCGGCGCTCCGGCGATTTGCCTCGACGGCGAGTATCATATTGATGCGATGACCACGAATCTGCTGACTCTGGATTACTGTTCATTCGCTTTCGACGGCGAACTCCAGGCTGAAAATGAATACGTGCTGTCGATCCAGGACCGCATGCTGCGGCTTAAACGCCCGGTAAACCTGAAAATGGACTTCAATTTTTATATCGCGGATGATTATGATTTCACCGCTGATCTGTTCCTGATTATGGAGATTCCGCAGCATTTCTCGCTGGCGGTCAATGGCCGGGCGATGGCAATGGACGATTGCGGTTTTCTATTCGATCCCGCATTCCGCAAGATCAATATCGGCAAGGCAGTGAAGGTCGGGGAAAATACTATCTGTCTGCAAACGCTGTTCTCGCAGCCGGATTCCGTATATAAATGCATCGAGGCGGCGGCGATCTTCGAATCGGAAAAAAACAAACTCTCCTATGCCATGGAAATCGAAGCTATCTATCTCGCCGGTAACTTCGGCGTCAAAACCGTCGGCGAATTCCAGTCACTGGAACGCGAAGCGGTACGCTGCCCGCGCGGCTTTACCCTGGGACGCCATCCGGAAACGGTGACGCTGGGCAAAGCCCATGAAGCCGGATTACCGTTCTTCTCCGGCAAACTCAATCTGTCGCGCGATTTCACCGTTGCGCCGGGACAGGAACACGGCCGCTATCTGGTATTCGACCGGCAGATGGCGATTGTTTCCCGTTTCCGCATCAACGGCCATGAAATCAGTCCGCTGATCTGGAAACCGTTCAGCGTCTCCCTTGACGGCCTGCTCCGTCCGGGGGTGAACCGTCTGGAAATCGAGCTGACCAACAGTCTGCGCAACCTGCTCGGGCCGCACCATCTGGCGGAAGGCGAATCCTATGCGGTGGGGCCGTTCTCGTTCTATAAGGAACCGGGAGTTTTCGCCAGAAATTGGGGCGGCGGTCAGGTGAAATGGAACGACGACTATTGCCTGGTGGAATTCGGCATCGACCATCTCCGCATCGTGTGACAGTTTTATGCGGCGGCAATGATTTTTATATTTTGAAATATTCTTTGTACCTGTCATAGAGTCCTTTAGCCTGGCCGTATGCCGAATTAGGACTCATGAAGTGAGAAAATTCAAAAGTTATCGCTTTTTCGATGCCGGCCTGTTCAGCGGCCTTGAGCTTTAACAACAATTTTTCCCATTTTATCGGCAGAAATTTTATCGGCATGTCGCGGTCAAAAGTTTCGCTATTGGTCCAGCTGGACATTCCGTGTTTTTGAGCCATGGCTTTATTAATTTTAAGAAAATCTATCAGTTCGTCAAATTCAACATGGCCGTCCTGGAATGCGATAATATCGACCGCCCCCAGAATTCCGTCCATAATTTCGTTCCATTCCTTTTCATGCTCAGTTATGCTGATGCCAGTCACCGCTTTATTTTCTGAAGAAAATGCGGAAACATTCTTAACTCCCGCGATATATGGCGAAATAATTACAGGCAGATTGCCGGAAATCGCTTTGCAATGCCGTCCCATTTTTGCGTATGTCGTAATGATGCTGCCAATTTTACGGCTGACCTCCTGCGACAAATACCAGCCTTTGAAAGCCGGGCTTTTGCCGTATCGAGCCCATACCTCATCGAAAACCGCCAGATTTATATCAACTTCCTGATCGAACTGTCCGTTTGCCCAGTATTTGCCGGAATCGTAGCCACCGAAATAGAATCCAAGACCATATTTTTCGCTGAGGCGCAGAAACATATCCACCAGATCCACCGGCGGCAGATGTCCGCCTTCCTGCCGCTGTAGAATCTGTGACGGATATGTCATCCAGCGTTTATGTCCGCAGCGTATCAGGATCACGGTATCAATTCCGATAGTTTTCATTGCCGCGAAATCTTTATCCCATTCTTTTTCACCCCAATTCTGATGCGGGATGTCGTGGCTGATTTCGTCCAAAAATGTTCCGGTAATTTTCATGATATCATGCCCTTAAATCTTTTTATTTTTGACGAATACGTTTTCTCTAACAAACGGCCTTGGACCGCACGATCCAAAAATATCATCAGAGAGTCCTTTCGGGAAAGGCCTGACCGGTTTTAAATCAAACTTAAGTCCACCGCCCTTTTCGTCGCAAACCAGGGAGGTGTAATGTGTCATAATGCTTGTCGGGTTTTCGAATGTTCCGCTTACTTTCGCGTTATCCAGAGCAATTTTTGGGGATTTGCCTTTGCCTGCGCAGAAAAGAGTGGTAAAGGTAAATTCATCTCCGTCATTAAGGCTTTCAATTGTCCGGGACAATTTTTTGACTGGTGCTTCAGCGTAATTATAATTCTTATTGAAAGTCTCTTCCCAGCCGCTGGTCATATATGAGCCTCTGGAAACAGTTCCGGGTCCGCTGAATTGCGTCCAAAGTTTTGCGCCGCGCTGGTCAAGTATCCACAGCCCGTCTGAAAGACTGTCTTCGCCCAATGCATTAAACTGCAACTCAATTTTTGATAATCCGGCAGCATCAGCAACCGAGACCCGGTCAATCACCAGCATAAAATTATTCCGGCAGATAATGATTGAACGCAGCCACGCGGCCCCGTTGATATTTCCCAGCAGACTTTCCAGTAAAAATATATTACCGTCACGTTCAAGAGACGTCACCGCGCAAAACGGCGGCGGAATTATTATTTTCTCCGCTTTATCGTAAAAGATTAACGTGTTATGATCGCGCGGCCCGACTTCCCGCGAGTTATAGGCTTTCTCCAGATTCTTCTCTCCACATGGCTTTCCGTAGCCGTTGTCAACCAGCCACATTCTGCCGCAGTGATTATAGGAGATTATTGAGTTCATGTCATAATGACAGTGGATGTCGCATGAGTAAGGCTCAAAAAGCATGTACTGGTCATCATCGTTCCAGCCGGCGCGCAAAGCAATTTTATCATAAAGATATTTTGCCGGGATTTTCGAATTGTTGCGCATTTTTACGTGTTTTTCCAGCGGGGCGATTTCCCACTCTCCGCTCTCCGGCATGTCAGCGTCGCTCAATTCCTGTGCGAGAAGCGTTCCCCAGCCAGTATTCGGCAGAAAAAGATACGGTTCATTTTTCAATGAGGCGCGGCTTCTGTATGCCAGTCCAGCCAGACTTTTAATGCCGCATAAGGCCGCGGCTGCGTCATGTAAAGGCAGCTGGCCTGAAGTCCAGGTCACCGGCTCGCAGTCGCCGTAGGGCGCAGCAAAACCGAAATTATCCGTTGTGACGATAGATGTCATGGCGGTTTTGGCGGCAATTCCGTTTTTAATAACGCCGCCGGTTCCTGCCGCGCAGTCGTAGATCAACTTATGGCATGAAATCAGCCATTGATACAAATTAGAATTCTCAATGCCGTGAAATGAGCTGTTTATCGGTCCGGAAAAACATAATTTGGCCTTTGAGCGCCAGCGTTTCGCATCCGGAATATTGTAGCATCCCCCGAAATATCGGGCCGCCCAGAACATGGAAAGCGACGGGAATGTTTCATGGTTGAATCTGAATTGGTTTTTTTTGACCGCCCAGAATTTTTCAGCATATTTTTCGATTGTCCTGGCTGACGCCAGCAAAACCGCCGTTATCAAATGCCGTTCTTCATCGGAAAAAATCTCATCGCCTTCGGCCAGCGACCAGCGGCAGATAAGATTGCCAAGATAGAAATCATAATCTGAAGGATAGCTTGCCCCGCCCGGAATTTTCAGGAAGTAATCGCAAAGCCCGATCATTGTCTTTTTGAAGGCTTTCAGGAATCTCGCGTCACCCGTGTAACGGTAGCAGTCATAGAGCCTGACCATATTTGGAATCGTGCAATGTCCGTTGTCACGGTTAAGTTCCCTGCCGCCGGAGTCAAAAGCTTTCACAATCGAATCCGCCATTTCCTCAATCGAGGATGCTCCGTCACCCAGCCTGGCCAGATTTTCCGCTATTGATTTTACCAGAGTATCGGGAGTTCCTGTCAGCGCGGAGGATATCGGGCCAAGTTTTGTGATATCAATTCTTTTCAGTTTGCAGATCTCTTCATCGCGGATTATCCCCTGCTTGAATCGCTCAATAAGCTCTTCTGCGGAGCTCTCATCCGCCGCCGCTATTATGATATTTTGATCTTTATTCAGCAGCGAATTGATGCTTTGAATATAAACACCGCCGTCCCCAGGGACTAAACTGTTGGCATAGCATAAGTTTTTGAAAGCTAAATGCCGTGAAACAGGATTTTCATTGGAATTGCCCAGGACAATCCAGTTAAATCTTCTGAATTTCCGCATATCAAAAGTTCCCGCATCCATAACCGGCAGTTCAATTCCGGATGGCATCATGGAGAGCTTTGCTGCAATTCTTCTATAAACCGGTTTATCTGGACATATAATCAGCGCAGCAGCACGTTTCCCTTTGCTCAAAAGCGTTTCCCGCTTAATTTCGCGCGGTGCGGCAATATCCAATGCCGGGAAAGCAAATTCGCCTTTAGCGGCCAGGTGTTTGCTCAAATCTTCGGCTGCCAGATCATCCGCTGTCAAGTCAACGACAACCGGTACTCGCTGCGTCCAGATAAATGTGTCAGCGATGTGTTTGCGGATATTATATATATTTTTCAATAGCATAACGCCGCCGGGGCTCTGACAGAGACCGCCTTAACCGCGCCTGCACGGCCATCCACAAATCCGACCATACAGTAACCTTTGTGCCTGGTGGCGGCGTTTCCCCATGCCTCATATTCGTATCCCGCCAGAGCCGCCCAGGTCCAGCGATTATAATCGTAGCTATTGCCTCCGCTCTGAGCGCGAATGTCTGCAAAATACATTGTGTTTGAAGGATATTTAAGTTTGGACATGGCCTTTTTAACTTCTGACAAACCATACTGATTATAAGCATAATTATGCGTAATAAAACGGGAATCGGACGCGGGGCAGACCCATACAGAAGATTTGGGATAATAATTGAAATAAACGCCGTCATAAAGCGGAATCTTTAAATTCATATAAGGAGAAATAAGATTCTGTACAGCATATCCGGTATTAGCGGCTTGTTTATTAAGAAACCATCCGCGATTATCATCCAGATACATATTGCCGGCCAGGGCAATTTGTTTCAAGTTACTTATGCAGGCAGACTGTTTTGCAACGAGTCTGGCTCTGTTAAGAGCAGGAAGCAGCATTGAGACAAGGATCGTTATGATAGATATCACGACCAGCAATTCTATCAATGTAAAATACTTACAACTTTTTTCCGTTTTCATTCCAGTATCTCCTTTTTTATTTTCGGGTTATGTTTTTACTATTTTTGAAAATCTCTGAAAATCCAATTCTTTTGGAATATCATTGTACCGGTCCTCTTTCAGCGCCATTCACGGGCAAATGACGCAGTTATTAAAATATAATCAGTTTAAAATATCAACAATCGGGTCGCCGCCGGCAATGCCCTGTATCTTTTTGCTGCCGGGCAAAGAACTTTTTTTATTTGAATACGGGGCAAGCGTATAATTTCCCTTTGCTTCAGCCTCTTCAGCCTTTTTAAGCTTTTCCCGCGTGATATATAACGCCTTGTCAAGCGTTTCAGCGGACAGTTTCATCGGCGGCCTGCCTGTCAGAGAATTTATAATGTTCAGGAAAAGCTGCGGATTATCGCCCTTTTCAAAATTTAACGGGCGCAGCCACCAGTAGTCGCTGATATAAACGACCCGGCCTTTGCCGTACTGGAAGGACACCATCACCGGAGCGCCGGGAATATTGGAATCAGCAGGCGCTTTGACAAGGACTTTAGCGTCTGGAGCCTGGCAGATAACAACGCCAGAGCTGGCCGATTTAAAAACTTTAACATGCTCAGTTAACGGGTCAGGATGGACAATATCGCAGGACACTGAAAGCAAGTCTTCGTCCGGCCCGGTCTTTTCAGTCATCAGCCATTTCATATACGTCTGATTAACTCCAAGCTTTGAAAGCAGCGGCATAATCGCATTTAAAGCCGTATGGTAGTTCAGGAACCCGTTTCCGCAAATAAGCAGACCGCCGCCGTTTCTGACAAAATTTAATATTGGTTCAGGGTCTTTCACCGGCTCGCGGGCGTTCACCCAGATCAGCGCGTTCAGTTTTGACAAATCTGTTTTTCCAGTCTCATAATTGATGGTCTTGAATCCGTTCAAATTCAGCAGTTTTAGCGCGGTTGGCTGATCGCCGTAATTGGGGGCCATGCTTGTTATCGGGGAAAACGCAATAACCGGAGCGTTTTCAGGGGATTCCATTTCTGTCCACAGTTGATCAAGAATTTCATATCTTTCAGGAGAAATGCCCTTTATTGCCAGCGGCTTTTCGCCGGAGTCCTCAATCAACAGCGCAACCGGGTCCAGGGAGTTCAGCTTCATGCTCATTTTAGAGCGCAAATCATCAGATGTCCAATATGAATTTTTATCCGGGGGTGGCAGCGGGTTGCCCGTGCTCAGGTTTCTGACCAGATAATTGCCTTCAGACAGACTGTTAAAACCAATTGCAGCGTCCGCGCTTTTTCCCCAGTTTAAGATATAGGCGACATGACGTTTGCCGTGCGAAAAGAGCCTTGTTTCAATATATTCAGGCCTGGTCAGGCCTGGCGCGGCGATGACAGACACGGGCGGCTTTGCCCCGGCGGTCAGCAATATGTGCTCTATGATATTTTTTGTGGCGTGATAAGGCAGTTTGGCGGCGATATACCACGCTGCGCCGCTTCCGGCGCGACGACATGTTACAGCCGGAGAACCGTCCTCAAATTTAGCGATAACTTCAGCGTTGACCGCTTTTATGTCCGCATAAATATTTTTATCAGCAAAGCGGATTTGAGTTTTGACCGGCTTGTCTCCGGCAATGCCCGGCAGCACGGTTTTCTCCGTTTTAGAAAGGCCTTCAATTTTTATGCCGAAAATAGCGGAAGCATCTATTTTTCCGTGTGTGTCATCGTTGATGCCGGAAGAACCGAAATCCGCGACAATTGTTCCCCCTTTTTCAAGATATTTTTCCATGTCATTGATTGTATCCGGCGGAACGCGAATATTGCCGGACATAAAAAGCAATTTCTGCCTGGCCGGGTCCAGCTTTTTAATATCTTTATTACGTATGACATCCAGCCCGGCGCCGAAAAACAGCAAAGGCCCATAAAAATCAATCAGATCATTAGTCGCCGGACCGGAGAGTTTTTCGATATAGCCTGAATACTGAAATCCGCGATTGGTCTCAAACGGATAAATTGAGGCCGTTTGCGCGGCAGGCGGTTCAGTATTCATGATGATTTCAGAAACTGACTCTATCTCCTTTTTCACTTTAGGAATAACTTTCGCGGCACTGTTATAAAGCATACTGTCATAACAAACCATAACCCCGTTAATTCCGTGCGCAAACTGACTCCAAAGCTGCGTCCTGAAATGTTTTGGCTCCAGCGGCGGTTTATCCTGGACCGCGCCGGAATTATTCACTGAAACATAACCGCGAATACCGCCAAAATACATGCCGTCGCTGAAATAATTGTTTTGTATTTTTACCGCCAGAACATTCTTGGATTTAATAAGGCTGCTGATGTCGAAGGAGAACGTGCTGTTGAAACCTTTAGGCGATCCGATCAACACGCCGTTAAGATAAATTTGGGCTTCATCGGCAAAGGCTTCGCCATTAAGATAGAACTTTTTATCTTTTTCGGCAGAAGACATTTTAAAATTAAACGTCTTCCGGTAAAGCCCGGTTTTACATTGATTATGCCCTTGCTGCCCCCACATTCCCGGAACATTTATTTTTCCCCACTGCGAGTCGTCAAAAGCTGTCCCGTTCCAGGCGGCAGGCTCTTTGCCGGTGGCGTCATAAAACTTCCATTCGCCGTGAAGACCTGCAAGGTCATTGGCAACAAGCTCTTTCTTGTCTTCCCCCCGCCTGGTGATACCGATTGGCGATTCAGCATTAAAAATTGGCTTGTTGGTGATATTTCTGACAATGTCGTGAGTCAGCAGGGGTTTGATCATATCTTTAACATTTGCCGGGTTTTCACAATAATCAGTGTCAAAGAGGGACTGGGACATTTCGTGAGAGTAAAAGTCGGAATTCTCATCGACTGCTTCAGGGTGGACTCCCGCGTCAGCAAAGTCGAAAAAGAGCTGACAGTGCGACTGAATGGTTGAAAACTTTTTGCTGTCCGGATCGTACTCACGCATTATCTTCATCAAGTTTGCGAAAGCTTCGGCGGCGCGTTTTTCCTGGAATTTTTGCCAGTCAATGTATAAATTCGGATATTTTCCGGCATCCTGGCGCGTTAAAACCTCGCGTGATTTCGTGTTTAAAGAGTTTTCCGGATTATCTATAAAACCCGGAATTTCAATTGCCTCAAATGATTGAAAATTGGTTCCCCACGCCTGGTTTGCCGCCACAATGCCGGAAAACTTTATTCTCATGGCTTCTTTAAAGTCATTTCTGGATATTTTCTTAGTGTTATTATACAGTACTTCATTAAAAAGCTCATAGCAGAAAACCGGATATTTCCTGGTGTATTGCATCCAGGTTTTGAATAATTCGCGGTAAGCATCCACCCCCAATGGATTATATGGATCGTATGCGAAAAAATGCCCGACATCCACAACTTCCGGCAAATATGTTTTCAGCGCATTATAATATCCGCTGGCTTTGTGTTCATGCCAGAACATAAGCCCGTTTCTCATAGAACGCAGCATGACCGCCTCATACCACGGGTTTGGACTCCATTGAATTTCAATCCTGTCCCCGTCAACTTTCGGCGGATAGAGCGAATATATCTGATCCGCATTATAGTCATAAAGATCAATGTCAAGCGTTCTGAACAGCCACGGCGGCCCCTCATTGTCCATCTGCCAGCCGCCGATCAGAAACACCGGCCGGCCGTTGCGCAGGAAGTTACGACCTTTAATAGTGACATTCTGAACTTTCTCAGGAAAAACTTCTTTGCAGACAGGTGTTTTATCCGGGAATATAATCGGCTTAATCATCGGCGTATATTTTTTCAGGGTGACGCTTGTTGCCAGAGTGTCAGTACCGGTTAGAAACTCCATTTTTTTGACTGCCAATACTGTTCCGGCTGGAAATGACTCAAACCGCACTGCGCCGATATCTTTCGGATCCAGTTGACCATCTTTTACTTTAGCTCCGCCATATGTTACCAAAGAAAATTTTAACAATGGAATTTCATGAGTCTGCCACTCTTTGGTTAAAGGAACAGCGTAATAATATCGTTCTTCGCCGTTTTTCTCCTGAATTATAACAGTTATTGTGTCTCGCTGATTGCCTTCCTCCGCCTTGAGGCAAAGTTTCAGCGCAATGGGAGTCGCCCCTTTTAACGCTCCGTCCGGAAGTGTTTTTGCGGCAATACCGGACTGCTGGCGGAAATCAAATATAAGCGATTGTTTTTCACCGCGTTGCAACTGCAACCGGATATTTTCTTTCGGCCATGTGTGCCATCCCGCGAGTTTATCTTTAGCAAAGTCATCAATAATATATGAGCCTGTCTCTGCACCAGCAGCGCAAAACGAAAAAACCAGAGTAATAAATAATGTTATTATGCTCCTCATCTTGAACCTTTTTATTTAATTAACGTTGACTCGCGTATTTTTAATTCCGGCTTTATTATGATAATCGGGACATCGGCGCCCTGGCTGGAGCAGAGATTTACTATCATCTCCGCGGAAACTTCAGCCATTCTCGCAAAAGACTGGGTTATTGAAGTCAATTTCGGCTTTATTCCGGCAAGAATCCACGGGAAAGTGTCATAAACTATCATCGCAATGTCCTCCGGAATCCTCAACTTTTTCTTTTTAATAGCGTCTACAGCCCACAAGGCGGCCCAGTCTTCACAGACAATAACCGAATCTATCGCCGGACTTTTTCGTAAAATCACGTTCAGGGCGGCGAGAGTTCCCTTTGAGTCTTTCGGTTTTATGGGCTGCTCTACCGCCTGCTCCGGCGCTATCCCCCCGTCAGCGAGAGCGCTTCGGAATCCGCTCAGCCGCCTTTCTGTCCATGGCTCATGATTGAAATACATTAAAAGCGGTCTTTTCCTGCCGATGTCTATAAGATGCCGCGCAGCCATATAAGTCCCCTCAAAATTGTCCATGTCAACCATTGGCACGCGTCTCATGCCCTTCATTTCCCCCATCACGACAAATTTTATTCCCTTATTTTGCATAAGCATAATTTCTTTGTCGGACGGCTGGTAATTTATAAAAATATATCCGTCGTATGTACTTAAATCATGATTCCTTTCCGCCAGACAGTCCAGTATTTTTTCTGATGGTTTCACCGGGATAATCTCATGCTTAAAAGCAGGAAATCTTATTTGCGCTTTGTAGAAACCCAGAAAAATCTGGCTGTAATACGGGTCTATCTCAAGCGGATAGTCGGTCTGAACGCAAACACAGCCTATTTTAAGTTTTTTGATTACTGGTTTGGATGCCGGAATATAAGGCTTATTGGAGACAAAGGTGCCGCGCCTTCTTGTCTGCTCGATAATTCCTTCTTCTTTCAGTTGCTGCATTGCGCTGCGGATTGTGATTCTTGAATATCCGAATGTCTCTGCGAGCTGCCTCTCGGTGGGCAGTTTCCCTTCAGGATTAAACTCCCCGGCAAAGATCTTCTTTTTCAGTTCGCTGATAAGTATGTTGTATTTGTAAAGTTTATTTTCCTGAATATCCATTTTTGTCTCCGAATTATTTCCGTATCTGTTATATTATAGATTATAAGTCATATTAACGTAAAAAGCAACATTGGTATTATCATTTGGTATTATTTATTTGGCTTTTTTTTACAATGTCGTTCCGCAAAATATAAATCAACTTTATTTTCTGAATCTTTAGCGCTTTGGAAGATTTTGAAAAGGTGTTGACAAAACACATTTCCGGCATTATACTGTTTAGTAGGGTCTGCAAGGAATATAAACACCTAATTGTAGTGTTGACCAAAAAAATAAAGGCAGACGCCTGGAAGGCGATCACATCAGTTGAAGGTCGTATTGTACATAGTAAATTGTGTTTAACATGGTTATTTGAAGAATCTGATCGCCTTCCTCCTTTTTTGTACCTCCAATCAAAACTTTCACTATTATACTCTGCACGACTGCAAATTTAAACACAGGCATTCTTCTATTTTAAATTTACAGCCGCGTAGAGTATTTTTTTGTGGATTTAATACCGATTCGCAATCTTAGGAGTCGTTCAAAAATAACTGGCACTTTCTACTGGTCCTCCGGGGAACGGAGCCGTTTTCAAATAAACATAAAAGGGCCTTGCCGCAAAGCGGTTGCGATTCGGTATAAAGTTTCCTGATTTTTTACTTTTTTTATAATCTTACTTGCCTTTTCCGTATCGATACAGTATAATCGGTATGCAGTTTAATGATAATTAAGTCGGCAGACCTGTTCCGGCGTCGCCGGATTATACCGCAATGCCGGTCAAAGTAACTATAGGATGACACCAATGCAAACATTTCCTTCAAATTCGTATTTCACTTATCCGCATTCGAACGGGTTTACCAGGAGTGGTCTGGTCTACGGCCGGCTTCTTGATAAAGAAAACATACTGATCCGGCGCGACTTTGAGACTGGAGAAGATACCGTAATATTCACGGCCCCCCGACCGGAAAGCGGCTGTCTCTGGTATGATATCGCTCAGGAAGTCGATCTGATGGCCACCGTCTCCGGAGAGACCTTAGTGTTGATCCCGCTGGATGAGCCGGAAAACACGCGTACACTTTACAGTGCGGCGGCAGGATGCAGCCTGAACGGAATTATGAGTCTTAAGAGTGACGGATCATGTGTACTGCTGGGAGAGTGCCGGACAGATGGCGTCAAAGCAGCAGTGGAAGTCGATGTGCGCAGCGGAGTTGCCCGGACTCTATTTTCCAATACATGGTGGGCAAATCATTTTCACTACTGCCCGCATGATGAAAACTGGGTCGCCTACTGTCATGAAGGCCCGACACGGACAATTCCCGACCGGGTGTGGGGATGGCATGCGACACTGGCGCCCGCCGGACGGTGTTTATTCGACCAGCAGTCCGGCACACCGGATTTGCTGCTGTGTGTCGGACATGAGCGCTGGTGCTTCCATAAGACCGCCGCGCTGGCTGTTGCCTACGGCGACAGTGCGGCCGGTCCGCGCGGGTTGTATGAGATTTTCGTCGATGG
Organism: uncultured Lentisphaeria bacterium; assembly: GCA_903863035.1. Classification (GTDB taxonomy): domain Bacteria; phylum Verrucomicrobiota; class Lentisphaeria; order Victivallales; family Victivallaceae; genus CAIPAT01. The sequence continues at coordinate 14,548 of CAIPAT010000319.1, forward strand.
ACACTCCCCGCGTCTGGTCAGCGAAGGGGATCGCGACTGGCATTGCAACATCAGCCGGGACGGCGCTTTTGCCGTCGTCGATACGACCGGCAGTTATGCCTTTCCCGGCAAGGGGTGGGAGAATAATGACCACCGGAGCGACGTTATTCTCATTGATATGATTACCGGCATACGCCGCCATCTGTTCCGCACCGGCGAACACAGCGCAGGTTATCAGCATCCATTCCATCCGCATCCGGCAATCAGCCCTGACAGCCGTTATGTTGTTTTTAATGATTACATTCCATTTGCTGAAGGCGTCTCGCCGGCAGTACGGCTGATTACGATTTGAAAATATACTCTAAACGGCTGGAAATTTCACCTGGATTGCGAGGATTTTGAGAATTGGTTCGTATTCTCAGAGGCTGCCGCTACCGTGGCATCGCAAGCACCCGAAGAGCGTGAAGCCACTGCTTGTCTATGCTTAAATTTTCAGCGGTACAGAGTATAAGCACCATTTTGAATTATGGGGTGTAATGGCTCAATAGAGTATGGGGAATATTTTTTTTTGCTATTTTTTCAAAGATTACTTGTGTTTTCCGTATCGATACAGTATAATCAGTATATATAAAGTGCGGAGTTTACAATGATCAAGCCAGTGAAATACGAAGATTTGTATGAACGTCTGAAAGCAAGATTGACCGGGTTGAATCCCGGCGAGAATTTTCTTTCCGTGCGTGACATCATGTCACATCATGATGTCAGCCAGGCTACTGTAACCAAAGCACTGGAGCCGCTGCTGGCGGAAAAACTGCTGGAGAAGCGCCGCGGGGTCGGAATGTATGTAACAGAGGAAGTGTTAAAGTACCGGCAAACCGCGCCGCCGGTCATTGCGCTGGCCATGCCGCTCTGGCCTGCCAGAGCGTTCCAAATGATTGAAAATGAGTTTATCCGATTCTCGCAAGAGGGCGGCTACCTGGATGAAATCATTCACTTTGACTGGCATGACAATGTCATCTGCAAACTTCCGCCCAAGAAAATAGATGGATTGATTGTCATCCCCGCGTCTGATAATATCCGGGCTGAACATATCCAAGCGCTGGATAAACTGAATGTCCCGTATGCCTTTTTCGGACAGCAGATGAAAGAATTGCCGGTCTCAGCCGTTTATGACGACGGGGTCTATACCGGAGCGCTGGCGGCCGATCATCTGATCAAGCTTGGACATAAAAAACTGATGCTCATGATTACAGAACCAGGAGTCGAAGTTATCAAGGACCGGATTGAAGGATTTAAGAATTGTTGCCGTTCGCAAGTGGACGCCGTTACTGAAATCGATTGCAAGGTTAAAAATGGCGAAAATCCTATTGTGAAAGCTTATTCGACGGCCAAAAAACTGCTGGCGGCAGGCAGGCCGGATTTTACCGGTATTTATGTTTTAAGTGAAGAACCGTGTCTTGGCCTGTACAAGGCCTTGTATGAGCAAGGAATCCGCATTCCTGAAGATATCAGTATCATTGGTACGGACAATATTGCCAACAGCGAGTATTTTTATCCCGGACTGACCACGGTCGAGACCTCGCAGGAAGAGATGTTGCAAGCGGCGGTCGCCATGATGATAAAGATGATTGCGGAACCAGACTGTCCCCCGGTAAAACAGCGTATTGAATCCAGACTTATAATTCGCGAATCAACAATGAAATGTATAAGATAAATCACCGCAGAGTAAGAATTAAGTTAATAAAATTAAAAATATGAACAACAAATAACAAAGTTAAAAATGGAAGGAGAATAAAGAGATTATTATCTCAGCAGGTCGATTTTTCAACACTAGACAATCAACACAGTAGAACAGGAGAAAAGATCATGAAAAGACAAAAATTTACGCTCATTGAGCTCCTCGTGGTGATCGCGATCATCGCCATTTTGGCCGGCATGCTGCTGCCGGCGCTGAATAAAGCGCGGGAAAAAGGGAAACAGATCAAATGTGTCAGTAATTTAAAGCAGGTTTACCTCGGGCTGACCAATTATGCCATGGATTATGCCACATATCCGGCGGCAAAACCGTCAGGGACAATGAACTGGGGTGCCAATGAAGGCTGGTGGCAGATCAGAGTTGCGCCGTATTTTAAAAATACTATTGCAATTAACGGTAACTGGACTACCGCTGCTCAGGTGCGTAACGGCGGGCCGTTGAACTGCCCGAACGTACCTGTTATCACGCTTGATACCAATTGTTTTTCGATGAATAACTTCGGCTATCCGATAAACTATATGGGGATGAATGGCGGGGTTCCGGCTATATCCTCCGGTACTCCGGATGCAAATACCTGCTATTTTATGCGCCCGGGCAGCAAGCCGACCCGCGGGGCCGGGGGTTATCCTAAACCTTCACTTTCAGATCTTGCATTCGTTACTGAACTGGGTTACTCTAACGGGACAAATGACATGTTTGCTCCCAATTTTGTCAATGGAGACTATGTTAATTCTGTTTACATCAGCAGCACCGGGCGCGATGGATTTTCAGCATCGTACCGGCATAGCTCGCTGAAAAATGTGCTGTGGTTTGAAGGGCATGTTGACAGTATTAAACCCAATACTATCAACTGGTACACTACACGCAATTAGTGACAAAAAAATCCTCTAAAGATAGTTTTTTTATGAATATGTCAAGTTTGTTCATGATGATGTTGTCTGCCGCAATGTTCGCGACAAACGTGAGCGCGGCTGCTGCTGTAGAATTAGATGTCAATGCAGGCGCGACCAAATATATTCCGGGAGCAAAAGAATCATTCAGGCTTGCGGCCGTTAACGCGCCTGACAATGCGGGCAAGGGCATTGAGATTGCATGGGATCCGTCAGCCTCAAAATATATCGAAGTTGTTTTGAATAAACCAATTCCGCTGCCGGAATTTTCTTCTGCGACCATTAAAGCCAGATTTTATGCTCCGCCCGGCAGTCCGGTCGGGGCCTTTGGATTACGCTTGCAGGATGCAGGCGGGGAGATTTTTCAATATAACAAACGGGCTGAATTCAAGGCGGGCGGAATTTCTGAAGTAATCTGGCAGGTTACGCCAACCAATTTCAATGAATGCTGGAGCGGACGCAACGACAGGGTATTCGATTTCCCCGCTAAAATTTACGGCACCGGCGTTGATTACGCGCCGACCGGCACAGAGGCGAAAATCTATTTGCTTGATATTAAAGTCGAAGTTTCCGGCGGAGTTCCGGTCTCTTCAACTCGTACTCTGAACACATTTGACGAAAATGATTTATTCATGCAGCAATGGGGTGGAGCAACCCTCTCCTCCGGCAGTCAAGGGTTGACCGTTGCCAGTATTGGCACGGAATGCACGTTGACTGAAAGAAAGTATCCGCTGGTATTTTTAAACGCGCTGCCGCTTAGCCTGGAACTTGAAGCTGAACTATGTTCCGGCAAAAATGTCCGGGCTCAATGGGTGTTTCGTGATGCGGCCAATCAATCGCTGAAAAGTAATGAGATCCTGCTTGTCCACGGCAAAAACAAGTTAAATTTCGGCTTATCCGGGTCACGTGGTCACGCTTTAGCAAAAGCCAAACTTCCGCTTCGGATGGAATATCTGGTATTGCGCTCCGGGCAAGGTGAAAATGCCACAGTTATTTTAAAAAGGTCCTCGATCAGCCTGGCCCGCCCGCTTATCGAGGCGGTGGATTTTGATATTCTTACCGACAGCCGGATACATGTTTTGCGCAGCGGCGCTGAGAAATCATTGAAATTCAAATTCACAAACACCGCCAATATCCCGGGGGACTTTACATTTGACCTGGAAATTGAAGATTTCTATGGCAAAAAGTTTGCCGAAAAAATTTCCGCGGCGCTGCAACCCGGCGAAAGCAGATATTTTACCCCCAGGTGGCAGCCCGCTGCATTTGGCCACTGGAATATAAACGCTGTAATCCGCGAAAAACAAAATCCCAAAGACAGTTTTACTCTCCAGCGCAGCTTGGCCTATCTTGATCCCTCCGGCCCGACCCCCGGACATGCGCCCGGATTTTTATTTGGAACCAATAGCCATATCAGCCGCTGGAGCAGAATCGATCAGGAACGTGAGATTGAAGCTGCCGGCCTCTGCGGGGCCAAAGTCGTTCGCGACGGCGTCGAATGGGGCGGAATTCAGCCAGCCCGCGGAGAATGGAACTTTAAATCAATGGACTATCTGGTTGATCATCTTGCCGAACAAGGGATCGAAATGCAATCTTTGTTCGCGTTTACCGCGAAATGGGCGGCTCCAATTGAAAAGCAAAATTCAAAAAACTGGCTCGACTGGTCGCGCTGCCAGCCGGATCTGGATGCGTGGCGGGAATATTGCCGCACTATGGCTGACCGTTATCGCGGACGCATTCGTTACTGGGAAGTCTGGAATGAGCCGGATCTGTCCGGATTCAACGGGATGAAATTAAATGAATACGTTGAACTGCAGAAGGCGTCTTATGAAGAGGTAAAGAAAGTCACGCCGGAAGCGTTCGTAATGACCGGCGGCTTTGCTACAATGTCTGACCATCCCGGGCGCAATGAGCCGAATTTTCACCGCAATCATTTAATTAAAGCGAAAGGGTTCTTTGATATTCACGCGTACCATGAGCATGGATCATTTCAGCAATATGCCCAGTTAGTCGATGGTCGTTTTATGCCAATGCGTAAAGAAACAGCAACCACAGTGCCGTGGTACGCTAATGAAACGGCCATTGCTTCAATGGGCGGTTCAGAGAAAAATCAAGCTGTGACTTTATTTAAAAAACTGATCTTCTCCTGGGCCCGCGGAGCAATCGGTTATTCCTGGTACGATATGAGAGATGACGGCTTTGATCCGCGTGACGCCGAGTGCACTTATGGAATGATGACCAACGACTTTTTCCCCAAACCGGTATATTCTGTTTTTAATACCATCGCCGGCGTGTATCGCAATGCTGAATTTGACAAACAGCTGGATTCCGGCGCTAATCGCTGGATATTCCAGTTTAAGGATCCGAAGGGAGTGTTAATAAGCGCATGGGATGAATCCGCCTTCAGTTCAACGTTGACGCTGGCTGTCAAGACCGATGCGAAATCAGTCGATGCCGTAGACTTAATGGGTAACGTAAAGCCGCAGCCGGTAATAGAAGGCATGACCATGCTTGAAGTCAATCAAATGCCATACACCTTAAGACTGAACAACGCCTCAACAGCTAATATTACCGGCACATTAATAAGTGTCAATTCCGGCGCAGTTGCGATTCCGGGCAAACCTTTTGCCGTCACTCTAAAGTTGCTTAATCCATTGGCGGAAGCCAAAGATTACAAGATTACGTTAAAAACCCTGCCGGATGGCTTTACAGTTGCTAAACCGGAAGAGACGGTCAGAGTAAAAGCCGGCTCCGAAGGACAAGCGTCTTTGAATTTCAAAGTCAATGATTCATTTAAACCGCCCTTTGGATCTGTTGCAAGACTTGAAGTAGCGTATGAGATTGCCGGTACTCCGTGGAACGGGACTCTGGTAATCCCTGTCAATCCGTCAATCTCGATTCCAACAGGCTCGTTCGAGCGCAAGCCTGACTTTGAACTTAAAGATCGTACTCAAGTGGTCTCCTTAACTGCCGCAGATCCTTCAATGTCACACCGTATCTGGAAAGGACAGGAAGACCTGAGCGCAAAAATCTGGCTTGCCAATGCCAGGGGCAGCCTGAGAATGAAGGTTGATGTTACAGATGATATCCATTCACAACCATTTAAAGGATTTGAAATATGGAAAGCGGACAGTATTCAATTTTCATTCCAGCTTCCGGGGCAAAATGGATATTGGGAAATCGGACTTGCCCGGCTTGATAACGGCAGTCCGGATGTTTTCGTCTTCCAGGCGCCGACTGGATTTGACCCGGCGAAGGCTGCGGCGGCAATGAAGCTTGTAACCTCGTGCGCTGAAACAAAAACCGTATATGAATTGGATATTCCGAATAGCGCGATTGGTTTTACGCCGGCCATATTTAAAGGCGGTTTCCGGTTTAATCTTCTGATCAATGACAGTGATGGCGAAGGACGTGACGGTTGGATCCATATTGCCCCCGGCATCGGCGAAAATAAAAATCCGGATAAATTCCCGTTTGTGGTTTTTGAATAGAAAAACTGCTGTTCAGAATGTCTCCGATGCTCAGCATCGGAGCATTACCCTCCCATGCATTCGGACCGGAAAACTGTTCAGCTTGAACGGTCCGAAGCCGCGGGAATTAAGCCATGACTGATTAATATAATTATTTAAAATATATAAACTTGAGAAATAAAAAACTGAATTCAGGAGATCGAGAAAATGGACAAAAAATACGTTTTTCATTTATTGGCGAATGCACATCTTGATCCGGTCTGGCTCTGGGACTGGCGCGAGGGGCTGAATGAAGGAATTGCTACCTGCCGGACAATGCTTAAGTTTTTTGACAAGTACCCTGAATTTACCTTCATCCGCGGGGAAGCGTCTATTTACGAACATCTTGAAAAATACGATCCGGAGAGTTTTGCCCGAATCCAAGAACTGGTGAAGGTTGGCCGCTGGGATATTGTCGGAGGAAACTATGTTCAGACTGATACCAATATGCCTGGAACTGCAACTTTTCTCAAACAATATGAATATGGGCGGCGTTACTTCAAGGAGAAATTTAATTTTGAAGTCAAGGTCGCCTGGGCGCCGGATTCATTCGGCCACAGCGGCGGACTCCCGGAAATTTATGCGGCCGGCGGTTTTAAATATTTTGTATTTTCCCGGCAGGTTTCCGACTTCCCGCAGTTGTCAAAACCGGTATTTCAATGGGTTGGCCAGGGTGGCAGCCGGATTCTGACGCTGTTTAACAAAATCGGCTGGTATGGTTCCAATCGCGATGAGATGCCGCGGCGGCTCGATCAGGTACTGGCGAGCGCTCCAAATTCAAATATGACGAATCTAGCCGTCTTTTTCGGTCTCGGCAACCATGGCGGCGGCAGCAGTCAGCGGCAGATCGAAGATATTTTGCGCTGGCGCGACGCCCATCCGGAAGTAGAAGTTAAATTTTCAACGTTGCACGGCTACTTTGCCGCCTGCGAAACCGAGAGCAACGATTATCCTGAATACCAGGGCGAAATCAATTTCTGTCTGCGCGGCTGTACAAGTTCAGCGGCGAAAATCAAAAGCAAATTCCGCCAGACCGAAGCAATCAACCGCCGCACGGAATTTGTAACCAGAGCCATTGCCGGCGTCTTGAATACTCCCGAAACGGATTTGACCGATGAATGGAAAGGAACGCTATTTAATTCCTTTCACGATATTCTGCCCGGCTCCAGTATAGAACGGGCTAATTACGAGCAGATCGAGTGGATGGATCAGGTCATTCACAATTGCCGGAGCAAAGAATTTGACGCATTGAATCAACTGGCAAATGCCATTGACATCCGGGTCAAGACTCCGGGATACGATATGCCGGAAGCGGTGCCGTTCGTGATTTTCAATCCGCGCCCGGTCGCTTATTCAGGACCGGTCGAAATCGAATGTTCAATGGATTACCGTTCCATCGCGGAATATGAAAACCGCGATGCGATGGAAGTTCCGGTGGAATTGCTGGATGAGCAGCAGCGGCCGTTGCCGTTTCAAGCCGTGACGACGGAGCACAACGCGATGAAACCGTGGCCGTGGCGGCGGCGGGTGGTTACTAATCTGGAAATCCCGGCCGGCGGCTGGCGGCAGGTGTCGCTTGGATATGTAAAACAGCCGGATCTGGCGGAGTTCAGCGCGCCATTGACAACGGCGGACGCGCACGGAATTGCCAATGAATTTTTCCATGTTGAAGCCTGCCGCGGAGCGAGTACTCTCCGGATATGGCGCGGTGACAAGCCGGTTCTTGCCGCCGACGGGCTGGAATTTGCGACTTATGAAGACCGTTTCGGTTCCTGGGGGGCAATGGATGAAGCGCCGGAAGGCTGGCGCTGCGATAAGCGCTTGCAGACCTGGACAATTACTGAAGTAAAAATTCTCGAATCGGGACCGGAACGTTCTGCCATGTTTGTAATTTTTGAAGGCGGCAAGTCGCAGATTCAACTGCATATCAGATTGTATCGTCAAATGGACATGGTGGAATTTAAAAGCCGGATCATCTGGCAGGATCGCGCCTGTCGTTTGCGGCTGGTCATGGATCATGCTGACTCCGTGACATACGCGGTGCCGGGCGGAACCGTCGAGCGTTGCACTCCGGGCGATGTTCCGGGCGGGCGATGGCTGAAGCTCAATGGATATGGTCTGGCGAGCGACGCTTTCTGCGGCTTTACCAATCTGGAAAAGAACTTCTGCGTAAACTTGATCAGAGGATGTCGCAATGCTTCAGACGAGGTCGGAAAGGATGCCGAATATCTGGAACGGGCGATTACCGATTACGGCGAACACCTGGCGAATTTTGCAATTACCGGTCCTGACTTTGAGGCTTCCGAGGCGGCCGACAGAATTGAGCTGCCGCTGACGCAGGTGATGAGCTATCCGCACCACGGGAAGCTCCCGTGCAGGCCGGAAAGTTATGTCAGCGTCACACCTTCAAGTGTAAAAATGCTGGACTGGAACCACGTGCAGCAGCAGTCGGATGAAGCGGTTACCGCTATAATCCGTGTGGTTGGACAGCCGTCCCTGGAAATGCGTTTAGAACCTTGGAAAATTTATAAAATTAGTTTTTGATAAAGAACTGTATAAAAATTAAACCGGGGATATGATGTTCAAAAATATCTGCAATCTGATGGATTAAAGCAATGAGAATAACAAAATGACATCATCAGAAATAAACAAAGACCCCAGGCTTTATCATGTAGGCACCCTGACCTATACGAAAGCCTCGCTGGCGATCCTTTTCTGCTGGCTGCTGTGGGGGGATTTCTGCTATGTCCTCATGGAGACGGTCGTCCCGAGTATTATGCCGCTGAAGTTCAAGGCGCTCGGCGCTTCCAACACGTCGCTCGGCATGATCATGACGACCATTCCGATGATCATAAACTCCGTGTTCAATCCGGTAATCAGCTTTAAAAGCGACCGTTACCGGAGCAAATGGGGGAGGCGCATCCCGTTTATTCTCCTGACCGCCCCGGTGACCGTGCTTTTTCTGCTTGGCGTCGGTTTTGCCGACAGTATCGGGATCTGGCTGTACAAGTATGTCAACGAATACACGATGGGGCTCAGCGCGACTCAGTTCGCGGTGGTCGTCATTGCGTTCATGATGATCATCTACAGTTTTTTCAATACCTTCGTGAACTCGGTGTTCTGGTATTTGTTCAACGACGTCGTGCCGGAAAAACTGCTGGCGCGCTTCATGTCGTGGTTCAGAATCGTTTCGATGATCGCGGCGGCTCTGTATAATTTCTTCGTCTTCCGGTATGCTGAAAGCCACGCGTCAGCAATCTTCATCGGGGCGGCCATCCTGTATTTCGCCGGCTTCGGGTTGATGTGTCTGAGGGTTAAAGAGGGACAATATCCGCCGCCTTCGCCCAATGCAGGAAATAAATCCGGGCTTATGGCCGCGATTGTCACTTTCGGCAAAGAATGCCATTCCAAACCGCATTATATCTATGTTTTTCTGGTGGGTATGGCTTTTGCCGGAGTCGGAGCTGTCGGGCCCTTCAACCTTCTCTTTTCGCTGTCGATAGGACTTGATGTAAAGAGCATAGGAGAGATCGCCGGAACATCCTGCATCGTTATGGGGATAATGATCATTGTTTCCGGCTGGCTGGCCGACCGCTTTCATCCGGTACGCATCGTCCTGCTCGGCTTAATACTCCAGATCGTGCTGGCGATACCGGCGGGAATGACCTGGATATTCTTCAAGCCGTCGCCGGAGACTTCCTATTATCTGTGCATGCTGTACGCCGTCGCGCTGAACGCTCCAATCGGAGCGTTGATCGGCGTGCTCGATCCGCCGATGTTCATGCGCCTTTTCCCGCGCTCGCATTATGGCCAGTTCTGTTCCGCCAACGCCATGTGGCGGTCCATATCCCTGATCGTCAACGGCACCCTTGTCGGCATCTTTTTCGATGTGCTGGGCAGATGGATCGGCAAAGAAAGAGCATATGCGTTTATACCGGTATGGCAGCTCTTTTTCTTCCTGCTGATGTTGTACTTTATGCATAAATTATACAAGGGCTGGAAGGAACTGGGCGGGGATGAGAACTATGTCGCGGCGGTGCCAAATTTCTCATCCGGCGCAGAATCAAAGGAGATTGCTTCAAAGAACTTAGTGATTACATAGCATGGTCATTATCTTTATTTTTTTAAGAAACGCGCACAAACAATAGACTAAGTTTGATAAGGGATTATAATAGTCAGAACCATTTAAAGATTAAGGAGGAAAGATGAAAAAGCAACTGGGAATTATTATTGCAACGGGTCTCCTGGCAACAAGTTTTGGTTTCCTGGCGTCGGCCGCCAATGCCGGAGTACTGCTGGATGAAAATTTTGACGGTATGAATGCCGGGGAACTGCCTGGCTCCGGACCGGTACACCAGTGGCGCGGCCCGGAGAACGGACTCTTTGGATTCATCGAGGTGACATCGGAAAAAGCTTCTGGCGAACAGGGCAAATCAATCCGTTTCTGCGACAATTCCGCGAAACCCAACGGATCGCCGATTCTGACGGCGGAGTGGAAAACTCCTGTCGCCGGTTCACTGACGGTGGAATGGAAGGTGATGGTTCCAGTTAGTGAGCCATACATAAGCCTGCAATTCATAGGCAGCAATTGGGACGATGCGCCGGTAATAGTGATTTTTGAAAACGGCAAAATCGCTGTGGATTTTGCGGATGGCAAGCGGACGGATCTGGGACCGTATGAAAACAGCAAATGGTACGTTATCAAAGCGGAGTTGCGTCAGGCGGACAAAACCTTTGATTTATATCTGGACGGCAAGCAGGTGATCAAGAGCTATGCGTGGCGTAGTATCAAAAAAGTGAACTTGAGCAACTTGAGCATAGGAGCGGATTTCAGCGCAGCGGACAGGGCTGGAGCGCCGGTGCTTTATATTGATGACTTGAAGGTGACGGTCACACCGTAGTTCCGGGAAATAAAATTCAGAAATGATGTGAATAAAAACGGAATAAATTACGACATTCCAGGGGGACCGTCATACTTTCTTCCGAAATATTGTTGAGGAAAATACATGCGCATACATATGGTACCGAATTCGCATATTGATCCTGTCTGGTTATGGGACAAATATGAGGGTATTGACGAAGTCTTGAACACTTTCCGTTCAGCCTGCAGCAGGCTGGATGAATTTCCCGCTCTGACTTTTTCCGCAAGTTCATTGCAGTTCTATGAATGGACAATGAAATATGACAAGCAGCTTTTCAAGCGCATCAGGGCGAGGATCGACGAGGGCCGCTGGGAGGTCTGCGGCGGATGGTGGGTCGAACCCGACACGAACCTGCCGCTTGAATCCAGTTTCCTCAAGCATGCCGAAATTTCCGCGAAGTTCGCGAAAGAACACCTGGGGGTTGAAGTAAAAACCGCATATGTCCCGGATACATTCGGGCATCCCGCCACACTTCCAAAGCTTCTTGCGCAGACCGGGTTTAAATACTTCATATTCTGCAGGCCGGGATTGCAGGAGAAGACGGATATCCCCAACCTTTTCCGCTGGGAATATAAGGAGTATAGCGTTCTCGCGTACCGTCTCAAACATCATTACGGGCAATGGGGCTGGGTGGACACCGCAAAAATAAAGTTGATGCTCGAGGACGCGGAATACAAGGAGCAGTCCGCAAACTGCTACCTGTTCGGTGTTGGCGACCACGGCGGCGGTCCCGCCATCGACGAAATCAATTTCTACAATAAGTTCATGGAAGACAAACCGGCAAACGACATCGGTTATTCCACCTGCCGGAAATTCTTTGAGGAGGCCGAACGCATTCCGGATATTCCGGAATATTCAGGCGACCTGCATTTTCATGCGACGGGATGCTATTCAGTCATGGGCGACATCAAGAATGCAATGCGCAGCAGTGAGCATGCACTTGAATACACTTCCCGCGCATTGAAAATGAGCAATCAGAACGATGACGTCCTCAACGATTCCTGGAAAACAACGTTGTTCAACCAGTTCCACGACATACTGCCGGGGTCATGCTCGCTTGCCGCCGCTGAAAATGCGAAAGCGGAACTTAAAGGCGTGGAAAGCTTCTGCAGGGATGCAGCCTATTCCGCGTTAAAATCAATTTCGCTTAAAAACAAGCCTGAAATAAAAGAAGGCGAGTTCAGGATATTCAATACGCTTCCTTTTGCAGTGACGACTCAACTATCGGTCGAGTCGATGGTCTATTTTCGCAAAAATGCGGCGTTCAAAGACGACAAAGAGAATCTGATCGAAATCCAGGAGGCGCTGCCCGGGGTACGCTGTCTAAATCGAAAATGGGAATTTGTCGACACGTTACCGGCCGCTGGATTCAAGTCGTATCACTTTGACAGCCGCAATCTCGTTGAAAGACCTGAATCCGATTCAGCGCATTTCCAGCCGGGGGACAAATCAATTATTGACAGCTTTGCCCGGATGCTGAAATCATCAGTGAAGTTCCTTGTCATTGACGACAAGTCCGACACCTGGGGACACGGAGTCAGTAAATATGATTCAGTGGAAGGCGAATTCAAATTAGAGTCCACATCCGTAATATCAGGTCCCGTGAGCAGCAAACTATGCAGAAAATTTACATACGGCAAATCCAGCCTGGATGTGATTTATTCGATCTGTAAAGAGCTGCCGGGTATTTTTGCCGAAATCAGGGTTATCTGGGCGGAACACAGGAAGATTTTAAAAATGGAGATACACCCGGACGGAGCAAATTCGTCATCCATCGTGATGCAGTGCGCAGGCGGGTCTGTAACGCGCGATGCAAATGGCAATGAACTTCCCATGCACCACTGGTCATGGATTCCGGACGGCGATAATGGCATGGGCGTCATCCAGAAAGGCGCATTTGCCTGCGACGCACTGAATGGACGCCTGCGTCTGACGCTCGTCCGCTCAAGTCTCTACGGTTTTCATGATCCGACAAAGCTGAATCCGGATGATCCCCAGTTCGACACAGACATGGGTCCGCACAGTTTCAAACTGATTATGCTGCCTTGCCAAAAACTTGATGAAGAGTATTTTAACCGGATGTCTGAAATTCTGTATGAGCCGTTCACTGTGATCAGGGAATCATGAGCCGTACGGATTTCAAGAAAAAATAAAACGCCGGAATTTTTTCCGGAATATTGAGGTAAATACATGTCAAAAATTAAAACATATCTCGGGCTGGACATTGGCGGGACGAAATCCGCGGCGATCATCGGAACTTCCGCAGGCGACATTGTAGAAAGAATCGAATGGCCGTCAAATGCGAAGCTGGGCTATGAGCAGATGCTGAACGGCATAATTGAAAATGCGAAAAAGATGATTGCAAAATATCCTGAAATCTCTTCGGCAGGAGTATCGATTGGCGGTCCTCTCGACGCGAAGAACGGAATCATACAGTCGCCGCCGAATCTTCCGGGCTGGGACAATATCCCGCTTAAAAATATTCTTGAAGAGAGCTTTTCATTGCCGGTGCATGTTGACCATGATGCCGGAGCCTGTGCGCTTGCTGAATACTACTGGGGCGCGGCGAAGGATCTGCACAGCGTCACTTATCTGACTTGCGGAACCGGATTCGGTATCGGCATTGTCATTGACGGCAGGATATACTACGGCGCGCATGGACACAACTGCGAGATCGGCCATGCGCGATATGCGGAGGACGGGCCGGTCGCTTTCGGGAAGGCCGGGAGTTTTGAATCATACTGCGCCGGTTCCTCGCTTGGCAGGATCGCAGCCTGGAAATTCCCGTCAGTCTGGCCGGAGGCTCCAACTTCCGAGCAGATTGGCAAACTTGCCGCCGCTGGAAATTATGAAGCCATGCAGGTTGTTGAAATAAACGCTCATGCCGTTGGCAGGGCCTGTTCGCTTATCGCCGACATGCTCTATCCTGATATGATAATTCTCGGCAGCCTGGCAAATCACCTGGGGGCAAAATGGACAGACAAGGTGAAGAGCGTATTCCATGACGAAGTCCTGCCTGACGCCCGTAAAGTCTGCAGGATTGCTCCTTCGGTGCTGGGCAAAAAATTGCAGGATTATTCCGCCATCGCGGTAGCACATGGAAGAGATTAATTGTTAAAAATCAAGAAAATACAGATTGATTGTATCTAAAATAAACCAAAAAAAAGGAACGGATGATGAAAAGACTTCTTTCTCTCTTTGCAGCGCTGGCGCTTACATTAAACGCGTATTGCGAAACTGCAAATTACGGTTTTTGGGCGGCTGCGCCCTCAACTCAGCGACTCATTGGAGCTGCGTCGCAGCGGCTTTCCGGAGGCGGCTGGCTGTTCTCAATACCGGCGCGTCAGAAGGGAACCACCCTTCTGCTCGAATCGGACATTCCTTTTGACATTTCAACACCTGTAGAATCCCTTGCATTTAACATCGAGCTAAAGGGCAATGGTCAGAAGCCGCCGATTTTCGTCGCAGCATATTTTGCCGGTCTTCAGGGCGGCAGCTTCAAGGCAAAACTGAAGGCTGAAGGTTCGGCTTTCAAACCCGTTTTCGAGAAGGGGCAGGAGCCTGGTCCAACAGAAATACCGCTCAGGCTTACGACGCTTGAATTGTGGGTATCTGCTTCAAGTTCAGTCTCTGAATTCACGCTAAAGAGCCTGACCGTCACTGCGGCCGGAGTCAAGTTGCGTTTCGATCCATCCCAGTTCGTCGAGTGGGATTTCTGCGGCCGCACGGTTTACAAAAGGGCGGAAGGCATCAAGCCGAAAATCAGACTGCGGTCGCTCTGGCCGGAGAAACTTCAGGTCGCCGCGTCACTGACAGAGGACAACCAGCAGCTTTGGAATTCATCCATAGGTACTTGAGAATGAGCAGTGGAAGTCTTTGGACATTGTCGCCAGTCCGCCGAAGAACGGCATCTGTCAACTTCTCCTGAAAATCAAAGCTCCGGAACAGCAGGAACTTCCACTCGCCTTGCATTTCGGCGTTGATTCTTACGGAGATAATATCAAGCCGAACGACATCTTCGCCATGAACACTCACTACGCCAAACCCGGCATCCAGGAGGAGAAATATCCTGACTTCATCAGAATTCTCCGCGAACTTGGCGTTGGCTGGATCCGCCTCGGCCTCCTTGAAGATCCACTTCTTTTCAATGTCGACAGCAAAAGCTGGCGTCTGGACGCAGTCTGTTTTGACAAGTACTTCCGCGTCGCCGAAGAGGCCGGTGTGAAAGTAAGCGTACTTGCCAATATGCTGGGATGGGATGAAATGGTGCCGCGCAACGGAATCAATCCCAGAGAGCCATTCGGCGATCTGTCCGAATGGTTTCGTCTTCATTACGCCTTTGCCAAACAATTCAAGGGACGTGTCGCCGCCTATGAATTAATGAACGAGCGCGACAGTACCTGGAAACCAAATCTCTATTTTGCAGGGGTGGAAGAAAAATCTGCAGCGAAGGGTACCCCCTACGGCTTCTATACCATTGGCGAACATGCTGCCATAAGTCTCGCGATGCTGGAAGCCTTCAAGGCCGCCGACCCCGCCACGCCAGTGGTTTATCAGGGCCTCGGCTTCCTTAACGATGCAACAGGAAGCCATGCTCAGTTACAATACAATCGCAGGATGATGGAGCTTGGCGTCGGAAACTTCACCGATATCAGCAATCTTCATCTTTATGGCAGGCTGCATTCCGGCATGGCGGAACGGGATGTTTTTGAAACTATCGACGGGCGGAAGAAAAATATCTGTCGCGTCGACCCGCTACTTGCAAAGACTACTCCGCAACTCGGCGGCATGGTGAGCAACAGCATCCGCCAGATCATGTACTACGAGGCCATGACCAGTGAGTTTAATCGCAGCGGACCCATCTGGGTTTCCGAATGTTCCCAGCCTGCGTCCAGACCTGAACTTTACGCTTCCGAAATGAAGAAAGCGCGTTGGACTTATGACGTGTCAAACGAGCGTCAGGCTGCCGACGTGGTCATTTCCCACGCTTTTCTCTTTGCGAGCGGCGCGGAAAAGATCTACTGGTTCGAGGACACCGATTATGCACTGGTAGATCCCGGCTTTTCCCTTTACGATGTAAGGATGTGTCCTAAACCTTCAGTCATCAGCTACCGTCTCATGACTCAGCTTTTCCAGGGCGCAAAATACGAAGGCGAACTTCCTGTGCCGCAAACAATATGGGAGGCAAAAGGAGAAGCCTGGGAGAAGCGTCCAACCTGCTTTGCTCCAGTTTTCAAACTCGCTGACGGCAGAAATCTGGCAATAGTCTGGAGTGTGGCTGAGAAACCGGAGATTATCACGCTGGCGCTGACTGAAGGCGCAACCGAAATGGATATATTCGGCAACAACCTGCCTGTGTTGAAAGCCTCAAATGCCTGTGAACTGAAGTTTGACGGAACACCGCGTCTGCTCTTCGGTTCCTTCAATAATCTGGTCAAGACCAGGCAGCCGCTGGCCCCTCAGTCTCCATCGGCGGCGGAAAAATCATGGGACAAGAGCCTTTTCATGGTCACGCCGCTTGAAGTGGTTCTCGCCCGTCCGGGCGAGGAGAAAGAAATGCGGGTTGATGTCTGGTCAGCATCCGGCAAAGCGCAGACTGTCACCTTAAAGTTATCGCTCCCTCAGGGAAGCGGCTGGGAGATAGTCCGTCAGCCGGCACCGGTGACGTTGACTGAAGGCCAGTTTGTCAGAGGCGCGACTTATGCCAGACTGAAGGCGAAAAACACGTCAGACAACCTTGCCAGCCCGGCCAATCTGTTCAAGCGTCCAAGACTGAAAATAGAAGCTGGCAGTTCAACAGGAAAAATGCTTGTGCCAATTCTTCAGGATCTGGCCGTATCGGACAAATAGCGAAAACCAATTAATTATAAGGAAACGAAAATGATCTCTATTGACGGATGTACCTTTCGTTATCAGCCATCGGTTATTTTTCAGGCTGGCGGGGAGTGGAAATATGGGCGGGAACCGGTAATACGGCGCATGCCGGATGGCTCGATTTTCTGTATACTATGCTCCGGCGGCCCCACCGAACCTCATGATGAAAATGTGATTCTTGCCACAAGCAGCCGGGATGAGGGGCGTACATGGTCGCCGCCGGAAGTGCTTTTTCAGCACGATACCCGCGGAGTATGGGGAACGGAATTATTCACCGAAGGCGACCTCCCCTGCATCTTCGTACATACGCTGGATGCCGCCAGTCATTATTTGGAGTTGCAGACCTTTCGTTCATTTTATTCCGCCGGATCCGGCGGGTGGTCGGAGCCTGTCAGTCTGCCTGGCGGATTCAGTGGCGTCATTGTGCGCCAGGGCGTCACGCTGGCGGACGACAGCTGGGTACTGCCGGTTTACTGGCAGGAGGCTATCGGCGGGTGGAACTGGCGTAAAACAGGGAAAGGTTTGCTGTCTCACCCGGAATGGCGCTTCGTCTCCGGAGTGCTGCGTTCGGCAGATCGCGGTGAATCATTCACACTGCACGGCAACTTGCGCACCGGACTGAACCTGTGGGAGCCGAATGTGGTCGAAATTGCGCCGAATCATCTTGTTATGTTCCTCCGTGCGGATGGACCGCCGGTAAAATACCGTGCCGAAAGTCGCGATGGCGGACAAACCTGGTCCGCACCGCTCCCTTCTGATATCCCGTGCGCCGGTTCAAAAATCACATTGCTGAAGTGGAACAACCGCATTCTGATGCTTCACAATCCCAGTACGCAACCGGGGTGGAAGTATCGCACCAGCCTTGCGCTGTGGATCAGTGATGACGGCGGCCTTACATGGCCGGTAAAACTAGACATGGTACAGGCGGACGAGCCGCTGGTCATCTGCTACCCGCATGCATTCATCGACGAGGCGCGGCAGTGCCTCTATGTGGCCTGCGATACGACGCAGACCCATTATTTTTTTACCGTGCCGCTGGCCGACCTTGAATAGAGCATTGATCGCTTGTCATGATACTGTAGTTATATATAATGGTTGTTCGGGGAATTTGATCGCCTCCTGGTTTTTATGCCCGTCCGTTGAATTCAATATCATCCCGACGCTCACTATTCCAGGTCTTTACGCAGTTTCTCGGCGAGCGCCGGGTAATCTGCAGGCATGGCAATCGTCATCGCTTCCGGATGCTGATGACGAAACCATGTCATCTGGCGGCGGGCAAGCTGCCATGTCGCGGTGATAATCTGTTCACGCATCGCATCACAGGAGAGCCGCCCGGCAAGATATTCGCCGATAATCCGGTAGCCTAACGCCTGATGCGCCGTAGGCGACTCCAGAATACCGTTTTTCAAGGCGGCGGCGGCTTCATCAATCCAGCCGGCTGCCAGCATCTGAATAGTGCGTTCCTCGATCCGGCGGCGCAATACTTCTCTATCCCATGACAAATTCCAGGCGATGACCGGATACCGCAGTTGCGGTTTGTTCATAGTCTGCAATTCGGTAATAGATTTGCCGGTGAGTTCAAATACTTCCAGTGCCCGGATGAGTTTGCGGTTGTGCATCTGCCAGCGCTCAAAGTCTACCGGATCTTTTCCCCGCATCAGGATTTTGAGTTTTTCAAAACCTTCAGGATTGTCGTAAAGCCGGTCCAGTCGGGCCCGGAGTTCCGGGTCTCCCGGCAGCGGGTCAATGCCGTAAAGCAGTGCGCGGATATACATTCCAGTACCGCCTGCGATAATCGGCAAGCGTCCGCGGGAATGGATTTCAGCGATTGCGGCTTCGGCCAGTTTCAAAAAAGTGTAGACATCAATCCGGATGCTGAAGTCAAAGAGGTCAATCAGGTGGTGCGGTACGGCCGCCCGCTCTTCACGTGCCGGCTTGGCCGTCCCGATGTCGAGCCCCCGATACAGCTGCATCGAATCGGCGGAAATAATTTCCCCGCCGAACTCAGCGGCGACTTTAAGCGCAAGACTGCTTTTGCCACTTGCCGTCGGTCCCATGATAACCATAATTTTGGAATTACAGTTCATATACTGCCTCGATTAGAACGAATAATTAACCTCAGATACAAAAAACAGTTTTTCCCGGTTAAAAAGCCGAACCACGGACACAACGGACTGCACGGTCTTTCTTAAAATCAAAAAAAATCTTTGTGTCTTTGTGCCTTTGTGGTTAAATTCTCTGGAATACAGTGTCAGGTAATGATTCTGTCTTTGGGCGTTGTATTCATTTGCGGGGTTTCTTTTAACGGGCGCAGAAAAACCGACAGGAAATACAGCCCGACCCCGATACAAATGGCGCTGTCGGCAACATTAAAAGCCGGCCAATGCCAGTCCAGCGCGTAAAAATCGAGAAAATCAACAACTTCGCCGCGCCATACGCGGTCAATGGAATTGCCGACTACGCCGCTGATGATGATGAACAGCGCATAGTAACGCTCATTCCAGCCTTCGGTAAGCCAGCGCATAAAGAAGAAGGAAGCGACAATAACGACAATTGCAATAGTCAGAAGAAGCCACCCGTAGCCGTGCATGATGCCCCAGGCGGCGCCTTTATTGGTAATAAATGTAAGATTAAAAAAGCCGGAAATAACCGGGATCCGCTGACCACGGGCAATATAATGTTCGACCGCGATCTTGGACACCTGATCTATCAGAATCAACAGGCATGCCAAAGTTGCCGCGTTAAACAAAACTTTTTTTTCGTGAGAGCTGCCAGGATTCGATTTTTTAAGAAATCTACTCAAGGTTTGGATTTATTCCGCCGTTTTTCTCGCGAACAGTAGTGCACTTTATGCAGTAATTGGCATAAGGCTTTACTTCCATACGCGCCTCTGAAATTTCTTCTCCGCAGTCCTGACATTTGCCGAAGTCTTCGGAATCCAGCCGCTGCAGGGCATCTTCAATCAATTCCAGCACGTTGCCTTCTTCCGTCAGCAGGTGGAGCTCCATTTCATGTCTGGAGTTATCGCTGCCCATGTCGGCCATGTGAGTAGTAACGCCTTTTTTATCGGAATTTGAACAATCCAATGCTTCATCCCGGTGAAATTGCATCTGGCCGAGAACGATGTCTCTGGATTGAATCAGCGACTGGTAATATTTCTTCTTCTTGCCGGTGAACCGGGGGATGTCGCCTTTTTTAAGGTTTGACATATATTAACCTTTCACTTTTCACTTTTTAAGATTTAAAACCATAAAAAACTGCTGGGAAACCTTAATTTAGCATTAATCCTAAATTTTTCAAACATTTCATGTTGCGAACTGCTAAAATATAAAGTAGATTTGCAAGTTACATTTCCAAGATCAAAAATAAACCGGAGACGTTTTGAAAAAGATAGATTTGCATATGCACAGTACAGCTTCCGATGGAACTTTTTCACCATCGGCAATTGTAGCTATGGGTGCCGCGGCGGAGCTGGCGGCAGTGGCTTTGACCGATCACGATACTACCGACGGCATTGATGAGTTCATGGATGCCGGCAAGGCGCATCCGGAAATGCTGACTATTCCGGGCATTGAGATATCAACATTGTTTGACGGACGCGAAGTTCACATCATCGGGTTGTTTATTGACCATCATAATCCGGGATTAATCGAGTTCATTAAAAGAATCCAGGGCCAACGTCACGACAGAAACCTGAAACTGGTGGAAAAACTTGGCCAGGCCGGATATTCGGTTTCGCTGGATGAAGTTACAGCTGTTTCCGGCGGCAAAATCATCGGACGCCCGCACTTTGCGCAGGTCATCAAGGAGAAATATGCGTTCAATACACTTCAGGATGTTTTTGAAAACTGCCTGAAAAGAGGCACTCCGGGCTTTCACCCGCGTATTCTGCCGCAGCCGGCAGAGGCGATAAATGCAATTCACGCGGCAGGCGGAGTTGCGGCATGGGCGCACCCGGTTTACCGCAACCAGAACGAAAGGTCATGGGTGCGCCGGGTTCTCAGAAAGATTGCGCCGGAAGGTCTTGACGCGGTAGAGGCCTACTATTCAAAATTCGATGCCGGCCAGACGCGGATTATGACCGAACTGGCGAAGGAATTCAATCTGGCGCTGTCCGGCGGCAGTGATTTCCACGGTGAGAACAGTCCCGGGGTCATGCCGGGAATCGGATTCGGAGGCCTGGAAGTTCCGGAAAATCTGCTTCCGCCGCTTTTAGAAATCGCAAAGAAATATATATTAAGGAGTTGTTAAGAAATAAGTGGTCTTTTTATACTAAAGGAGCTGTCAAGAAATAAACTTGACAAGTCTCGCGAAATATCCCGAAGAGATTTTGGGAATTGCCGGTAAGGCGCATACCTGAAGGTATGTAACGAACCGGCAAACACAAAGGTATTCGGGAGAAGCGCGAAGATGTAAAGGTTATTTCTTTACGGCTCCTAAGGGTATCCGGGAGAAATTCCGGCTTCGCCGGTGAGGAGCAAAGCTGCAGCGCTTTGTAACGAAGCGGCGGATCCGAAAGTTCCCCGGCAGACCAGCAGAAAGTGCCAGTTATTTTTGAACGACGCCTAAAGTCATCAGACACCAGTAACCAGAAATTGAAAGAGGAATAAACTCTATGATCAGCAAATTGCGGATGTCAATGCTTTTTACGGGACTAGTTCTGCCAGCCATTCTGGCCGTTTCCGGATGCTCCAGCGCCCATAAAGAAGACGCGTTCACACAGGAAATGAAGCAGAAGTTCGCGGCAATGAATGATCCCCGGTCGTCAATCGAAAAATCAAGACAATATGCAGTGGAAAAATTATCTGATGCCTCGGATGCTGAAATTGACCTCTTAAATAATGCCGCCCCCGTTATCAGCCACAATTACGATGAATCCGAATATTCATTCACCTGGAAGGGCAAGAAGGGCGAGGATAATATTGAAGTACTTGCAACCCCGCCGCCCTGTGAGCCGATTGCCGTATTTCGCGTCAACCGGACCTATTATCCATGATTTAAATGACAGCGGCCGGAAACAGCATTCAATCCATTGTCTCAACCATACGTCTGGAGATCAAGACGCTCTCGGATAAATATCCGGCGCTGGTATTGCTCTGCGGACTGGTCAACGGCTTGCTGCCAATGACCGCGATGCCGGATAAGCCGGTATCGGAAAAACTTCTGTATTGTGTACCCGCACTGCTGCTGATTTTTCTGTTGCCTAAAGCGAAAGCCTGGATATTCGCGATTCTGACTTTAACCGGCATTGCCGCAGTCGGGATCTATCTTTGGATGCTGGATGACAATTTTCTGGCAATAACCGGCGAACGCGACTGCGGCGCAGAAACGATAATCCGGATATCCGACGCCTCCTGCGGCGGCGCAACCGTGCCCTGGATGCAGAATCCGCCGCTGCTCAGAGCAGATATCCTGCAAATCCGGCTCAACGGAGAAAAAGAATGGCGGAAAACCTCCGGCAGGACAGCCATATTTCTGCCGAAAAATCACGGTCCGGTAAATTATGGCGAAGTTCTCCGGCTTCACGGCGTTTTCAGGAAAGCGGATTCCACAATACTCGAAGAAGAGATAACCGTATTTTCCGAAAAATCCGGCAGGACTTCGGCAAAACAGCCGTTGCATAAAAGCATTCCCGGCAATTTTGATTTTCAGAGATATCTGCTTTCGCGCGGTATTGTCAGGACTTTTCACGCTTCGGAAGCGGTTTCTTTACGCGGTTATGAGCAGTTCAGTTTTCTCGGCAAATTGCTGGACTTCCGTAATATGCTGGTTGCCTCCAGCGCCGAAGGCATCGAGAAAACAGAATCGAAGAGTATGCTGGCAATCCTGCTTTTCGGCTACCGTCAGGGACTCGGCGACGAAACCAGAAACAGCTTTGTCCGCAGCGGCACCATTCATATTTTTTCGGTCAGCGGTTTAAACGTGGCGATCCTGGCGGCAATGGTGCTATGGCTGCTGCGCCCCTTCCCGTTCCGGATCAGGTATCTGACGATTCCGCCGCTGATGCTGGCGTATGTCGCCGCCACCGGCATGCAGGCGCCGGCAGTAAGATCACTGCTGATGATTTCGCTCTGGGCTGTATGCCGGGCGTTTCTGTATTACACTCCGAACCTGAATGTGGTTTTTCTGGCGGCGGTCATCATTCTCGGAATCAATCCTTTTTACATTTCCGATATCGGAGTTCAATATTCTTTCATCATCGTGATCTTCCTGCTCGCATCAGGAGAGTCAGTAATAGAATGGGCCGGTTCCGCCGGCGAGAAAAACCGCTGGATACCGCCAGGACGGCGGTCGGCTTTTGAAATGCTGCGTCTGCGTAAACTGGCTGCATTATGTGCGACGCTGGCAAGCTGCGTCATCGCCTGGATGGTCAGCAGCGGTATTTCCCTCTATTATCAGGGTATCTATTTCCCGCTTTCCATCATCGCCAATTTCATCATTATTCCGTTTGTCTCAGTATTGTATCTGCTGGTTTTTGTCAAATTTCTGGTCATCCCGCTGAGTTTCATGGTATCACCGGCGGGAAAAATCATTGAACTCGTGCTGGACGGCATGACCGGCGTATGTACTTTTTTCTATAATTACTTTGAAAACACCGCTATGATCAAGCCGCCGTTGTGGTCACTGCTGATATTCTATACCGCGCTCCTGCTGTTAATAACTTCTCGCCGGAAGAAAATCCTGCTGCCGGCGCTGGCGGCGGTATTTTCCATTCTGATTCTCTGGCATGCGGCGCCGCGATTTCTGGACCCGGAAATCGTGGTCATGAGCGGCGGCGGCAGTCAGACCCCCGCAGTCGTCATCTGTCCGCCGGGCGGCGGACGAGCGACCGTGATCAATGTTCCGTCGTGGGAATCAGCCCAGGCCATCGTCAATACGTTAAGAGTTCGCGGCGTTACCCGGATTGACCGCCTGATTCTCACCAATTCCAGAAAAGACGCCTGTGCGGGAGCAGCGTTCCTGCTCTCCGCCATAGACGTCAATCAGATCATTCCGGAAAGAACTGTGGCTAAAACCGCTTTTCTCGCTTCTCTGCTGAAAACCTGCCCTGCAGAGAGGACTGCAGTCCGCTGGCCGGGAGCCGGCAACTGGTATTCCAGCAACTCGGAAATGAATCTTGTTTTAAAAAACAACGATTGGGCGTTTGAATATACGCCTGGAGACTTTAATATAAATCTGCAGATTACTGAAACATTGCCTGGAGCCTCGATGGTAAAAATTAAAGTCGAGGGTTACAGTGAGATTTCGGTGCCTATTCAAAACAGCAGCGCTTTAGAAGCGAGGAAATATGTCTTTAAATGAACAAAAAATGAAGATTTGCCACGTTATCACCCGGATGATTGTCGGCGGTGCCCAGGAAAATACGTTGTTTACCATTATCGGCCATATCCAGAAAGGGCACGAAGTCGTGCTTGTCACCGGCCCTTCGCCCGGCCCGGAGGGAGAATTGCTCAAAAAAGCGGACTTCCCTGAATTCGAAGTCGTTGAATTCCCCTCGCTGGTCAGGGAAATTAATCCGGCCCGGGACATCAAAGCTTATTTCGCATTGAAAAAATTTTTCCGGGAACGGAAGTTTGACGTGGTGCATACCCACAGCTCGAAAGCCGGCATCATCGGCCGGGTCGCGGCCTGGAACGCCGGAGTCCCGCTGGTCGTGCATACCGTCCACGGCCAGGCGTTCCATCCTTACGAAAAACCCTGGAAAAATTACATCTATAAAACTTCAGAACGCTGGGCGGCCAGACACAGTCACCGCATCTATGCCGTAGCTCAGGCAATGATTGACCAGTGCGTTCAGGCCGGCATCGCGCCGGCGGAAAAATACCAGGTGGTGTACAGCGGCATGGAAATTGAAAAGTTCCTGAATTCCACGCCGGAACCGGAATTGCGCAAACAACTGGGAATTCCGGAAAATGTCAAAGTTATCGGCGCGGTTGCCAGGCTGTTTCCGCAAAAAGGATATGAATATTTCGTTCCGGCGGCCGGCAAAATTGTTGAAAAATACCCGGACACCCACTTCCTGATCGTCGGCAACGGCACTATGCGCGAAGAGTTGGACCGGCAGATCAAGTCCATGGGGCTGGCTGATCGTTTCCACTTTGCCGGACTGGTGCCGCCGGATCAGGTATACCGCTACATCGCGCAAATGGACATCCTGCTCCATCTGTCGCTGCATGAAGGCCTGCCCCGCGCCGTTGTCCAGGCGCTGGCATCCGGCAAACCGGCAATCGGCTTTGCGCTTGACGGCACCCCCGAGGTTATCTTCGACGATCAGACCGGCTTTCTGGCCCGGCCGGAAAACGTTGACAGCGTAGTTGAAGGCGTGTTGAAAATCCTCGGCGATCCTGCTCTGGCGGAGCAAATGGGACGCAACGGCAAACAACTCGTCGCTCAAAAATTCAACTGGCATTATATGGCGGATGTTCTGGAGCAGGAATATCTCAAACAACTCAAACCGGGCAAGAAATGAACACCATAGATTATGAAACTAAACTTATCGAAATACTAAAAGCCTGCGGCAGACTGGCTATCGCATATTCCGGCGGCACTGACAGCACGCTGCTGGCGGCGACAACCAATAAAGTACTGGGCAGGGACAATGTATTGCTGGTTCACATTGATTCACCGCTGCTGCCGGAGGCTGAACGTGCTTTCGCGGAAGAATGGGCTGACCGCGAAGGCTGTAATCTGTTAAAAGTGCATCTGAATCCGCTTGAAAACGAGCAGATCCGCAAAAATGACGAACAGCGCTGCTATTATTGCAAAAAGCATGTAATGGGCATTGTAATCAAGGAAGCCGCACTCCGCGGCATCTCCACTGTAGCCGACGGCACCAACACCGACGATTTCAGCGATTACCGGCCCGGCATGAAAGCCTCCGATGAACTGGGCATACGCCATCCGTTTGTCGAGGCCGGAATGGGAAAAAAAGCGATTCGCGCTCTCGCGGAAAAATATAATCTGCCCAACTGGAACAATCCTGCCGCCGCCTGCCTGGCGTCACGCATTCCCTATCACACAGAACTTGACGCCGATATCCTGAAAATGATTGATTCCGCCGAAAGCTTTCTCTTCAGCCTAGGCTTCCGCGGCAGCCGTATCCGTTATCTCAACGGGCGCGCCAAGATAGAAACATCCGTCAATGATATTGTTGATGTTGCCGCCATGCGCGTTGAAATCATTCAAGGCATCAAAAACTGCGGGTTTAAAGGTGTCCTGCTTGACCTGGAAGGCTACCGCCAGGGTTCACTGAATGAAGATATAAAGACGAATTAAGAATCACCAGATCGGTGGCGGGAAAAACTGGAGCCAATGAACGGAATCGAACCGTTGACCTGCTCATTACGAGTGCTAGGTCTTTGCCTCAAAATAATCAAAATGTTCCAAAAATGTTCTAAATTATTTTTATTTTTGAGTAAAACACTCTAATAAAAATGCTTATGGTCGTTATTATTGATTAAGCTTTTTAATAACGTAGCCGACAAAAATGAGTTATGCAAATGTCAGTATTCAAGCGTAAGACATCAGCCGGTAAAACTAAGGAATACCATTATAAATTTATGCAAGGTGGCAAAACATATCATGGAGTATGTGAGAATTGTTTTGAAAAGGAACAGGCCATTGACTTTGAGAAAACAAAGATTGCAACCGCAAAAAATCTATCAGTTCAGAAGTCTGTTAAAGCTCTAGTCGAAAATTTCAAGGATGAATTACGAGGTGGGGATAATATACCATTGAAAGCAGCTTATGATTTATCGTTACTTAAACCTCATAGAAGAGCATCGTCAGAGAAACAACAGGCGGGGAAACGCTCATACTGGCGTGATTTTACAGCATACCTTGAAGAAAAA
Source organism: uncultured Lentisphaeria bacterium (assembly GCA_903863035.1). Taxonomy (GTDB): domain Bacteria; phylum Verrucomicrobiota; class Lentisphaeria; order Victivallales; family Victivallaceae; genus CAIPAT01. The sequence continues at coordinate 41,326 of CAIPAT010000319.1, forward strand.
CATCCAGATGTAATTCATTTATCGGACGTAACAAAAAGTCATGCAGAAGAGTATGTACAGTATTTCAGAACCAAGGGCAGATTCAATAAGAAAACAATATTTAAAAACCATTTGAAGGGCAATCATAAATCATCATATATACGAACGGAAACAAAGCTGGCAGCCTTCACGGTGAATATATCATTGATAACTTTAAATGAGGTGTTCAATTTATTAAAGCGTGATGCTGGTTTAATGGAAAATCCGTTTTCTGAAATTCACAAGGTAAAAAACGATACTGAATCACGAGAAGCCTTTGCAGATCAGGAATTAAAATTAATTTTCAAAAGCTGTGATCCTTTTATCAAGCGCATTTTTATGACTGGTTTATTTACAGCATTACGAGAAGGCGATATATGCACATTAAAAAAAGCCGAGATTGATTTTGACAACCATATCATTAAGCGCAAACTGTTAAAGACCGGTAAGCTAGTGGAAATACCAATAATGGCTCCCTTTGAAAAGTTTTTAAAAGCAGAAATTGCAAATAGTGGTGATAGTGAATATGTGTTTCCAGAGCTTGCAGAAATGTATCTGGTAAATCAGTCTGGCATATCGTACAGAGTTAAGAATTTTCTGGAATCATTAGGCATCAAGACCACTAAAAAAGTAGCTGGACGTGACAGGGAAATCAGCGTTAAAGATGTTCATAGTTGTAGACATACGTTTTGTTATCTTGCGGGATTAGCCGGAATACCGCTGGTTATAGTTCAAAGCATAGTTGGTCACATGACCCCACAGATGACAGAGCATTACTCAGCACATGCAACCAGAGAAGCTAAACAGAACAATATGCTTTTGTTTCCTGACTTTATGAAACAGGATATTATTGATGTAGATGCAACAGAACCGGAAAGCATATTTGATCGTATTTCAAAAGCTATTGCATTGATTCAGGATTCCAAGATGAACGCCACGCTAAAAAATAAATTGCTTGAACTTCTGCAATAACTTCAACCCATAGCGTATTTACTCAACCTAAAAATTAATCAATAAGTAACCCCGGAGCAAAAAGATGCTAATGGTAAGAAACAAAGGGAAAGAGATCGTAGAAACAGATTACTGGAAAACCACACAAAATCAGCATGGTTCGTTTTACTGTTCAATTAATGCCGGAGCTTTCAGATTGCTTGTTGACACTACTACAAGCTCAGAGGCTCATTCAACCATTGATGCAGCAAGAATCGCAACGGAAATCGTAGTATCTCGTGGATGCTGGGATGATGATAATAATAAATCCTGTATAGAGTTTCTATTCTTAGCCGCTTCACAAGTCCCATTCGTATTATTTTTTTATCCTGACCAAATAGACGCTATGCCAGCAGATGAAGACGCAGGCAGAGAGTTTGGGATTCTGATTTATGACAGAGCCGAAAAGGTATTTGATGGGAAATGCAAATATCGCAGAGTTCACCATATTCCATGCTATGAACCTTTCGCAGTTACCGGAGGACATGAAGAAAACGGTTTGCCAGTATAATATAACGACCAATTTACTATACAGCAAAAAAGCGCATTTTTCCTGCTCAAGAAAAAACACCCTTAAACTAGACGGTGAAATTATGAAATGTTTAATTTATTCCAGAGTGTCAACCGCAGATCAGCATTACGAAAACCAGATAACCCAATTAAGCGAATATGCCAATAAACAAGGCTGGACTATTGCCGGGGTAAAAACAGATACTGCTTCCGGTTCTAAATCTCTTGATGAACGTCAAGGCCTGAAAGAAGTATTCCAACTTGCCCATAAGAAGAAATTCGATATTCTGCTCTTTTGGTCATTGGATCGGTTTTCAAGAGAAGGCTCAAGAAAGACACTGGAATACTTAACCACTCTGGACAGTTACGGTATTCAATGGCATTCATTCACGGAGCAGTATATCTCATCCCTTGGAATATTTGCAGATGCTATTATATCGCTTCTGTCATGTCTTGCCAAACAAGAGCGAGTACGCATATCAGAACGTACCAAAGCCGGATTAGCAAGGGTTAAAATGCAGGGAATCAGGTTAGGCAGGCCAAATGTAAAGCCGGAGTTCATTCAGAGAGCCAAAAGCCTTAGAGGTAGCGGAATGTCGTTTTCTACAATCGGCAAGGAAATGAATATATCAAGGGCAAGAGCATATCAGCTTTGTCAGTAGAAGCAGCTATATGCTTCTCTAAATTTAAACAAATTGCCTGCCATATCAAATCTATGATAGCTAATTTCAAGCTGACGATTGCGCTGCTGCTTAACCAGCTATATCCAGACTGAAGCACATACTGTCGATTGGAATCAAGCAAAATAATATTTTTCGTCTAGGCTTATATGTGATTTTATTTCTATATTTAAAATTTCATTTTCGTTATTTTAAATTTTGTTTCTATATTTAAAATTTCATTCCCGGTTTTTTCTATGCATATCCTGATTTTTTTTATTTCTTTACGATAGTTTCTGAGGCTAAAATATCCCGAAAAATATTTTTATCCAGATTATATAAAAAATTCTGCTAATAATTTTATACAAGCTTTTTTAAGACCTTCCGGCACAGTGTCGGTTGGGGATTCAAAAAGCAAAAATCATTAATAAGGAGATTTTATTATGAAGCTCACTGAAAAGCATAGAAATGAACAGGTTAAATTTTATCAGGAGCATGGTTGTAAATTATTATTTTGTGATTCGAATAACAGAATATATGAATGGGAGGAAGAAATGATACATATGGATTTTAATGTTATTCATCAACTGGGTCTTTTAGGAATTCGGAAAACAGTAAAAAATTATAATAATGAATTCAGTAATATGGTTCAATATACCATTGATGGAATTGCCCGGTATTCTTTAGAAGAAGCACATAATGGTAATTGGAGAAATATTAAAGATGGTTCGATAAAGACTTGGCAGGAGTGGTGTGATTTAATATATATTGCTTATGATGAACCATATGGAATAGATATAGCTAATGATTTAGCTAAGAATCTAGTCCAGATATAAAGTGGCCGGTACTTTACTACCCCCTTTACTTCAACCCCATGCAGCAAAAAATAAGCCTTTGCCAATACCCGGCGAGCTAGTCGAGATCGCGAACAAAATGCAATGGCGGGGCTTAAAACTCGCATCAAGGGCATTGCAGACGGACATTCACGGCGAATGGAGATAAGCCGGTTCAAAGTCAAATTGAAGTGAAAAGCTACTTTCCGAAAGTGGCATATATGAAGAGCGGTGATTTTAAATTTAATATTTCAACCGCTCTGTATAATGAAGAAAGTAATTCTCTCTGGTATGACAGTGTTTCGATTGGTCTCGCTTTCATTGTCATATCAGGGAAATTTTATAACCGATGTTACCAAGTGAGACCAGGAAATAAATAATTTTTAACAAAGTGAGACCAATGATGACAAATTCAAACGCTACTGTTTCCACCGCTTCTAATTTTCCAGACTTCCGGACATTAACCGGACTGTCAAACCTAAACGACAACGAACTTATCTGTATTTCATTCATCACGATTTGGCTTGATGCTGATAACGATGAAAAGAGCTATTGCGGTAATTTCTTGATACCTGTTAAAGACGTGATTTTTACCAATGCCCTGATTGACGATGCTAAAAAATCCGGTATCAGTATCTACTATTCGCCATGTACTTTCTTTGATATTAAGGGCGGAAGAAAACAATCGAATATTCAGGAAATTAAAGAAATCGTATTCGATATTGATTATGGAACAACTGGACATAAGACCGCGAATAATTTTTCCAGCAATGCCGATGCTTTAGACTGGATAAATAAAAACCTGCCGAAAGCTACACGCTTAATATGTACTGGCGGCGGTTATCAAGTTCATTATATGCTTTCAGTATCACCTGATAATAAAAAATATATTGATGCTTATAATAGAATTTCACAGTATCTAAATAAAGATTTACCCTTGCCAGTTATTGACAGTTGCAGCAGTCCGGAACATCTTTTCAGATTGCCCTTATCTTATAACACCAAACTGCCTAATAATCCCCGCTATGTTGACGTTATCGAGAGCAATGACGTCGAATACTCCATTGATGAACTACTGAATATAATCGTTCCCGCTAATTATATATATGTTCAGCCTGCCCCTGTTGTATTTTATGACGATGAACACAAAGCGGAATACACCAAAGAGCAAAAGCAGATTAAATCGAATAGCGCGGTAATGAAGACGTTTGATAGAAGCAGAATATTTTACGGAATAATCTGTCGCATGTTGTCAGCTACTGGACACTTAATATCGAATCGTACTTTGACCGCAATGATAAAAAAACGCAAGAAAATATACTCTCGCTTTAAAGATGAAAAGCACTTGCTGAAAGACATTGAGCATATACGCTTGAAGCATAAAGCACAATTGATTAAGCCGGTTCTGCCAGTAGAAACTATTGATATTAAATCCGGTTATGATATATCGCATCTGAATAGCATGAGAAATAAATTTAAGGCGATTTCACAAGGCTTTGATACAATGGATAACGGTAATAAATATAAATTCGATACAGTACTATCCTGCCTCGATTATATTATATCTGATAAGAACCGCAATTCCGGTATTCTATCAGTGCCTTGTGCTTCCAGTAAGTCATATTCCAGCCTGATAACGATTGCACATAGAGCTAGTCCAGATCGTCGAATATGGTATGTTTCATCAGCCATTAAGGACTGCAAACGAAGTGCGGAAATATTAAAGAGCATGGAGATTAACGCCGTTGCATTTCATGGCAGAATAGAAGAAAATTGTCCGGAGAGAAATAATAGAAATTTTTGGCAGAATAAGAAATCATTGTGCAGTGCATGTCAAAATAAATGCGGTGCTGAATTAAAATATTGTCAGGATGATAAGTATGATTATATATCTGCCGATGTAGTTTGCTGTACCCATAGAAATCTGCTTAATGCTCTTGAAATGCAGGCTATTCCACAGCTTGATTTAATCGTGATTGATGAATCCCCGAACATCCTTGAATCGTTCAGTTTTACTCATGCTGAATTACAAATATTTTATGATTTACTCGGACAGGATGAAATCAAGAAAACGCTTTTTGAAAGTGATATTATTGATATTGAAAATATTCTACATGATGACGGAGCGCATTTAATTAAGCCGATGCAGTTAATTAATTATTCCGATGATATTTTAAAATATATGTTCGTACAATACAATAAAGGATTTTTAACGGAAATTCAGCGAGATTTTGTTATCAGGTTTTTTAATTTTTTCAAACGCGGAAAAATTTACGGATTCAAAACGACACATGAGACTACACAATATAATGACATTGGGAAAATGGAGAAAATATACACTGATACTTATAAATTTATGTCCAGCGCGGTTAATCTTATTTCCGGATGTCAAACTATTATTCTTGACGGTTCAGCAAGAAATCAGTCCGTAAAATGGAGCGGATTTAAAATATACGAATGTCCACAGCTTAAAGTCAGTTATCCAAGTACCACGGTATCATGTATCAGTCAGAACCCAACGCAAACCAGACTTTCAAAACCGGAAATATTTCAAACCTTATCCGATGAAGCGTTAAAGAATATGAAAGCCGGTGATACAGTGTTGACTTTCACACATAAAGACATGAGTACCAAATCAGCCATGCTCAGAAACTACAACCAGATGAAAACGGAAATTACAGCCAAAGGGGCGAATATTAAAGAACTCACACGCTCTCAAAATGTCGGAAGTAATGAGGGCAGAAATTGCATTAATACGGTTATCAGTATGGCTTTATTTACCGATGCCGCCGATTATATATTACGCGCCTGTGTCTTTAATGACTGTGAAATTTCACATGCTGAAATCTGGAAAAATAAAGTGCTTTGGTTTGAGAAAAATAACGGCTGGCATAATCCATTGATTCAGGATCAGTACGTCAGAACACTTGAGCGAGACTTATACCAAGCAATCATGAGAGGTTGCATCAGAGATAACCCACAAGCTATATATACTGTGACTGCACTCATCAGCAATCCGGAAGTGCTGGCAACCTTAGCGGATGATTTACCGGACGCAAAATTTACTCTGGCAAATGAAATCGTTATAGAGATGCTACAGCAGGGCTTTACTGAATCGGAAATTATAAAAGCAACCGGGAAAGCACAACAAACGGTAAATAATGAAATCAAGGCCTATCGCAAGTTAGGGTTGAAAGACGATGATATTTAGGGGTAATCAAAGGGCTTTAAAATACCCATTTCTGTAATACAACATGTATTACTGTTTCGGGTGTTTTTGATATATATCTTATCTGGCATAGTATTTTTGATTACTTAATTGTGATTATCTATTTCTAAGCCGGATTTATAAAGCGAAAATTAAAATTGACTTCTGATAAAAAATCTTATCGCAGTCTGTATAGCGTAGTAACGGAAACATAATACGGAGATTAAAATATTGAAAAAATCAAATGACGACGAAAAAGAGATCGACGAAGAATTAACTGCTCTGGAAAATTCTGAAGCACATGACTGTTTTCTAGTCTATTCGGGTCAAAAGACTTGGGCACAGATTTTCCAAGAACGTGAGGCAAAAGAGCGCGAAGAAGAAAGCTGATTGTGAATTAAAATTTGATAAATTTGCATCAGTGATTTTTTATTCATAGGCTCTGAGACAATATTAACGTACTGTCTCAGAGTTTTTTTATGCATGGTAATGTCAGCCATTTTACGATAAAAAAGATTTATCTATGTGATGGCTGTGCAGTTTTTTTACAAATCTCCTCTGATTTCTTATTGATGTATTATCCTTCTTTTTCGCAATTAGTCTGTCAGTTATACCGTCTGGTCAATTTTCTACTACCGTAGCAACCTTCCAACCGTTGTCATTTTCCATTGAAAAATACCATGTCTTCCGTATTGGCATTCCACCCTGCGTGCTGGAGTCAATGCGAACTTTCACTCCAGCGCATTCTCCGTATACATAGAGTTCCACAATTTTCCAATCTGTGGGAGAATAAAACATTTTAGCTAAATTACGGTATTTCCAGTATTCATATCCAGTTTCACCCTTTTCCTGTTCTTGCATAAGACCTTTTATGCACTTGCGGATTTTATCCTCTGCCGTATCCGCACTTTTCAAGACAGTTGGAGTTACACTGGAGGTTGAAGGTGTTGCAGCAACCGGAACTGACTGGCTAACGACATACTTTTTTATAGACGGACTGGCAAAGATTAAGGCAATTATTATAATCCCAGCAAACACGGCGATTATAAAAACTGGCTTCTCTTTCTTTTTCACAGACTTTTCGGTCAAATCAGATTGACAAAACCTGCATTTGATAGCCACTGTCTGTATGTTTTCTCCGCAGAATGGACATTTTTTTTCATCATTATTCCTTGAAGCGGCAGATTGAGCATACTTGGTTATGTTACTGGAAATATCTGCTCTCCTTTGCTTAGGGGGTATTTGAAGTTTTTGCTCTACAAGAGGTTTTTTAACTGTAATTTCTTTGTTGCATCCCGGACACTCTCCGATTTGTCCGACCCATTCTTCTTCAGCCTCGAATGCGGCGTTACAATGTGGACATTTTGCTTCAAAAGTTGCCATATTCTCCCCCGTAATATTTCAATTATCCAGTTTCTCTGTATCTCTAAATTTTGTAATCATCTCATTTTTTTGCAATTACCATTGAATTTTAAACCTAGGTCTTCAATCAAATATGAAATGTAATTATTTCCCCATGCCAGTCCATACTCATGATCATGTGTAGCCTCGTCTACTTCCCATTGACCAAAATTCTTCACAAACGTGATATAGAAATTGAAAGTAGCTACTGGGGTGTTATTATGTGAATTTACTATTGAGATTATAACAGACGCATTTTCCTCATAAAGCTTTACATCAGATGACCTAATATCTCCTATTACAGAATTAATTCCACCAGTATGTGGATTTTTAAAATTATATGGCTGAATTACCTTTTTTTTGAAATATTGTGCAAGTTCATTCTTTGATGAAAATATCTTTGCTTTATCAATCGTATTATCCTTTGCTGATTTATCTGGAGCATCAGTCGCAACAGAAGGCGCACCTTGCTCTGCTTTTTTGCTATTTGCGGCGGTAAACGTATAAAGTGCTCTTGCCTCATTCTCAGCCCCTACGTCGCGCTTCTTCATTGTCTTTGCCTGTTCAGCGGCTTCAGCCTCATCTTTTTTCAATTTTAAAATATTATCAGCTATCTTTTTATCATAAGCGGACTTAAAGAATTTACATCTGCTATCAGAAGTTATTTCATTTTGCTTATATCCCACAATGACTCCAGTCGTACCAATATAGATTTTATCTGAGGTTATTTTATTACACTTGCCTCTAATTATACGACCATCTTTCAATTCAAGTTCAATATCAGAGCCAACATCTGGGACTTTAAATTCTTCGACTGCTTGTGTAAAAAACAACGTGTTGAAAAATAGGCCGAGTGTTACGATTGCGACATTTCTAAATCGCATAATTTCTTTCTTCCTTATGTGGTTTATTTTTTATCCGAGTTTTTTTATGCACGCTAATGGACTTTCTGAAAGCGATTTTTAAAGCAAAGACAAATCCTTGTTATCGCGTCTTTGCATTGTTTTTGCCCCTATTCTTTATTTTTCAAACTAGGGTTTTCATATTGCATCAGGTTCTTTTACTTTATCTTACAGATTTAGATTCGGAATTTAATAAATCTATATTAAAGAATTTTAAAAAACAATCTTTATAAGTTATTTTCATAAAAATCACATTATCATTTTGAGTTGTTGCTATACTGCCTTCTAGAACTTGACCATTTTCTCTATTTGTTTTTTCAAAACAAATATTACCATATTTATCTGAAATTTTCTGAATAACATAAGCAAAAAGAGTTTCATCATAACTATCTTTAAAAGCGGCGATTGTCGCAATTCTTCTACTTTTAGTACAAACAGAAACAGCATATCTGTCAAAGTTTGACATTTTTACTGGCGGATTTATAAAATAAATTATATATCCATTATTAATTTCCGGTTTTGAATCTTTAATTATTAAAGATTCATTAAATGTTTCACCAAGAGTTAATCCAAAAGCTCCAGATATATTCTGTTCAGTCACCACACAATCAGAAAAACAATTACACAATACGAATAACCCGACGATGCAACTTAACAATATTTTATTCATTTTTCATTTTCCTTCACATTTTTTGTTTTAAATTACCACTTCGACTCGAAAACCATTTTCTATGCCTCTATATCCCCTTTCTGTTTTCAGTTTGAGCAAGTTTTGAGGATTATCATAAAACAGACATGTGATTGAAGACAAAAAGAAAGGGCGTTCAAATCACACACTGTTTAGGTACCGCCAAGCACCCGCAAGGAATGTGAAAGAACGCCCAAAAGGACGAACTTTCAACATCATTTCCTTGCTAAAATTTTGGCGGTTTTAAACAGAAACGTCTGTCGAAAGTCAATAAAGACTATCTTAAATTTTTAATTGTACTTTTCAGCTATTCTAAGTTTTTATCTCCTGATAAATGGTTCAGCAATTGTTATAAATCAAAGGAATCCTATTTACATATAATTTACCACACCCTTGGCGTTTATCCAGTAAAGTTTTCGATTTTCGTAAGGTAACACAGAAGCTTATACCCTTTGAGTTTTTCAATTCTTTTGATCCTTTCAAGATTTTACTGCTATTGTACTGTAGACTTTTGAGTATTTAATTGAGGCGGGTAGCATGAACAGTAGATTAAGCTCTTTTGACATTTTTGACGCAGTGATTGCTCGTGATGAAAAATATCGTACTGCTGGCATCGTAGCAGATATTGACTATGTGATGAAATACTTGCTGGTAGATTTTAAAGGCAAGTTTATTGAAATGAAGCCAGAGGACATTGTTTCCGTTCCAATTCCAAGTTGTCAGGAATCAAAAAAGATGGATGCTCAGATATTCTCTGACAGAAAAAGATTTTCTAATGTGTTGGCTGTTGCCATAGTTCAGAAAAATTACTTAATAGCTAGCGGCTTGATTCAAAAGCAATTTCCGGACATGGATTTTATTGATATTTCAAGATTCATTAGCAGATTAAGTGAACTTTAAAATGACTATTAGGCAATAGTCAGGAAATAATATGCGTAATTCAATAATCTGTGATGAATTTTCAACAAGGAATGAGGGATATGAAAAAGAAATCTTCGGCTAAGGAACTAAAAATTGCTAAGATAGCCAAAGCAATTAAAGAAATTCTCGAATGGCCTCCTGCAATGGATAAACTGATGCACCAAAAAAAAGTGATTTAAAATATTCACGCATTAAGAGTAATTAATTATAAAGTCGATAAAAAGTAGTTTTTTTAAGATGGCTGTGTCAGACCTCTACTTTCAATAAAAATAGGATGGCTAGTTTTATGGGAATAAGCATAGATGTCCCAAAATGTCAGATTTGCACGGTTCATAAAAACGCCTTTTCTGAATTTGCTTTTCTATTCAAGCTGTTCAATCTTGGGAACTTGGTATAAGGAATCTTAGTTCTACGATGGAAAAATGTTCTAAAATGTTCTAATGTATATGAAGCAATGAAAATGTAGCTCAGTCGGTAGAGCAATTCACTCGTAAGCACGAGAAATGTTCTAAAAATGTTCTAAATGTTCTACTTTTAAAAATAGATTTGAGCTTAAATGTTCTGAATAAGGTTTTTTAATAAACTAGGATAAATAAGTCATAAGTCGTTGATTATAATGGAGCCAATGAACGGAATCGAACCGTTGACCTGCTCATTACGAGTGAGCTGCTCTACCGACTGAGCTACATTGGCATTTCATAACAGAAAACGCAGTCCTATTAATTTAACTGATTATTAGAAAATTCAAGTTTAAAGTGTTCTATTTTCCATGAAATATGCATGCAGCCCGACAGTTTATGCCTGGCCAGGCAGTTTATGGTGAGTTAACAACAGGGAACCTTGACCCATTCACCGGGCTTTTTCAACGCAGCGATTCCTGCTTCGATCAACGCCGCTATTTCCAGCGTTTCTGTTTTCGGAACCTGCTGGATGCCGGTGTCAAAGAAATACAGCATCTTTTCGATAAAGCAGGGGAAAAAGTCCGTCATCTGGTTGATGCAAATACTTTTGTCTTCACCGTACTGAAGGGTGATCTGGAAACTCTGTCCGGGAATGAAATTGACAGTTCCACGACGTTTATCAGCGTATTCAATCAGCATGGCGTGAGCAATGCCGTTTGTAGATTGAAGCACGCGCAGTGCACCGGAACCGAGAGCTTTAACCAGCATCTCCAGTTGATGAACAGCATAGATTTCAAAACTTCTGCCGCTGCCGACGGTCATCACGGAATTCACCGGCAGACTGCCGATGTCCGCCAGTGCTTTTTCAAATGCCGATCCAAACCGCAGCGCGGAACTGGACATCAGCGGAGTCGAGTGTTTTTCCGCACTGGCGAACATCCGCCCGGCGATTTCCAGTGACGGGGCGAATGTTTTATCAATATATACCGGCTTGCCGCTGGTCAGGGCGAGCGCCGACAGATCTTCATGACGTTCCGAATTGTCCGGCGACAGAACGCAGATGCAGTCGCATTCATCTACCACCTGCTGAATAGATGAGGCTGGACGCACATTCATCTCCGCGCACCACTGGTCAAGGCCTTTCTTCCCTTCAGGCGTAAACTCCTCCCATGCCAGATTTACCTCAAAACGGTCATTGAATTTCGACTCCTTGATCCACCTGGGATAGTTGTTGGCATGCCATTCATCTATAAAATAGTCTATAAATCCGATTTTTTTCATTATTCAGCTACTCCTAAACATGATTTTCTTTATAAACGGCATTTATGATTTCAATGCATCTTACACCGTCATGCGCGGTACACGTGATTTGGGTTTTGCCTTCTATCGCGCTGACAAAATGAGCGATCTCTTCGGCAAAGCCGTTACTGGCCTTGACCGGCTCCGTGGTAAATTCCTTATCAGCAGTTTTTCTGATATTGATGACTTCCGGCTTGGTATAGTCATACTTGATCATACCTTTGTCACCCATGACGATGATTTCAGCGGTGCCGACACCGGCGACCCAGGTCGCAATCAACGAACCTATCGCGCCATTTTCCGCCTTCAGGGTGATGATGCTTGCATCTTCGACGTCAGTACCGGCTAAATTCTTGTTCATCAAGCCGTGCTGCGAGGTTACTTCGCCAACCATAAAACGAAAAAGGTCAACGGAATGGCTGCTGGTGTCAAGCATGCAGCCGCCGCCGGAAATGGCTTTTTTGCTGAACCACTTGTCTTTCATATAAAACGCAGGACCGCAGAAAATATTCTGAAAAAATACGACATTGCCGATCTCGCCGGCCTGGATGATTTCCTTCATCCTAATAATTGCCGGGAGAAAACGGTGCCGGAATGCGATCATGAACAAAGCTTTGGATTTAGCAGCTGATTCAGCGATGTTCTGCGCTGCTTCCAAAATATGCGCCTGCGGCTTCTCCATCAGGACGTTAACGCCGTGCTGCAATGCCAGTACCGCCGGCTCTTCATGAGCAACCGGCGGAGTGCAGATGCTGACCATATCCACAATCCCGGATTTTATCAGACTGTCCGCGTCCTTGAATATTTTTGCACCGGTGATCTCCGCCAGCCTGGCTGACGCCTCATTACAGATGTCTGTAACGGCGGTGACTTGGATATTATTACTTTTGTAACCGTCCGCGTGGGCGTTGGCGATTCCGCCGCAACCAATGATACCTGCTCTTAAACTCATTTTCAATCTCCATGGTTTTAGGTTAATTCAGGCCGGAGCCTGTTTAAAACGTTTTAAAGATTAACTGTTCTATAATCCCTGATTTTGATTATCGGTCAAATTTATTTTATCACAGGCGGCGCGGTGCTTTCTCTCACCACCAGTTCCGGCTCCATGAATTTGCTCGTTACATTCTTGCCGTTGATGAGCTCCAGCAGCATCTGCATTACCATCTGCCCGATTTCTTTTTTGGGCTGTGCAACCGTGGTAAACTGGAATTCCTGAATATCCGAGAACCACATGTCATCGAAACCAACAATGGAAATATCGCCCGGAATGCGCAGTCCAAGCCCCTCGATAACATGCTTTACTTTGATCGCCTGGGTGTCAGAGTAAGCCGTCACCCCGGTAATTAAAGGATTACCCTCCAGGACGGCGGCTAAATCTTTTGCTTCCAGAAACTGTACCGGATCAGGAAGGTTATGCCGCCGAATGGCGTCCATATTTCCCGCCAAACGGTCTTTTTCTATCCTGCAACACGCCAGATACCGGTGTCCCAGACTGATAAGATGGCCGGCGGCGAGTTGTCCACCCTTGAAGTTATCGGTGATTACAAACGGATGCCTGCCGCTGTCCTGGGTCGAACAGAACACCATTGGTATTTTACGCCGTTCGACTTTTTCAAATTGTTCGACGTGGACGCTGTAGTTAGAGGAAAGAATAATGCCGTCCACGTTTTTTTCGAGAAATATTTTCAACTGGGAATCTATCTTTTCTGAAGCACGGGTAATCCCGGTCAGCAAACCGTAATCCGCCGCCGCCGCGGTTTCGCCGATGCCCTGCATGATCAGATCAAAAAATGAACCGGTGACTGAGCCGGCAAGGTATCCGGCCAGGCGGCTTTTCCGCGATTGCAGACCGCGCCCGAAATTATTCGGCACATAATCCAGCTCATTTGCCAGTTCTTTAATTGTCACACTCATTAATATAACCCTTAAAACGTTTTAATACTTTACTGCCAATTCTTCTATCTGTCAACTGTTTCTCTCAAAATATACTCTACACGGCTGAAATTTTAACATAGATTGTGAAGATTTCGAGAATTGGTTCATATTCTGAGAGGCTGCCGATACCGTGGGATCAAAGGCCTCGAAGAGTGCAAATCTAAACTCGAAAGATCGCAATCCAGCAATTGCGGGACGAACGTCTTGCGGCTGTTAAAATTAAGGAGCAACCGTCCGCTAACTTAACTCCAGGCACTATCACTCATATATTTATTTTCATTCTTTTTTCCTAAAAATTAAAAAAATCTATTGACAAATCACCATACCTAGATATATACTCATACCAACCTAGACATAGTTAGCAATTCTAAAAGGGTGTCGAATTGATGAATTTACAGTATAAAAAAGATATAATATACAGGGACTTAAAGCAATCCATACTTGGCGGCAAATATGCGCCTGGGGAAAAATTGCCGAAAGAAGAATTTTTTTCCCGTGAACTTGGAGTGTCTAGAGAAACGTTGCGCATCGTACTGGACAAACTGGAAGCGGAGAACCTGATTCTCCGTTTAAAGAGCAAGGGAACATTTGTTCGTATACATGAAGCGCCTAAAAAACGCTTTTTAGTTGTAGCAATCCTCAGTGGTGGTAACGAACTGCCGTGTCACGCTATTATGCCGGGTATTGAGCATATGGCGAAAGCGATGAATATCGAGATTGAAACTTGTGATTATTTCTATTTTAACATGCAAAGTCACGAGGAAATAGCTGAACGCCTGAAAACCCGCAATATTAGCGGTATTATTTTAATTGCCAACAACTTTAACGGGAATGAAAAGATTATTAAGCTGCTTGAAGGGCACAATGTGCCGGTGCTGCTGTCCTTCGCCTCTCGCAGCGACTATCAGATTACCGGCTGGGCGACGCTGGCTGTTGCAGAACGCGCGGCCTGGCGTGACGCATTGAATCATCTGCGAAAAATGGGACACCGGCGCATTGTTACCATGACGCTGGAAAATAAACCAATCAGGGAATATTCTCACAGCGAGTACAAAGAACTGCTGAAGGAAATCGGGGCGGATGCATCAGAAGACTTGATCGTCTATTGTCCGTTTGAAAGTAAAGCTATTCGCAAAGCTGTAAAAAAAGTCATCGACCGGCCCATGCAGCCAACTGCTATTATGTGCTTTTCTGATTTCTGGGCGCCGGATGTATATCATGCCGTCAAGGATGCCGGATTGCGCATACCGGAAGACATCGCGGTAATGGGATTCGCCAGCGGCTTTAACTGTGAGTATATACACCCGACATTGTCAACCATCAATGAAAAATTTGCCGAACTTGGCGGCAAAGCGGTCGAGGTACTGGCAAAAGCAGATCTCTGGTTCAAGCCGGATGATCATCCATACAGTGCCCCGTTTATAGTCTCCGAATATCGGCTGGAAATACGGGAAAGCACTAATATGAGACGCTTTGAAGAGCAAATAAAAAAACATGATCTTTCGCTGCAAAATGCTTAATAAACAAATAAGAATAAGATTTAACGCATAATGAGAAGGAAGTTAAACTAAGATACAAATAGTCGCAGGTATCCAGAAAATACAATATAGAAAACTTATAAATAAAGGATAAAAAAATGAAAAAGTCAAGTTTTACGCTCATCGAACTCCTCGTTGTGATCGCCATCATCGCAATTTTGGCCTCAATGCTGCTGCCGGCGCTGAATAAAGCGCGCGGCATGGGATACCTGGCCAATTGTACGAATAATCAGAAACAAATCGGCACCGCAATGGTGATGTATGTGGGTGATTCCGCAGACTTCTTCCCATGGTATCAGTATGATATTGATGCCAGCACACGCTGGCGCTGGAATACTATTCTGTGTAAAAAATACCAGGTCAGCGGAATGTCCTTCTGGTGTTCCGCCCGCCCGGACTGGGAATTGAGCAACGTCAGCATTGCCGGACTGTGGAAAACTGCACAAACCAAAGGACTCCCGGCGGTCACCAACTATTTCTGGCAGTTTTCATCCTATGGTTATAATGCATTCTATATCGGGAAAGACTGGGTGCGGCCGGCAGGCGAAGCTGATTCGACGGCTAAACTTGGCAGAATGTCAAAACCGTCTTCGACGGTACTGACTGCGGAAAGCGCCAGCAATGAACGCAATGCCGCCGGCAAGGAAAATGCCGGCGGATATACGATTTATGCCACTTATTATGCTCCGGGGGCAGGACCTGTAGTGCGGCCGGTGCATGACAACAGATGTGTAGTTGCCTGGGCGGATGGTCATGTCAATACGGTGAAGGCCAGCACGACTGCGGTTGAAGCCGGCTCCCAGAGCCTGTACACTGCGGCAGGATTCGGGAAAGGCACTGATGTGACTAACTCCTGGACACGGAACGGAAAGCGCAGATGGTATGACGGAACTAATCCTTAAAAAGATATCAGCGCATTTGAAAAGCAGTTAGCATATTTTCGATAAAAAAGACAACAGGCAAAAAAAGGCATACGTAATTATGACAGTTAAAAAGGGTCTGACTCTGGCGTTAATTATTGCAATCCCGCTTCTGACACAGGCGAATGATTCTGTATCGACAAAACCGCAACCGGCCGGTTCGAATATTGCTCCTGGCAAAAAATATACCATGTCCCAGAAACCTAATTACACCCTCTGTACAGATGCGGATGATGACAAGCAGCTTACAGACGGCAAAATATCCGGCAAAGGATTGTGGACGGAAAAATCCACGGTTGGCTGGCAGAACCGCGGAAGCGTGGAAATAATCCTTGACCTTGGAACTGTGGAACCGGTCCGCGAGATTGCTATCAACGTCCAAGGCGGCGCCAAAGGAAATGTCAACTTTCCTGACGCCGCATTTTTTATCAGCGAGGACGGGAAAAAATTCTACTTTATCGGGAGCAAGTTCGGCAGTAAAATGGAAGACCGCGGCGAAAGATACAGCGCACGCTACCATTTGAACGATCTGGCGACAAAGGGACGTTATGTCGCGGTCGTCCTGATAGGTAACGGAACTTTCATTTTTGCAGATGAAATCGAGGCTGTAAATGGTGATTTTTCGCTGCCGTCCGTGACCTTGAACGGGGCGGTTTATACCGCAGGTAATTTGGCTTCAGCTATTTTGAATATGCGAACCGGGGTACGGGAAATCAACAATTTGCGGCGGGAAATCGCGCCAATGAAAACATCGTTAGAGAAAACTCCTGAACTAGTCAAGGAATTTTCCGCCGTTGATAAAGAATTGGACCGTAATGATTTGAATCAACAGGAACGAACCGCGATCCGCGCCCGTGTCGAAGTATTGAACACCCGACTGGCCCAATCTATCTATCCGGGTAGAAAATTGCTGGTCTATCCAGGCAATGAATGGAAAGACTTCGGAACTTTTGATATACCGGCCCCGAGTGTCAGTGAAGTAAAATCACTGGCCTTAACCATGGGCAATGACGAATACGAATCCACCTCTTTCATCATTTTCAACGCGACAACCCAGCCTCGCGCAATTAAAATATCCGCATCCGAACTTAAAGGCAAAAATGGTGTCATTCCGCAAAACAACATTACCCTGCGTTATGGTGAATGGGTGGAATGCAATGATGGTCTGATGCGGCCAGACGCCCTGCCGCTGGCCGATGGTTCAGTACCGGTTGCGGCGGGTACTAACCGGTTATTCTGGATCACAGTGAAAGGCGACCAGACTCCAGCTGGCGAATATACTGGTTCAATCACGCTGGATGATGGAGAGAAAATTACCATGCCGCTTACTGTAACTGTGCTGCCCGTTTCACTCCCGCGGCCGATTCCGGTCTCGACATATAACTGGGCCTATCTCAATTTTGCGCCGACTAAAGCAAACCCGGAAGCAGCAGTGACAGATTTGGCAGCACACTATATTGATACTGCGGTTATTCATCCAGCCCAATTGCCGAAATTCACTTTTGATTCGCAGGGCAAGATTACCGCAAAAGATTACGCGGACTTTGACACTGTCATCAAACTTCATCAAAAAGCCGGAATAAAGAAATTTATGCTTTATTGCAGTTTCGGTGATTTGGGCAGTAAAGCAGCCGGAAAACCGTTCGGCGCCTGTTCCGGCACAACGAATATTGTGATTAACACCGTTGAATGGAAAAACGCCATGCGCAATATGGTCACTGACTGGGTGGCTCATCTTAAACAACTCGGGGTAAACTATAATGGGTTTTCCTTCTATCCGCTTGACGAAGCCGGGGATAAACTTATGGACAACGGCGGTCAGGATGTGCTGGCGATGTTCAAAGCGGCAGATCCCAAAGCACAGATATTCGTTAACCCAACGGCACACAATACTGTTGCCGGAATGAAGAGAATTGCGCCTTATGTGGACGTCTGGTGTCCGCACATGGTGCAGAAACTGGACCGAGAACTCCTGGAGTTTTACGCTTCTGAACAGCGCGCCGGTAAACAGATTCAATGCTATAATTGTGCGGGGCCGGACAAAACATTTTCTCCGCTGGCGCATTACCGCAAAATGCTTTGGCAGGCATGGGCTTATGGTCTGACTGGAGCCGGACACTGGAACTATGCGGATACCGGCTCGAGGTCGGGCAATGTCAGCGCCTGGACTGATTTTGACGGGGACCGCAATGATTACTCCATCATCTATGATTCCGCAACCGCGCCGAAGCATGTGACTAGAAAGGAGGCACAGATACCCAGCCGCCGCTGGGAAGCCTGGCGTGACGGGGTTGAGGATTACGCATATTTGTGGATGCTCAAGCAGGCGGTGGAAAAAGCAAAAAGCTCAGGCAATAATTCCGCAGCAGTGAACAACGCGGAATCGGTACTGAAATCATCTGTCGCGGCCGTGCTGGAAAATCCTGCAGACATTGCCGTCTATCGCTCTGCCAGACGCTCCGTGCTTGAAGCGCTAGCCGAACTTAATAAATAGTCCTTTCTCCGGCTGGAATTGTTTTTAATCCATATTATCTTTAAAGATAATAAGGATACAGATTAAACTATGAAAATATATATTCAGACCGATATTGAAGGAGTTGCCGGATACTGCTTTTTTGAACACCGCGATCCGAAAGTAGAAAATGTCCAGCATCGCCAGCGGATGTACCGGCTGCTGACGGATGAGGTTAATGCCGCCGTCAAAGCGGCGTTTGATGCCGGCGCGGACGAAGTGCTGGTCAACGACAATCATGGCAGCGGCTATAATATCATCTTCGAGAATCTCGATCCGCGGTGCAGAATCATTCACGGCAGGAATTGCAGCGGCCCGCACTGGCTGCCGCTGCTGGACGCATCCTGCGACGCGCTGGTGCTGGTCGGCATGCACGCCATGGGCGAGACCCCCAACGCCATTCTGCCGCATTCCAAATGGAAAGTAAACGGCGGGGCCATTTATCTCAGCGAAGGTTCAATGGCGGCGGCAATCGCCGGTGATTATTCCGTGCCGACAGTATTTGTCAGCGGTGATGATAAGATTACCGCCGAAATCAAAAGCAAAATTCCGGATATCGAGACCGCTGAAGTAAAACAGGCATTGTCTGTATACCAGGCCTGTTCCGTGATTCCATCCCGCGCCTGCGAAATGATTTACGCCGGGGTTAAACAGGGCATTGCCCGCAGATCGAAAATTAAGCCTTATTTTATTCCGGGGCCGGTCAAGCTGAATCTGCTTGACTCGCCGACTCATGTTGACCTGAAAGAGCTATTCCCGGAGGATATAGAAGCACCGACGATCGATCAGGCTTTCATGGCGTTTGAACACCGGATGAGCTGGACTACTTTTGACACCGCTAAAGCAAACGGATTTGTTTTTCCATAAAATACAGACGCTAAAGGCCGATATTGATCAGGCTTTTTCCGGCAGTATCTATGCTCTTGAATAAATTTATATTGTCTTTAGCCTTTCCTTCATCTGCCGGATATTCCGTGTTGGATATTAAAGTTCCCTGGTCGTTAAAAATAAATACGGTTATTCATCCAGAAGAGGACTTAAAATTCAAAAGAACGGGCAGTAATAGAGAAAAATATTTTTCCTAAAAAAGCTCTATAAGGTATTGACTTTTTTTACAATCCGCCATATAATACCTCATAGAACCTTTAAAACCAGTATGGTCGGGATTTTCAGATATGGAAACGCTTGAACTGAAAAAAGACAAAGTCTATCTCGGACTCAAACAGGATATTCTCTGCGGCAGGCTGCCTTCCGGCGGGAAGCTGCCGCGCGAGACTGACCTGGCCAGAGAACTTGGCGTGGGCAGGATAACGCTGCGGGCATCGCTCGACCGGCTGGAAAATGACGGATTCATCAGGCGAATTCATGGTAAAGGCACGTTTGTATATCCGGACGGCGCAACTACAGATGCCGCCACCATCATGGTAATTCACGGCGGCGGTAGCGGTTTTGAACTGCCATGGCATTATATTGTGCCGGAAATCACCCGCTGCGCCACCGAAAAACAGTTAAAGGCATTTATCACGACCGATACCGCAATAAATATGTTTTCCGAATCCGACATCCAGACGTTTGTCAAATCCAACCATATCCTCGGCATTGCAGCTGTAACAAACAATTTCAATGGCCATGAACCGTTCCTGAAAAAAATAAAATCCGCCGGAGTGCCGGCAGTAATTACTCACGCATGGATAAATGATGCAATAGTCACCGGCCTGCCTTGTATCTCGGTTTCCGAAAAGGACGGCTGGGAGGCGGCAATCTCCTATCTCGCCGGACTCGGACACCGGCGGATTGCGGTAATCGGCAACCCTGACAATAATTTTCGTCATTGTTCAAGGCAGGAAAATAAACAATTACTGGAAAAATATCATGCCAGTCCGGACGATTCGCTGATTCGCACTGCGAAATTTGACCGTGCGGATATTATTGAAACGGTCAAAGCTTTCTTTGCAAATCAGACGCACAGACCTACGGCAATCTTGTGTTACTCCGACTTCTACGCAATCTACGTCTATGACGCGCTGAAGGAATTGAATTTGCGCATCCCGGAAGATGTCGCGGTAATGGGCATCTGCGGCTATCCCGATGCGCGGATGCTGAATCCGCCATTATCAACCATTGATTTCGGCTACGCAAAATTCGCCGAAATGGCGGTGGAAATGCTTCAGGAACCGGGAAAGTGGATCGACCCGGTCACCGGCAAAGGTAAATTGCGGCTGAAGCCGTTTAAATTGATTAAAAGACAAAGTACGGAACCCCAATAAAAACTTAAACCATGGAGGTTTAAAAAATGAAAAAGTCAAATTTTACGCTCATTGAATTGCTCGTTGTGATCGCGATCATCGCAATTTTGGCAGCAATGCTGCTCCCGGCGCTGAGTAAAGCCAGAGAGCAGGCCAGAAAAGCTACCTGCGCCAATAATTTGTCGCAAATCGGGAAAGGATTTGTGTTTTATGCAAATGACTACCAGGACTTTCTGCCGCTCTATCGGGACGGTTATTCTGGAGCAGCGACCAGATACTGGTATGGCGGTGATAAATCTAACGGACTGATTGCAACCTACCTCAGTTTGAACGATATAGGTGCCTCAATTGGCATGATGGGAACCCGCAGCGGCAAATTATACCGGAGCAAATTAAGCTGTCCGACGCAAATGGATATTCCGGGACAAATACTTTACACCTATGGCTACAACCGCTTTGCTTACTCTCCATGGGCGTCCTCCGGCAAAGTATCCAGATTCAAAACGCCTTCCCGCACCATGATGCTTTCTGAAATTAAAGTTCTTGAGTCAAATAGCGGCAATGGTTACTGCGTTGACTCTATTGATCCCGCTATCATTAATGCCATAACCCCCAGGCATACATTTACCACCAATAACGTTTACTGTGACGGTCATATCGACAATAAAAAAATCGTTGACGTGCCCAGCAATGTCTATAAGGCGTTCTGGATGCCGGGCGATGTGGCAAAACAGACTCCGTGACAATAAACAGGGGATAGGCTGTAAATGGATTCTGGTACAAAAACCAGTATCATGCATAAAAATAGAGAACAAGACGTGACAGTTTATGTCCGGTTCCATACCTTTTCTCCCGGCAGTAACTATATTATTTTTAAACATATGGGGTTTTATGTCCGATTTTCTAAGAAAGTTTTCCGAG
Source organism: uncultured Lentisphaeria bacterium (assembly GCA_903863035.1). Classification (GTDB taxonomy): domain Bacteria; phylum Verrucomicrobiota; class Lentisphaeria; order Victivallales; family Victivallaceae; genus CAIPAT01. The sequence continues at coordinate 63,228 of CAIPAT010000319.1, forward strand.
GCAGGCGCATTGCTTATAAGCATGGCTTTTTTTATTAATCAAGCGTTCGCCGAAGGGAACCCCGCCTCTTCTCCGCCGCTTAAACTTGAATACAAAAAGTTCTTCAAAGACGCCGGGAAAGACCCTATTGTAAGTAGCTCTTTCAAAACCGGTGCCATCAAATACGTCGAGTGGAAAGGCGTCAATTCCCCGGATGCGCTTTTGCTCTCAAGCAAGGATTTAAAAGATAAATACCTTGGCTTCAATCTCAAAGTTCCTGGAGCCAATCTTAAGGATTTCAAGGGCAAAGCGCTTGTTCTGAGTTTTTACATAAAATACCTTCAGGGATCAGGGAATATTGCTGTTACCATACGCAATTTTCAGAACCTGCAAACGACATGGAAGCTCATTTCTTCCTCAAGCAAGGAAGATTCTTGTGAGCTGAAAGGCGCTAACTGGGAACGCGTGGAATTTAAATGCCGCATTCCTGATATGCCGGAAGTTGACCTGGTGGATTTTCAGATAGGCACATACCCGTCCGGACTGGTGGAATTTCTGATTGATGAACCTGTCCTTCAGGCAGTCGAGACTAAAGATGTTAAATATGAGTCCGGCTTGATGTATTATTCAAATCAGAACGGCAATACTCCGCTTGAATTAGTAAAGGATGGAAAAGCTCTTGCAGTCATAGTAACTGACGCAAAAGCGACAGAATGCGTTAAATATGCCGTTAAGGAACTTAACGACCACATCGAACTCTGCACAGGCGCTAAACTGCCTGTTGTAACAGATGATAAAAAGATTGAAGGATCGGCTATTTATGTAGGCAAAACAATTCTCAGTGAACGCTTAGGGGTAAGCCCGGATATGCTTTCGCCAGACTCCTGGATTGTCAGAAGGGTTGACAATGCCATTATCATAAGCGGCGGGGATAATAAATACAATCTTAACCCGAAATCAAAACTTCTGGTTCCGTTCGGAACGCTTTATGCTGCTTATGAATTTCTTGAAAGACAGCTGAAAGTGCGCTGGTACTGGCCCGGGAAACTCGGTACTGTCGCGCCTGAAAATAAAAATATCATAATTGGGAATATCAACTGGACCGGAAATCCCAGCTATAATACGCGCTTTGCTTTTTATTCCGTACCTGATGACAAAGATATTTCAACCGATGAAACGACTGTCTGGTGGCGGCGCATGCGCTGGGGAAGCGTGGGCGGAAGCCCCATCGGCATGCATTCATTTAACCAATGGCCCGGACGCTTTGCGAAAGATCACCCTGAATATTTTGCTATCCAGCCTGACGGTAAGCCGTTGCTTAACGCGAGCAACGGGGGCGGACATGTCTGCTTCAGCAACCCGGACGTATTAAAACAGACGATTCAGGATAAAAGGAACGAATTCGACCAAACAAATTGGAAGATGTTCTCCAATGTCATGCCAGGAGATTCCGACAACCTCTATTATTGCAGATGCGACAAATGCAAATCTCAAGTCAAACCCGGCGGCAATTTCGGATTAAGGAGCAATGCCGTATGGTCTTTCGTAAACAAGGTGGCCGCCGAAGTCAGAAAAACCAATCCTAAACAGTTCATCACCTGCTGCGCATATATGGACTATCAGGATGTTCCGGATTTTTCTGTCGAATCCAACATAGCTGTAACCCTCTGCATTTTCTTTCCTGAAATGTATTGGACTGAAAATAGCAAAGAAAAGTATGTCCGCGTACTTGACGCATGGGAAAAAACAGGAGCCTCCATGTATATGTGGGACTACCTGAACAATCCCAGGTACTATAAAGGTACTCGCGGGGCGCCTGCAATATATCCTCATGCCATTAAAGAATTCTACATGCTCGACAATGGCAGAGCTCAGGGCCATGTCCTTGAATTGAGCGATATCAACAGCAGGGGAGAAAGAGATGCCGGGAGTAAATGGGCGGACTGGATTTATGATTCTCCCAATGTTTACGTCGCAATGCGGCTCCTCTGGAACATGGACCAGGATGTTGATGTAATCCTTGATGAATTCTACGAAGGATTTTACGGCCCTGACGCCGCTCCATATATGAAAAAATTCTACGAAGAAATGGAACTCGCTTATGAAAATCCGAATACCAAGGGCGGGCCGGATTTCAAGTGGGACTGGGAAAACTGCTGGTTGAAAACATATCCTCCGGCCTTCATCGAAAGGGTCATGGGATACCTGCGTAAAGCGGATGAAGTATCCAAAGGGCATGAGCCGTACAATGCCAGAGCGCGGAAAACGCTTGACGCTTATCTGCCTTTTGAAGCAAACGGAAAAATCTTCGGCAAAGCCGTCCGCAAAAATGACAGGGTTTTAAAAATCCCCCTTGCATTAACCTCTCCTGAAATGAACGGGGATATCGATAGCCCATGCTGGAAAAACGCGGTTTCAACAGGAAATTTTGTGGACAGTTTCAACGCATCCAATCTCCTCGGCAAAACTGAGATGTTTTTAATGCGGGACAATCAGAACCTTTACATAGGGGTACGCGCTACTTTTACGCCGGAAAGCAAACTCAAACTTGACCTCCCTCAAAACAGCATTGACCGTTATGTATGGGATGATGAAAGCTGTGAATTTTTCTTCAGTCAGGGAGATAAAATATATCAGTTTATGCTTGGGCCCGGCAATGTTTTTGCCGATCTTTATCAGGCCGACATAAAACAAACTTTCGATCTGGCACAGAAGATAAAATGGAATTGCAAGGGTATCAAATATATCACAAAAATCAAGACTAATGAGTGGACCGCGGAACTTGTCATTCCATTATCATCCCTTGAACTTACATCCCCGACGGAAGCAAACCCGTGGAAAGTTAATTTCTGCCGGAATTATTATTATGCGAAAGAAGGCGGAAAAAGATTTCAGCATGAACTCTCCACATGGAGCCCGACATACGGTTCATTCGATAATGTAAAGAACTTCGGCAGACTCGTTTTTTAAGTTTTATGAGAATTAAAAAAATAAGCAGGAGAGTTAGAAAATGGAGCAGAATTATGACTTCCGCAAAAGGCTGCGGCAAGTACACCGGCCCAACCGGGTAAATCCCGATTTGCTGCCTGAATCTGACGAATGCGCGGTCGATCAGAATTGGGCAATTGTGCTGCATGATGATTTTGCGTCGGATAAAGCAGTTCGTACTGCGGCGCTTGATTTTCAAAACTATCTGCAAGTCAGCATGGGAGTGTCTGTTCCGATGCGGCAGAAAAGTTGCGGAATCCGGGAGATACGCTTTGAATTAGATGCGAAAATCAGCAGCCGGGAAGATGCCTTTATACTGTATGTCGAACACGAATTGATAATAGTCACCGGAAAAACAGGTAAAGGTGTTTTTGCGGGCAATATTTATATTGAAGACTTGATGAACTTGCGCGAAGCGCCGTTTATCGCCCATAACAGGGTATTTCACGAACCACTTATTGAAGCGCGAGGAGTTCATTCCGGATTCGGGCTGGATAACTTCCCAGACCATCACCTGAACTCTATCGCACACGCCGGGTTTAATGAAATATATTTGTTCATCCGCGGAATCGGGAAATGTGCAAACTCATATTGCGATATTCAAGACCTGATTGATCGCGCAGAACTTTATGGTCTGGATGTCATGTTTTACAGTTACATTCCCGGATATAAACATCCGGAAGAACAAGACGCTGAAGAATATTTTGAAGAAGCTTTCGGCAGCATATTC
>CAIPAT010000320.1 GCA_903863035.1 uncultured Lentisphaeria bacterium
GAATATGCTGCCGAAAGCTTCTTCAAAATATTCTTCAGCGTCTTGTTCTTCCGGATGTTTATATCCGGGAATGTAACTGTAAAACATGACATCCAGACCATAAAGTTCTGCGCGATCAATCAGGTCTTGAATATCGCAATACGAGTTTGCACATTTCCCGATTCCGCGGATGAACAAATATATTTCATTAAACCCGGCGTGGGCTATAGCGTTCAGATGATGATCGGGAAAGTCATCGAGCCCGAACCCGGAATGAACCCCGCGCACTTCAATGAGAGGCTCGCAAAATGCTTTGCCATGGGTTAGAAACGGCGCTTCGCGCAAGTTCATCAAGTCTTCAACATAAATGCTGCCAGCAAAAACACCTTTACCGGTTTTTCCGGTGACTATGATCAATTCGTGTTCGACATACAGTATAAAGGCATCTTCCCTGCTGCTGATTTTCGCATCTAATTCAAAGCGTATCTCCCGGATTCCGCAACTTTTCTGCCGCATCGGAATTGATACCCCCATGCTGACTTCCAGATAGTTTTGAAAATCAAGCGCCGCAGTGCGAACTGCTTTATCCGACGCAAAATCATCATGCAGCACAATTGCCCAATTCTGATCGACCGCGCATTCGTCAGATTTTGGCTGTAAATCTGGATTTACCCGGTTATGCCGGTGCACCTGCCGCAATCTTTTGCGGAATTCATAATTTTGCTCCATGTTCTAACTCTTTTCTTTATTCGATGCTTGTCATTTTTTGCTGAGCTCATTCTTGAGCCAGAAATAAAAAGAATCAGCGATCTGGTAATATCCTTCGGCGGCGGGATGTACACCGTTGAAATCCCTTTTCGTCTTTTTCGTGTTCCGTGCATTTACCGGCTCTTCGTTCTGAGGATAATTGTTGGCGCAGTCGAGATTCACATAAACAGGGATTATGAACAATTTTTCATTTTCCTTGCCATAGAATTTGGAGAGCATTCTTTCGACAAGGCGATGCTGATTTTTCCTGTACTGCCACCGGCTCAGTCCGCAACGATAATTCTCCCCGAACGCATCCTGAGTGGCGGCGGGTGGCGGGATAAGCGCCAGGCCGATTTTCGTGTCAGGTCCGACTCTTCTGAATTCAGCAATCAGGCTGTCGGCGTTTTCAAACATCTTGTCAATGGACTGATCGATGGTTGAGTCGGTCGCGTTGCCGATGTCATTAATACCCAGAAAAATGGTGATATATTCAGGAGCCTTCCCGCCGTTGTATTTGTCGCAATACGCCTTGAAGTCCAGAACCGGCTTGCCATCTTTTAAAGTGAGAAAAGGACTTTTTTGAAGATAGGACGACTCAGTGCTGTTTTCTGTCCACTTCGAACAATACATTGACCAGGTCCAGCCGCCGCGGCCTTCGTGACATGGGACGCCATCTTGAGGCGGCTTGCCTGCGCCGCTATGGCAACCGATGAATTTAACATTGGGATTGTCGCCGGTCTTAAACAGTTTATAGAGTTCTGCCGGATAGACAGACGCGCCCGTAAGACTGTCGCCAACTATCATGAGACTGATATCCCGGCCTTTTCCGGCATTCATTGGAGAGATGATAATTGTCGTGCTCGCCTCAGCCAGTATCTTGCTGTTTTGGTCAAAAACTTTGATTGTCAGAGGAAAACTGCCGACATCTTTGGTATCAGGCGTGAAACGCCATCTTTCCTGATCATGCCTGCCATTTTTGCATTCGACATCAAACACATAATTCTTGATATTGGGAGTAAGAATAACATTGTCAAAGTAGATGTTTATCTCGCTTCCTGGCACTGCGTAAACCGCCGGGGGAAGCAACAGCCTCACCGTATTTTGCGCTGCCTGTAGTGCCGGGGATGATACGATCGGAAGGGCTGTATTCGCTTCCTCTACCTTCCCGCCTGTTTTATCGACTTTCACGTTGTCAAGATCGCATGAGCCTTGAAACTCGAAAGATATCTTGACAACCAGTTCTTCCCCGACAGCAGGTAAATCAAGTGAAAATTCCTTCCAACTGTTTTCCAGTTTGAAAGTACCCAGGAGATTGTTCTTACCAGCCCATGCGCCGCCGGCCTTCTTATAAAGGAACGCATGGACAGCGATTGCTGGAGCTTTATCATAAAAAGGTTCGCCTTTCGCCATGAACGAGATTTTATAGATACTATCGCCGGAAATGGATTCTTGAGTATAAATATGAGTCCGGCCAGTGGTCTTGACGTTCAGATATCTTTTGCCATCCGGAACGTCATTCCCCGCGACAAGAGAGATTGAAGCGGATTTTGTCGCATTGTTAATCACCCACCCCGCCGCCCAGCATTTGCTGTCAAACTCAAGCACAAATCCTTTTTTTACAAGATTATCTACTTGGGTTAATACAACGTTGTCTTCAAATGAACCGTTTTTAAGTAAATTCTGCGCAAGCGCTGAGCCGCCGCTGACAAAGATTAATATCACGACACCTGCAATTATCTTTTTCAACATCATATTTCTCTCTTTAAAGCCAATTGTAAAACTCTAAATTATTTAGAGTTCCTTTGTTATTTTTTAAGAATACCAGAACATATTCCATAATAGGTTTTCGATCTGGCTATATATTGCAAGACGAATTATTTACTCTCTCTTGAAATCATACTATCTCATTTTCCGCCTAACATAACACCTAAATACAAAAACTCATACACGTTATTTATGAACAATATAATCGTGCTAAATTATTGTTCTCATATTCTGTTCGCCGTTGTGGCGACAGTGTATGCTTCTTGAAGCGTCTCATCTTCCGGACGGTATGGATTCCATACTGTTCCCGCAAATAGTGCGACGCTTGGTTGTATTTCTGACTCAAAGAGACCGTCCTCGACCAAGGCACATACTGTCATCGGCCCGCGGTGACACTTGAGTATCTCACGATAATAACCGATAGCTGTTTTGTAATGTTTTAGCCATAATGAATTGACGTTATCCCAATGCCGGCGCTTAACATCTAGCCGCTGACGTATCGACCAGGCCTCTCTCTCGCCGAGGATGAACGACTCATGATTCTCAAATTCCGCGTCCCAGTCAAGGCAGGTCCAGCCCTTTGCTACAATGGCGAACTCGTCCTTGCCACCTCTCAATGCCGCAATCTTCTTCGAATACTCCAGAGTTTTTTCAGGCGAGTCAACCCATGCCTCCGGCTTCTTGTATGATGCGTCTTTCGTAGTTGCGAGGTTGTAGGAGAAGGGAATGGCACCGGCATCCTCCCAGACGATGGAGACCCGAGGATCCAATCCCGACAAATCTTCGTATCTATCGCCGATCGAGGTGGCGTGCAACCCGAACTGAATCTGCAGTCCAGGATGGTTTAACAGCAACTCGCCAGCCGTCTCGTTCACCAGATATTTTGCCAACTCAGCCATGCTGACAGTTCCCTTGTCCTTGTCGGAATGCTCGGTAAGCGTCTGGAAATAAATGCCGTCAATCCCGAGCCCAGCGTAATCACACTCATATTTCCGGATGACCTCGCAACAAATCCGGTCTCGGTCAACCTTGTTATTCAGGTCAAGTTCATCCTTGCCCCAACCCCATTCAAATCCCAAGACCACCTTGACCCCTCTGGAATAGGCGTGGGCGACCACATCCCGGATATTTACAGGGAGTTCATCGTTCCAGATGGTCAGCATGTTCATCCTCAGCCTGGCCATATTGTCAATGAAACGGCGGTAGTCGTATATCACGTAACCCCATGTCCAAATTCCCCTGTTGGCAATTTTCGGACGCTCAGACACTGCGAAGAACGGCAGATTGTCAAGGTGTTCCCTGACCTTTGCGGGATTGGGGGGCGCGACAAGATTGGGCAGGATTGTCAATCCTAAATGCTCAACACCATAGAGGACTCCGGTCGCATCGGAGCCAACGACCGCCACAATCCTTGAACTCGGATTCCACGGCAACTCCATACATTTCAACGTGTACCCCTGCGGGGCTTGGGGCTGCTCAATGAGCCCCATTGTAATAAGTTGAGCAATAATCTGGTTGTTTTCCATTGTCCCAATGACAATCAAGTGGCTGTCCATTTTTTCCGCGTCAGCAATCCCTGTTTTCTCTGCACTCTCAACCCGCATAACATACGGAAGATATGACTGAAAATACCGTTGAACTTCCTCGACTGCAAACTTCTCCACGCTTTCATATAATCCGTAAAGCAGACTCCACCGCGCTCCTTCATACCGTATTTTCATCTCTATACTCCTGGTTACTACTTCGATTCATATTAATTTAAAATTATCTTGTGACTCCCACGCCCTGCAGGTGGGCCGGAGATTCAAAGACAAGAAACAAGACCAACGTCGACCCAAGGGGCGAGGTATTGACCCAACTGAATACAATCGCTGTGAGAGCGTTGTAATAGTTTACGGTCATAATCCTCCTTGAAAATCACAAGTCTTTTATTTTGCTTTTTCCACGCCATCAACCAGCTTTACGTCATCAATGTAATATTCCGCATTAGGATTAGGCACACAGCCCCAGCCATTAGAGCAGATTGAGAAACGTGTAATGCAGCTCCAGCCCATCACGTTCCGGGATACACCGAATTCGGCAAACGGGATAGTTATAACTTTCCACCCTTTCCAGTCAATTTTTATTTTCTTAAAATAATAGTTGCCTTGTGTTCCTTCGGGATTTGAATCGCAAGCAATCATTATTTCATGTCCATCTACATCGTTAGTGTACATTTTAAAGCATAGCGACGTAGATTTAGACCAATCCTTGTCTAATGGAACCATTGTAAGCTGCCCACCTTTGTTAGCACCAAACCAAAACAACACTTTATTGTCGGCGTTTTCCGGGTCGGCTTTAATTTCCGCACTATACCAGGCGGCTTGTTTTCCATCAAACAAAATTTTATCGTCTCCTAGTGCTATGCTTCCGACTCCCAGAATGGTCATAACGATCAACGCATTGATTCTTTTCATTTTTACTTCCCTTATTGTGGTTTTGTCCCGATTTGCCGATGTTCTTGCCGCAATCTTTTGCGGGATTCATAATTCTGCACAAATCTTCAATTCTTTCATCTATTAGGCGTTTGCTGGCAGACTATCAGTTCATTGTTGCTCTTCAACATAAAAAAGCCCGAAACTATCCGGCTGTAATGAAACCGACAACGCATTTACAGGCTGAATCGTCCTCCCGGCATTCAAGTCAATGATCTTTGATATCTTTTTAAATGGCAGCGGTATTGCAGTATCAGCTTTACTGATTTTACCGTAGTTACCAACCAGCAACAGCATTCTGCCGCCATGACGGACTGCGGAATAACTCAAATTGCTATTTGAACCAGATATTTTTACCGGTTCTCCATCCGCCAACAAGGACTCGTAAGGGGCAATTTTGCCGAGAGCCTGAGCATGGTAGTAATAATCAAGAGGCGTGTCGAAATCACTAAAACAATAGTACGTGAAGCCGCCGGCACCATTGAGTAAAGTTTCTAGAATAATATGTTCCAGCTTGTATGAATTAAATTCGCCATATGTGCCAGCGGTCAGCCAGGGGATAACAGCAGTATGCTTTTTAGTATACTCATAACATTGGCATATTGTAGACTTGATCCGGCTTATCTCAGAAGTATACAGCGACGGTTGGGCCAAGTCAGAATATTTCGGATACAATTGTTCAAAAGGCAGGAAAGGAACGCCACCTACAACCGGCATCAGGCTTCTGCCTGGGTATGAATCGTAATATCCTATGACAGGTACAGTTTTTCGCTCACGACTGCCTTCCGCTACGCAATCTTTGTAAGTACGCGCCAGTTCAACTTGAAACGCAGTCAGATATTCCTGCCAGCTTTGTCCTGCGGCTTTTCTTTTTTCATTGCAACGCGAACATTCCATACATTCCTGCATACCCGGCAACGGCCAACTTTCTAGATCATAGAAGACATAGTCCGTCGGGTATTTTTTTACCGAATCTCTAATAAATGAAAGTATTGAATCGTATATTTTTCCTTTATATGCCGGACAAAATGACTCAGGGTTGCTACTCCCAACGCATCGATATTCCGTGTCCTTGGGATACATTATCGGAACCCGGCCTAAAGGCGACAGAATGCTAATGATTCTATAACCTTGCTTTTTTGCGTTTTCCATGAAACGACATTTAGCCTCCTGCTCTCGCTCATTATCATTAGCGCAGGGCATGATTGATACCGCGTTAAAACCCAGTTTCCGCCAGTCAGCGAAGAAATCCGGCCATTCCTGCATTTCATGAAGATACATCCATGCCAGAGATACATGAATTCTTTTTAACATGGGAACTTCATTGATATGAAGCAACTTTAACGGCACTTTACAACTATAATGCTCTTTTCCATTCTCTGTGGTCGTAACAATTACATAACTTTCCTGTGCTGGAATTTTATCGTCAGTTTTTACCGAAAAATACAGCGGCCCCACCCACGCTATACCGCTCTTCTGATAGGCTTGAAGATCGAATTTGAAAGTTCTTATTGTTCTCACACCACGGATTTCAGTATTTACCAGTTTCCTTAGAAACAAAGGATAAGCTTTAGGGGTATGGAATTCAACTTGTGACGGCATATCAATAACATATCCAAGCTCCCCTTTGGTATCCTGGCGCTGATCTTTCAATTGGAGCCAGTTTGGAGCATTTATATTATCCGCAATATAAAAATTCTCCGTTCTTGGTGAAAACACAGCTTTTTCTTCCAAGAATGGAGTCGGCGTTTTACTGTAAACCGCATTGAACTTACCGTCTTTAAATGATTGTGTATTGGCTTTGATGACAGCTATTTCATCAGAAATTGCTGGAATTGTGATTCCGGAAAAGCAAACGCCAACATATCTTACATCCGCATCTATCATGAGGTCGAACGGATATACATACGGCTCACCGTTCTCTGGAAGATAGTAAGTATTTTGCCAGTCTGCCAAGTTCTGGTCGGCTGGTTCAAGTTTGATGATTTTTCGTGCACTATAAAATGTTTTGCCGTCTTTGCTGACAAAAACTTCAATCATTTGCGGGAATCTAACACCATTGCCTGGCCAGCCTCCATTCAACCGTATTACGATTTTGGACACAGGTTCGATTTTTTCCAGATCAATGAGTGCAGAGGCATTAGTCGTTCCTGCTTTAATCCAGGCGACAGCGTTTGGCTCAAACCAAAGCCTGTCATCATTCCGGCCAAGCTTGCCATCAGTCAGAACAGTCGCGGCCGTACTGCCTTTGGCCGTTAGAAAATAATTAGGCTCAGGGCAGAACTTTACTCTTTTGCCAAGCGCAAGATTTTCTCCGCCTGTCTTCTGCTGCCACAGAAGACGATTAGCCTGGACTTCCGACTTCTCGTCATTACTTGTTTTTAAATCATCACCGGCAAATGCAGGCTGTTGAAAAAACATGGTTGCAATAAAAACACACACGAGCATTCTCATTAGATTACCGTCCTTAATTATTTGAAGAAATTTTATGTAGTTCTCACATTCCTGACACAGTGCCAGGGTATTATTCCAAGACTACAACGCCGGGCTTTTCAAAATTTTGTTCTGGTTGAACACCCCCTGCGGGGAAATTTAACCATGCTTGATCAGTATCCTCTAAGTCCTATTTTCGTGCGGTTGTATGAAGGCGCAACTTGACCTTCTTTGTATAATGATAAATAGTTACTATTAGTAACATGTCCATCCATATATACTACATTGCTGGTGCCGGGCCAACTGAAACCAGGGTTGTGCTGATCCACTTGTTTAAGCGGAATATAATAACGACCGTGACGATATGATGAATAGTCTATCCAGCTGATAAAATATTGGTTAAGGTAAGCGTTGTCTACAGCAAAAATAGCCTTGCTTCCGCTGGCTACGGAAGATAATTTCCTGCCGCCCAAATACAAAAAATAGTTCATGGCATAATGGGTATAGCTAAAAAGCGGAGGTGTTGTAGCATAACTTCCTAACCCGACAGGTTCCGCCGGACAAACAAAGTTTCCTTTACTGATATAATTACCAAAATATTGCACATCGTATCCCTTCGCGAATCGGACGTTTGCCGTACTTACTCCAGACAGCAGATTGAACCAGCCTGTCGTATTGACATCGGTACCAACTCCTGGAACTATATATTCCTGATTGTCGTTAGAATACATATTTTGAGCAAGACCGATCTGCTTTAAATTATTTGCGCAATAACTAGTTCTAGCTTTCTCTCTAGCCTTGTTCAATGCAGGCAGCAGCATAGAGGCAAGAATTGCTATAATAGCTATTACAACGAGGAGTTCTATGAGTGTGAAATTCAATATTTTATAACTCTCCTGCATCTTTCTCATGGTTCTTTTCCTCTCTTTTATTATGTGTTTGGTTGCAGTTTTAAACATCGCAATATCCTATTTCGTTTATCTATCCTTAACGTGTTGTAGTTATGCTCCTTATGTTTTTTCAAATTAAATGTTTTTAGGTGGTGCGGTGGATTTTCTGACAACCAGCCTTACTTCCAGTTTTATGTTTTGAGCCTTGTCTGGAATGTCTACTTTCTTATTTTTAATCACTTCTATTAACATATTCGTCGCGTCCTTACCCATTTGTTCAAAGGGTTGAGCCATCGTAGTCAATGGTATTACTGCATGTTTTGCAACATCCAGATCGGCAAAACCGATTACGGAAAGATCTTCCGGCACTTTTATTCCCATTTGATAAGCAACTTGCAATACATCACAGGCAATATAGTCGGAGTAGCAGATAATTGCGGTTGGTCTTTTGTCCTTGCTGGCAGACAGAAGGCTTTTGATGGGCTGATGATTCTCATCACTTTCCGTATTGATGCCGTATGCTATCTGGAGATTGCCGCAGTTGGAAATATACTCATTCATTGCGGCAATAAAACCATTTTCACGATTTACCGCAAATTCCAGACCTGACTCATTAGAAATATATGAAATGCGGTGATGTCCGAGTCCAGCAAGGTATTGTACAGCCTTTTTGATGCCTTGAAAATCATCGGAGGCAATACTGATACCGGAATCGCCGCTGCTAAGGTTGACGGTTGCACTGGGAATGTTTTTTTTGTCAGCTTCATGCCGAATCAGATCAAAGTCAGTGCTTTTGCCGGAATGAAAAATTATTCCAGCGACACGTTGTTCGATTAATTGTCTTATAATGTTGTCAGAGGTGTTATGCGTTAAATGATATACTTTCACGGCGAATCCATAACGAGTGGTTTCTTCCAGAATGCCGGACATTATTTTGCCGGTGAACTCCCATGTCCCGGTATCAGGGGAAATAAACGCGATCACATCATTCCTGCCGGTAACCATTGATCGGGCAATTTCGTTGCGGGCATATCCCATTGCTCTAGCACACTGATGAATTCTTGCTCGGGTTTCAGCCTTTAATTCCATTGCTTTGGGATGATTATTTAAGACACGAGAAATTGATCCAGTATCTATTCCTGTCTTAATTGCAATATCTTTCAAAGTAATCATCATATATGTTCCATTGTGAAATAAATCAAACCTTACCCAAACGTCTGGGTTAATTGTTATTATATATGTTTTAAAAAGATATGTCAATACATTTCGCAAAAAAATCAGCAAAATATATTATAAAAATCCCACCTGCCACCTAGCCGCCCATGTCTCACTGCTAATCCCCAACGCCATGCGCTTTCCTGCTGCTGCGCTTGTAACGGGGGGATACGGCCGACCAATTGCAAAACCAAGGGAAGTCATAGCTACTTTATCTTAATTTCGATATAAAATTCCACTTTTACCGTAGTTCATCCGATTTCGCACATATATTACA
>CAIPAT010000321.1 GCA_903863035.1 uncultured Lentisphaeria bacterium
GATCGCCAATCTGCATGCGGTCTCCGGGGACATCAGCTGCAAACGGGTCACCGCGACCAGGGGCAAGCTTACCCGCGCCGAACCTGTCGCCGCATTGTATGAGATGGGCAAAGTGCATCATGTCGGCAGTTTCCGGAAGCTCGAAGACCAGTTGTGCAGTTACAATCCGGAGCTGAACCAGTCCAGCCCCGACCGGCTGGATGCGTTAGTCTGGGCGCTGACAGAGTTAAGTTCAGTGTCAATGGCGAACAGAGCGATAATGGCATAGGGAAGTGCTAAAGTGCTAAAGTGCTAAAGTGCTAAAGTTTGAGAAAGCAGGAAAATTGGAAAAATGCAGTCTCACCATGAAGGGCGTGAAGGGAGGATTCCGGGTAGTGTCAGCCGTCCCGGCAGACCGGTTTTATGCATTTCGCCTTTGGCGACCAATCCCGCGACTGCGGGACCGTTGGATCACGCCCGGCGGGCCGCCGGGGGCGAGTAATGGGAAACAATTTTTTGTTTGCATGGTCCCGCCCTGCGGGATTTACAGTTCAAGGTTCCCCCTTGCATCCCTCCTCCGGAACTTTTAATTGAAGGATAAACGATACCGGCGTAACAGCCGGGTAGGAAGGATGGGAAGGATGGGCAAACAATGGGGGGTTGGTGTTCAAAATGCGGACGGTTGTCCGGTTTGTTATGCTGGCCGCATGGGCAAACAATGGGGGGTTGGTGTCCAAAATGCGGACGGTTGTCCGGTTTATTATGCTGGCCGCATGGGCAAACAATGGGGGGTTGGTGTCCAAAATGCGGACGGTTGTCCGGTTTATTATGCTGGCCGCATGGGCAAACAATGGGGGGGTGGTGTCCAAAATGTCCAGGTCCACAAAGTCCATAAGAGCCAGATTATGAAAACGCATTATGCAGTGCAGATGACCAAAATGTCCGGAATAATTTTTGACAAGCACTTGACTGATTCGATAAAAGACAGTATAATAAAACCGAACGGTTGGTTTTTAATTATAGGAGGAAGACCATGAAGTTTCCTGAAACAATCGACACTGAAGCATTACTGGAAGACGTACTTTCGGAGCCCGGAACCGGCCTGGTTGAAATGATGAAACGGCTGGACGGAGATATCATGATTCTGGGTATCGGCGGCAAAATGGGCATAACGCTGGGGCGACAGGCCGCCAACGCGATCAAAGCAGCCGGAGTCTGCAAACGGGTCATCGGGGTTTCCCGTTTCAGCGATGCCGCAGGCAAAAATAAACTTGAGCAGTGGGGTATTGAAACAATTTCCTGCGACCTGCTGGATCAGGCCGCGGTGAAGGCTTTGCCTGAAGTAAAGAATGTCATATTCATGGCGGGGCGTAAATTCGGAACTGAAGGTTCAGCGGAACTGACCTGGGCAATGAACACCATCGTCCCCGGCTACGTCGGCGACCATTTCCGCCAAAGCCGGATAGTGGTGTTTTCCACCGGCTGTGTTTACCCGCTGGTCAGTGCCGGAACTTGCGGCTGTACCGAACAAGTTCCCCCTGCCCCGGTCGGCGAATATTCCCAGTCCAGTCTCGGACGGGAACGCGTTTTCGGCCACTGCGCGAAAGCCTATGGAACAGCAACGCTGCTGCTGCGTTTGAATTATGCGATTGACCTGCGCTACGGGGTGCTGCATGATATCGGCCAGCAAGTCTGGAACGGACAGCCGGTCAACAACAATGTCGGACACTTCAATGTGCTATGGCAGGGCGACGCCAACTGTTACGCGCTGCGGACATTGGAACTTTGCGCGTCGCCGGCGGCAGTACTGAACATCACGGGGCCGGAAATCGTACCGGTGGAATATATCGCGGAAGCCTTTGGCCGGCTGATGAATAAAACAATCAGCTATACCGGCATTTCCGCCGATAAGTGTTATCTGAATAATGCAGGCAAGGCATTCAGGCTGCTGGGCTATCCGCAGGTACCGCTGGAGCAGATGATCATCTGGCAGGCACAATGGCTGATGCTGGGGGGCAGTTCACTGGGCAAACCGACACACTTTGAAGTAAACAATGGTAAATTCTAATAGCAGGGAATAATTATGAAAAGAGTCAACGATATTGATCCGCAGGTGTTGTCCGCAGTAAGAAAAGGCGCCGTTATTCCGGCACAGCCGCTGGCGCTGGACGCGAACCGCAAGTTTGTTCCTAAATACCAGCGTGCGCTTTGCCGGTATTATATAGATGCAGGTGTCGGCGGCATCGCGGTAGGGGTACATTCAACCCAGTTCGAAATCCGCAACCCTGATATAGGCCTGTTCGAGCCGGTAATGGCCCGGACGTCACAAGCCATTGATGAATGGTGTGTTAAAACCGGACGCGGAATTCTGAAAATATCCGGGGTATGCGGCCAAACCCGGCAAGCCAGGTATGAGGCGGAATTCGCGCTGAAGAATGGTTATGACGCCTGTCTGCTGAGTCTGTCGGCGCTGAAAGACTCAACCATTGCTGAAATGCTCGTGCATTGCCGGGCCATTGCCGGGATCATGCCGGTCATCGGCTTTTATCTTCAGCCCAGTGTCGGCGGCAGAATCCTGCCGTATGAATTCTGGCGGGAATTCATGGAAATTGACAACATTCTGGCCGTAAAAATGGCGCCGTTCAACCGCTACCAGACGCTGGACGTCGTGCGGGCGCTGGCCGAGTCAGGCCGCGAAAATGAGATCACGCTGTATACCGGCAACGACGACAATATCGTAATGGATTTGCTGACAGAGTACAAAATTCAGACCGCAGCCGGCCAGAAACGTATCCGGATAAAAGGCGGGCTGCTGGGACACTGGTGCGTCTGGACGCAAAAGGCGGTGGAACTGCTGGAAGAAATCCACGCCATTATCGCTTCCGGCAAAACAATACAGGCGGAAATGCTTTCCAGGAATATCGAAGTTACCGACTGCAATGCAGCGTTTTTTGACCCCGCCAACTATTTTGCTGGTTGTATTCCAGGCATTCATGAAGTACTGCACCGCCAGGGGCTGCTGCCGGGAATCTGGTGTCTGAATCCAAAGGAAGGGCTTTCGCCGGGACAGAGTGAGGAAATTGACCGGGTCTACCGCTCCTACCCTCACCTGAATGACGACAGTTTTGTGAAAGACGGCCTTGACAAATGGCTTGCGGATTGATATTTTCTTATCCACTTTAAGGAAGGCAGATAAATGCAGCAACGAGCAATCGAGACCAGAGAGAATATTCTAAAAACCGCTATCGGGATATTTTCCGAACGCGGTTATCACGGCACCAAAGTTGATCAGCTCGCGAAAGCCGCCGCTATCAATAAACAGCGGATATACGCCTACTTTCACAGCAAATCCGGCTTGTTCGACCAATGCCTGACCACAGTTTTTGAAGGCGTGAAATTGTTCGATGCCAAAGCCATGACCGCAGCCCGGCTGGAACCGTCCAGACTCACGGAAATAATTCTGCGGGAATATATGGCCCTGCATAAGAAGCATCCGTACTTCTGGCGGATGCTGGCGTGGACCAACCTGGAGGATGATTCGTCCCTAAAAAAGCTGCCGGGACTTAAAGAGAAAGATTATACTGCCTTAAAAGAGCTCTTCGACAAAGCCGTGGAACTCGGGCTGCTGCCCCGCAGTGTTTCTTTCGAGACTTATATTTTCACGCTGATGGCGGTCTCATACTTCTATCATTCGAACCGGAAAACGCTGTCGAAGACCCTCTCGCCGGAACTGTTCACCAGTCAGGGGATGGAGAAACTCATCGCCGAATGCTCACTCATGATTGCGGTGCAATGATCTTCCTTTTCTCTCTTGCACTTCAACATTCTCCGCCAGATAGATGTATTTGATCATAAAAAATCCGCAAATACCGCCAAAAATGTGCCAGAGAAAATGCGTTCCCTGCGGCATAAATTTAAGTACGTCAAACCGGTCCAGCAGACGGAAAGCGATAGACACTGCAAAAGCTGCCAGACACAGCGTCAGCGTCAGCCACGATTTGCGGTTTCTCAGGACGCAATACAATATGGACGGAAGCAGAATATTCGATGCCAGCACCAGATAACCGATGGTAATTACATATTTCTCCGGAATCCTGACGTATTGAGCAATGAAATAATAAATCGTCCATGGACCGAGCGTCAGCAGAAAAGTCCATAACCATTTTCTGACCAGCATCCGCCACAGAAAGATCCCGGCTGACAACGCCAGTATCAGAATCGGCATGACGTCCAATTGTATCCAGATAGAACTGCTGCGGGTGGCATGGTAGACCGTCCCCCCGATAAACCCCAATAACAGAATCGGCATGCAAACCGTCGTCAACGGATGTTTTAGCGTGTTCAGCCGGGTTTTCCATGACCAGTAGATTACCAGAAACAAAAAGATCAGGTTGCTGAAAGTGTTGAATGGCTCGACCGGAAAACGGCTCATGTCTGTCTCTTTATACATCGGTCCGTGATCTTTCGGCCCATACATGATGTATGCTTTAGATTCGATGTTGTTCATTCTTCTTGCCCTTATTGAAAATTTCGACTATCTGACGGTCCAGTTTCGGCATAAGTACTTCCAGCGGAGTCCGCCGTTGATATTTTATGACGAGCAAAGTCCATGCAATCAACAGTATTCCGGCAAGGATATTCTGCCAGGAATAAAGCGCCCAACTGCATGAAATGCTGAATTCCCTGCTGCTGAAAGGCCACAGATAGCTGATCGTCCAGAGTTCACCCGAGCCGAACATGTCCATGACCATGTGCAACTGGAACAAAGCAAAACATAGGCACAGCATCTTGGCTTTATGTTCGGAGAAACAGCAAAACACCGCTGCGGCAAATGCCGAAAACAGAAGATTATGTCCCAGCAGGTGATGAAATTTCCAGAACATTTCCTGACTGAAAAGGATTCCCGCCCCGTCAAGATCAGGCAGCACCACCGCCAATGCGCAAAACAGCCGTTCGCGCCCGTTCAGTTGAAAGAGATTGCCAATGCACCATCCGGAAAGAAAATGAGTCTGTAAGTGCACAATTCCTCCCGGTCGATATTGAGCTAATGGTTGGCAATCCTGTATATCATCACCGCGCCGACGATCTGAAACACCAGATTGGGGAGCCACAGCAGATACTGCGGGTAAATTTGCGGAAAATTGGTCAGGGAATCACAGAGAATGATTGACATAAAGAAACCGCCGGCCAGAATTACGCTCAGAAAAAGATTGACCGAAGTCTCACGCCTGGAAGTCCTTATCGCCAGCGGCAAGCCCAGCAGCAGAAACGCGATCGGCGACAAGGCGAACGCGATGCGCTGATTCAATTCAACTTCCAGTTCACAAGTATTCCGATTCAGGCGCTTGTCAATGCGGATTCTGCCCAGCAGCTCCTTCAACGTCATATATTTGGCCTTTTGTCCGATGCGAATTTTATTCAGTTCCTTGCCGTAATTAAGCGTGAACTCAACTGTTTTGTTAAAAACACGAGTCTCCGGTTTTGATTTCTTATCAATTATAATACAATCGGTCAGCACTACCGTCATTAACTGCTTGTTTTTATCAACCAGAAACTTGCCTCTGGCAGCCGTAATGTCCTGCTCAACATTAACCCTTTTGTCATCCATCGTGAAAATCTGAATATCCTTTACTTCATCCTCACTGATCTTGTCGTCAATATAAATGATATTGTTTTCAAAATCCACCGGCTTGCCGGGTTCAAAAAGCGCCAGCGGCTGGTCAACCACCGTAGCCGCCATCAGACTGCGGGATTTACCCAGCAGCGGAGGCCCAACCTCAACCTGCAGATAAAGGCACAGCAAAGTCATAAAGAAAGTTACAATCAGAATCGGCGACACAACCTGCAGGATAGAAACCCCGCAAGCCCGCATCGCGGTGATTTCCGTATCGGCGGAAAGCCGGCCGAAAACCAGCATTACCGCCACCAGTACAGCCCAGGGCACCGTGAAGGTAAGCACAATCGGCATGATATATAACATAAACAGTAGAAAATTCACCACCGGGATCCCCTGTGAGATATATTCAAATATCTTCACCAGCCGCGCACCCAGCATCACAAAAGTCAGAACGCCGATTGCCATCCCGAATGTGATAAGAAAGTTTTTTAATACATATAAATTTAAGGTTTTCATCTTGTCCAGTCATTTCCCGGTTCTAATTACGCTCAAATTAAATACAGTAAACCAAAACTGAAAATACATTTAATTTACGGATTATCAAATCCGGATTAGTATTTAGTCAGAGTTATACGCCAGTTAAACAGTTTTAAAATTATAAAGTTCTAAAATTATAAGGTTATTTAATCCAGTTTATAAATTCATTTAACACTACCCATTCACCATTTTGGACAATCTGGACACCGACACTTTGTAGAGCTTTTGAGCAGAGGCTGTTTCGCCCATGCGTCCGGCACGGACGGCGTTACAACAAAGCAATTTTGACAGCCACTCCGCTCCCGCAACTGCGGGAGAGAGCCGTTGAGCAGAGGCTGTTTCGCCCATGCGGCCAGCACGGACGGCGTTACAACAAAGCAATTTTGACAGCCACTCCGCTCCCGCAACTGCGGGAGAGATCCGTTGAGCACAACGCGTTTACAATTTTCAAACAACATTTTGGACAATCTGGACACACCTGTGCAGAATTGCTCCGTTTTTCACTTTCAACTTTTCTCTCCCGTATTCGCGGGACCCGCAAGCGGGGCAAAACTTTCAACTACCGCAGCTGTTGGCTCCCCCATTTTGACAGCCCTCACCCTCGCTTTGGACAGACCTTATGCAGGAGTGTCTCAACGTAGGACGGCTTTGCCAAACCGCCTCATGAGCCCGTTTCGGCGAAACTGGCCTACTTAAAATTCCGCCTGCTACCTCCACACCGAGATTTTGGACGCCACCGTCCCGCACTGACGGCACTACACCAAGACGTATTTTGGACACCATCCGGAGACTTTGGATAGTCGTTGAGCATAACGCGTTTCAATCTTCTGGAGGGTTGTCCTCTGTGGCAACCGTATCCGATCCCGGTTACGACGGAGCGTAACCCTCCCATTTTGGACA
>CAIPAT010000322.1 GCA_903863035.1 uncultured Lentisphaeria bacterium
AAAACCAGATGAGGAGCAAAAGAAAATTCTTGAACTGTTAAATGTAAAATTGAAGTAGCCAGTATTTTTTTATTTCAATCATCATTTAAATGATTGCTAATAAGCAGGTTAACTATAAAGTGCCAAAAGAATATCCGATAATAGCACTTGATGAATCGTTCAGTATGTTGCTGATAAAGTTCCAGTTCGCAGCCGCCTCCGGCTGTAATCCTTATCTTGTACGGAACTTGTTCAAGTTTACGGAGATTCCTATATCTGATAAATATATCCCGGCAGAATGTCTTTTTATCGAGAAGCGATTCCAGGTTTTTCTCTATTATTGCAAGATTTTCTGCTGCGGTTTTAGAAAAATTCAGTTTTAACCGCATGGGGACAGTATCAGCAAAGATAAACCGGAAGTCCGTTTCTCCAGGATACCCGGGATTGACTGGAATGTCAAATTCTTCCATACAGGAAAGCCTTGCCAGAAACATCGCAAAAACAGATACAGGACTGGTGCCGGAAGCGAGTATGAAGTCCAGCGTGAGAGCATTTATGTAGCTGGAACTGATTTGCTCAGTTGTACTCAGAATTGCTATTTCCGGCAGTTGAACGGCACGGAGCCGTTTTACCCAGAATGTTTCCGTGACGGCGCATTCTTTGTAGTACCGGTCAAGCAGCTTCCAGTTGATACTCTCTTGAAGTGCTTGTCCTGCCCGCAGGCCGATGAATGCAACATCGACAGGGTTGTTTTCAAGATCATATATCCCGGCTAATTTGACAACCCCGTTGCCAGCCGATACGCTGATACTGCCTTTATCTTTATTTACTTCAACTATTTTCCCCGGTTCGCAATTAGCTTTCCTGCTTGCAATACCGAGCTCCATGATGGTGTAGAACGCGTTGCCGCATACGAATTTCAAAGTTCCAAGCGGGTTCGCATAATCTCCGAAATCCAGCGCTCTTGCCAGCGCGGAAATATTCTCGACGCTCTGGCTGAAATCAATCACGCAGGCATCTGCCGGACGCTGCTGCTGCGGATGATATGTCCGCCTGCTTAAGTCCTGAGGCGTTGCGCGGACATCTCCGTCTTTCAGATCATGCACCAGCGATTCAAATGCGCCCAGCGCTTCCTGCACACATTTTACGTTGAGCGAAACCGATGTATCATATGGCGAGATTGAAACTTCCTGCTGTTTCAAGATATCGCCGGCGTCGATTTCTGTTGTCATCTGATGCCAGGTGACGCCGTGCTCGTGTTCATGATTGATTATCGCCCAGGCGGTTGCATACAGTCCGGCGTAGCGCGGCAGCGGGCCGTCATGATAATTGATGGCGTATTTCAACGGCAGATCAAGAATATGCTGATCCAGGATGCAACTATTGATAATACTGAACAGATAGTCAGGGCGAACAGATGAAAGAGTGTCCGAAATCAGCTTCTTTTGTGGAGGATGGCACGGAATTTCATGTTCTTCCGCCCATGCAGCCGATTTTGGTTCATCAGTAAATATGCCGTTGATATAGAACCCGTTATTGAGCAGAATATCCCCGGCCGCTTTGGTAAGAGCGGTTTCTCCGATAATATAACAGCTTGAACGGCGGCGGATGTTTTCCCACGGAAGATGAATTTCAGACATTAAAGTATCCGGCCTGGCTGTCAATATTTCCGCCAGATAAATGTAGTGATGGAAAAATGCTTCAATGCTTCTTTCATCGAAGTTCGCGGTGTCGTATTCATACCAGCCGTGAAGCATATTATCATTTTCACGAAACACAATAAGCATATCCATTTTGGCGGCATCGCTACCTAGTTCTTCGTAGCACATTTTTACGCCGGATAAATTTGTTTCCGGCCATGGCAGGTTTTGCAGTAGCATGGAGATCTTGAATAATGACTTATTATCGGCTTTCCCTGCTCCGCCGCAATTTTTCAATACCATGCTATAGGGGATATCCTGATTTTCATAAGCTTCCAGCAAAGTATTTTTGACTTGCGTCAGGAACTCATTAAACGACGGGTTTCCTTCGATCTTATTCCTTAGCGCCAGAGCATTTATGAACAATCCCATAATCTCTTCCGCTTCAGGCAGGTTCCGGTTTGCTATTGTGGTACCGGTGGTGATGTCTGTCGCTCCGGTGTATTTATGTATCTGGAGCTGCAGCAAGGCGGTTAATACCATGAACAGGCTGGCATTGTTTTCCGCTGCCAGCTTTTTCAGCCTGCAAGTAATATCCTGTTTGATTTTGACATAGTATCGTCTGGATTTACCCTCGCTCTGAAGTTGTTTCTGGACAGGCAGCGGCGGAGTGACTGCATGGTTGTCAAGTTTTTTCTGCCAGTATTTTAATTGAGTCTGCGGTCCGTAAGTCTTAAAATAATTATTTTGCCAGCGGCAGAAATCGACATATTGCCACTGACCGGCGGATACTGCCGGTTCCCTGCCAAAGGAAAACTGATAATAGTAATCCATAAGCTGCTTGAAGAATAAAAACGTGCTCCAGCCGTCAAAAACAAGATGATGCACCGTAAATATTAGCCGGAAATCATTATCTTTTAATTTCAGCAGAATGCAATTAAATAACGGGGCGCTGGTAAGATCAAAAACATGGAATCGCTGTATTCCGATTTCAGCACAATACCGTTGCTGTATTTCATTTTCAGGAAGAAGGGAAAGATCTTGAAAAGGGATTTCCGCTTCCTGGAACTGGCTGATCTTTATATATAATTGTTCATTGATAAATACAAAACTTGACCGGAGTGATTCATTCTGCTTGACAATCAGATTGAAAGCTTTATCAAGTATATCCGGCTTGACGTCTCCGAGCAGATATATTTCGAAAGGAATATTGAACGAATTGTTTTCATGCGATGATTTCTCCATATACCACATTGCGGTTTGCGCAATCGAAGCGGGATAAAGATTATTTTTAGTTGCCCGGGCTTTTTCGAATTTGACGGCAGTGCGGCTTGAACCGGAACTGTATCTGACTGCCTGAGCCATTTGCTTTAGTGTCGGATGAGAGAAAACCAGCGATATGGGCAACTGCACCAGCAGTCGTTTTTCTATTTCCAGACTCATGGCAGTTGCCAGCAGCGAATGTCCGCCAAGCATGAAAAAATTATCATCAGGATTGACATAGTCCAGATTCAATAACTGACACCAGATTGATGCAACCATTTTTTGCAGCGGATCATCGACGTCAGCCGCGGGGTCAGTAATACCCTCATGAACAAATTCCGGTTCCGGCAACGCTTTGCGATCTACTTTGCCATTAAGCGTCAGCGGGAGCTCTTGAAGTACGGTATAGGTGGTTGGTACCATATATTCAGGCACTGATTTGTTCAATAAATTGCGCAGTTCTTCAATCAGTTGTTTTTGCTCCTGCGGTTTTTTCAAGATGAAATAGGCAGCCAGATATTTTACCCCGTTGCCTTTTGCTCTGGCGGTAACGACGCACTTGGAGATATTCTCATGCTGCGATAAAACTGACTCTATTTCGCCCAGTTCTATTCTGAATCCGCGTATTTTTACTTGAAAATCTTTTCTGCCGGAACATTCAATATTTCCGGCGGCATTGATACACCCGAGATCGCCGCTGCGATATATCCGCCTGCCGGGAAGAAAGGGGTCTGGAACAAACGTCTTACTGGTAAGTTCAGGCAGATGCCGGTATCCCCGCGCCAGTCCGACGCCTCCGATGCAAATCTCGCCTTCTGTCCCGCGCGGCACCGGGCTAAGTTTTTCGTCAAGGATATAGATTCTGAAGTTGCTGACCGGCGTTCCGATATGCGGCGACTTCCCGTCGTCGTCGCCGGCTTTAAACATTGCCCAGGTCGAGTCTACGGTGCATTCCGTCGGTCCGTAAAGGTTGGCCAGGATCGCCGGAAATGCACTGCCCGGTTTTCTATTCAGTTTTTCTCCGCCGCACTGCAAATATTTCAATGAAGTATTATTCTTCCAGTCGGCGCCGATCGCCAGTTCGGCGACCGGTGTGGAAAGAGAACATTCATTAATGTTTTTTTCGGTCAGCCAGTCAACCAGTTTTTGAGGTTGCAGCCGCAGCATTTCAGGAATTATATAAATAGTCGCGCCATTGGTCAGATGCGCCCATATTTCACGTACTGACGCGTCAAAACCCGCACCTGCGCTCTGGCTGACCCGGTAATAGTCATCCTCAACAAAAGTCTGATGATGCCAGTGTATAAGATTCAGCAGGCTGCCGTGTTCTATTTCCACCCCTTTCGGGGTTCCGGTGGAACCCGAGGTGTATATTATGTACGCCAGCGAGGAAGGAGATATGAACGGCGGGGAGGACATCGGAACCAGCGCGGATAAATCTAATTTGTCGAGCATGACTGCTCTATCCATGAACCCGGATAATTTTCCGGCATATCGCGATTCGCTTAAAATCTGTTTACAGCCGGTGTCATTGATAATGAAATTCAGCCGCTCCGCCGGGATGTCTGGATCTATCGGAACGTAACATCCCCCGCTTTTGACTATTGCCAGAATCGCGATTATATAATTGATCGAGCGCTCAATATAGACTCCTGCAGCGTTATCAGCCTTGATGCCGCGGGCGATCAGCCCGGTGGCAATGGAGTCGGTAATTCGGTCAAGTTCGCCATATGTGAGTTCTCTACCGCCCTCAATCAGCGCAATGCGGTCTGGATATTGCCCGGCCTGATCAGCAAAAAGCTGATGTGCCAGTTTATGGACTGGAAAACTATCATTCACTTCAAGAAAAAACGGTTCACTATCCATCATCATTCCTTAAAGTTCCTCCGGTAATTACTCAATCCATGCGTACATATACACAGAAGAAACTTCTTACATACACCGAAAACATAGAATTATGAGGCAAAGATACAAATAAAAATCTCCCAATCAAACTTAAATCAAAATTATATTTTTGCAACATGAAATAGTTGTTTTGCGAGAATATTGAATATCTTTTTTGTGTTATACTCTACGCAGCTGAAAATTTAACATAGATTGCGAAGAGCGCCGGTTTGTCTGTCCTTCGGTATTGATAGTTTGTCAATAGAAGGGAGTAAAGATAAAACAAAGGGAAAAAGGAAAATATAGTTCGCCATGAGGCACAAGAAGGAATTAATCACAGTAATATAAATCAGAATTTATCTGAAGAAGAATCAAATCCCGCAGGAATACCCTGCGGGATTTGATTCCGGATGATTAAAAGGTCATCTATTTTTTGGGTGCTTTGCTCACTTTGGTGGCTTTAATCGCTTTAGCCGCTTCAATCGCGTGAGCCGCTTTAGTCACTTTTGGTGCTTTGTCCGTTTTTGTCGTTTTGGGCGCTTTAACCGCTTTAACCGTTTTGGTCGCTTTGGTTGCTTTGGTTGCTTTAGTCGCTTTGGTTGCTGTCGCTTTGGTTGCTGTCGCTTTGGCTGGTTTGGTTGCCTTGGCGGTCTGTGTGCGGACGGGTACTTTCCTTGGGCTTTCCGGTTTGCCTTTTTTGAACTTCTCCATCAATTCCATGACCATCTCCTGCGCCTTATTTCCATACTCATACTTAGCAATTTCGTCCTCTGCTTTTTTGAGCGTCGCCATTACGTCCTTGACCGTCTCCTGCGCTTTCTTCCCATACTCTGTATTGGCAATTTTATTCTCTACTTTTTTAAGCGTTGCCATTACGTCCTTGACCGTCTTCTGCGCCTTTTTTTCATACTTGGTAATTTTATCTTCTACTTTTTTGATAGTCTTTGCCACTTCAGTGACCATCTCATGGGCCTTTTTTTCATACTTAGTCATTTTGCTTTCTCCTTAGCTGCTTCATTAATTGGAAGTCAATATAACATAATATGCGTAACTGCTTTGTCAATAGCAGGAAATGAAGATCGAGCACAAAGCGGAGGAAATACAGTTAACCATGAAGGGCTTAGCGTGACATAGCTGCAACCAAAAGAAACATTTAAATACACTTTAACCACGAAAAGCACGAAAATTCACGAAAAGGGTGAATATGACATCCCGCAGTCGCGGGACTAATCCGAGAGTTAGCAGGACGCAGATGAAAAGCATGAAACGGGAGATCCCGTAATTCCTGGATAGGGTCGCCGTCCCGGCAGACCGTTTTTATGCATTTCGCCTTTGGCGACCATTTTTTTTACTCTTTTCTGAATCTCTTTCTCAAAATCATCATCATATTGAGTTTCTCCATTCATCGTGACAATCAAGTCATGAATCAATTGACCTCTTTCGGCAGTGATAGTGTAAACGCCTTGTTCTCTATTTCCTGTAAGGCTGTCATGGGAAACTCAATAATTTTAGAATAATCTAATTCCCAATAAGGAAAATTCAAAGCGGGAAAAGTTGAAAACTGGAAAAGTTGGAATTATGGAAAAAGATGACTAAATTTTTCTGATGTAAATCTTAAATTATGATAAGATGTCACTTTCAAGACTGATTTATCAGGTTATATTATGAAACTATTTTAACAGGGATGAACAAGGATATACAGGATGTTTTAAAGCCGTAAAAATTGTTTTACTCTGTTTCTCTGTGGTTAAGAAAGGATTTAATTTTGAAAAAAATTCAATATACTGGAATCGTGGATGCTGTGGCCGCGCTGTGCCTTAAGGCTGCTTATGATCTGCCGGAGGACGTGCTGGAGGTTATCACTGACAGCCTGGAGAAGGAAACTTCAGCCAGAGGCAAATCATTTATTCAGCAATATATCGAAAATGCGGCGATCGCCCGCAGGGAACGCATGCCGATTTGCCAGGATACCGGGTTCGCGGTGTACTTTGTTAAGCTGGGCGAAGAGGTCAAAATTGAAGGCGGCAGCCTTAACGGCGCCATCACAGAAGGCACTGCCCGCGGTTATCGCGAAGGTTATCTGCGCTGCTCAATCGTCAACGACCCGCTGTTTAAACGTAAAAATACCGGGGATAACACGCCGCCGGTGATTCATATCGAACTGGTTCCCGGTGACAAGCTGTTGGTGACGCTGGCCCCTAAAGGTGGAGGTTCGGAGAATATGAGCGCACTCAAAATGTTTGCGCCGTCAGCCGGAAAAAACGGAGTCATTGATTTTGTCGTTAATACGGTAGTCAATGCAGGCGGCAATCCCTGTCCGCCGACGGTCGTCGGAGTCGGCATCGGCGGAACTTTCGAAAAGGTGGCATATCTGGCGAAAAAGGCGCTTTTAAGAAAAATCGGCGAACATAATGCCGATCCTGAATATGCGAAACTGGAAACTGAAATACTGGAAAAAATCAATGCTTCCGGCGTCGGTCCGCAAGGTCTCGGCGGCGATATTACCGCGTTCGCGGTGCATGTTGAATATTTTCCGTGTCATATCGCGTCGCTGCCGGTGGCGGTAAATCTGAACTGTCATGCGGCGAGGCATGCGGAGTTTGAAATGTGACTGGTGACGTGACTGGTGACTGGACTATTCGCTATTTACTATTTAAAAAAAGGAAACTATAATGTCAATAATTATAATAACTACACCGCTGGACGATACGCTGGTCTGCTCACTGAAAGCTGGGCAGGAAGTGCTGCTTTCCGGTGTTATTTATACCGGACGCGATGCCGCGCACAAACGGCTTTGCGAGTTGCTGGATAAAGGTGAACCGCTGCCGCTGGATTTGCACGGACAGGTAATTTACTTTGTCGGTCCCACCCCGGCGAAACCGGGACAAGTTATCGGCAGCGCCGGTCCGACTACCAGTTACCGGATGGATGCGTATTCGCCCAGGCTGATCGCCGAGGCCGGACTTAAAGGCATGATCGGCAAAGGCGGACGCGGACAAAACGTTATTGAAGCCATGAAAAAATATAAATGCGTTTATTTCGCCGCCACCGGCGGCGCCGCCGCGCTGATCGCCAAATGTATTACGGCCTGTGAAGTTGTCTGCTACAACGATCTCGGAGCAGAGGCCATTCACCGGCTGGAAGTAAAAGACCTGCCATTGATAGTAGCCACCGATGCAGACGGCTGCGATCTCTACCAGCGTTAACACCGGGGAGTGTCTACCACAGGACACTGAGAGCACGGAGATTTTTAAAACTCATAAATCATAGTATTCAGCGTGTAACTGCGATATCCGCAATTGCACGCTGAATAATGGTTTTACTGTGGTGTTCTCAGTGAACTCTGTGTTGAAAAAATGATTTTGGATTTCTCCGTTCCTGGTATAAAACTTTGGCTTACTCTTCTTCGTTTTTTTCTTTGTTCGAAGAATATTCCAGGTCGGAAATATAGGATGCACTCTGGCGCTGCATGCGGGAAAGCTGATCCTGAACTATTAGCTGGATGCGTTGTATCTGCTCTCCGGAAGATGAAATCATCAATGCGATTGCCACCGTCCAGGCGGCGATCACGAAAATCGCCAGACCGTTGAGCACAACTCCGCAGATACTTTCACCATTAGGTTTATTCTGTTTCACCTTGATTCCGATATCAATAATGCCGAGCACCAATCCGAGCAATGCCGGAATTAGCAAACAGTAATTAAAGACTGGAATGAACCCGAAAATTATTGCGATAATACCAATTACAAGCGATGCCGTACCCATTTTATCTGTCTCCATCAAAACTTCTCTTTAACCACAAGACACAGAGGTGCAGAGAAATCTTTCTTTAGATTAAACCTTTATCTTTTTAACAATCACCAATCACTAGAAGTTACTCGCCTTTGTCAATTTTAATCATTCTGCGCTGATAAGTCGGTACGTCCAGATCCTCGCCATTGTGGTTTACCGGAGTGGTGTTGAGGAAAATCCCCTTGGAAATATTTTGCAGCGGCAGTTCGCCTTGTTCAAACACTTGCGTTGATTCAATAGTATTAACAGTGGTGCGCACCGGACTGGACCGCTGATCTCCGAATTCATTAATGCGGCGCAGATCATCCTTGCTTTCCTTCTTGTCGAATTTAACTGTAATTGCAGTAATCTGAACAAAATCGGCATAAGCCGGATCGGTGTTGGTACCGACAATAACTTTTGAATCTTCGCCGATGAATTTGGCGGCAATCTCAAACGCCATCTTGGTTTCACCGATATTCAAATCCGGACCGCCGGTCATTACCAGAAACAGCGCATCCGCTTCTTTCATTTGTGCAGTACCGCCCAGCAACGGCGACTCAAGCATGCGTTCCAGCGCCAGGTGGCAGCGGTTAAGGCCGTCAGATGACGCCGCGGTGCCGACGCCTATGCTGCAAACGCTTTTACGTTTATTCATAATCGCAATAAAATCGGAAAGATCGGCGGCCAGAAGGTTCTTGCACCGCATGATCTCGCTAACCCCGAGAATCGACCTGGCCACTTCAATGTCGGCTTTTTCAAAAGCATCGCCTACCGGGAAATCCGCCGGCAGCGAAGAAAACAGCAGGTCGTTGGGCAGACAAAGCAGTACATCAACGGCAGGCAGCAGTTCGCGGACGCCGTCTTCGGCAGTACGCCGTTTGCTGTGACCTTCAAGTGTAAAAGGAGTGGTCATTATAAATATCGTAGGGATTTTGCGGCTTTTCGCGACACTGGCAAATATTGGAGCGCCACCGGTGGCGGTACCGCCGCCGAGTCCGCCGGTAACTATCAGCAAAGTGGTGTCTTCCAGCATTTCATTGATTCTGGGACGTTCGCGTCCAAGTGAGCGCTGCCCTTTGATGACATCGCCTCCGCAACCGATGCCGTTACGCCATTGCATATCGGCAACAATCTTATTATGAATGATACATTTTTCAATTGCTTCGGCATCGGTATCTATCGCAATCAGGTTCAACCACACGGATTCTTTTAAAGCAGCGAGGCGGTTGATCACCTTCACGCCGGAATTGCCGATGCCGACAACTGTAACTTTGACTGGTTTTGTCTTTTCTGTTGTCATATTGCCTAAAACTTTATTGATTTTTTCAAGTTGCTGAAACCTTGCCAGAAGCGTCCGGCAACATTATCAATCGGATTTATCAGCATCCTGCTGATAACACCGCGCTTTTCTTTGGTTGTGAGAATCCGGCTGAGTTCTTCGCCAAATTTAAGTACGCCCCAGATGGTGCTATAACGCGGATTTTCAATACCGGTTACCGCGCCGCTGGCATCGAACGGCTGGCCTATCCTTACCGGGAATTCAAAAACTTCTTTAAAAATTTCGGACGTCCGCGGAAAAAGCGCCGCGCCGCCGGAGAGCACCCCGCCGGAGCCCAGGTTATTGATGATTCCATGATCTTTGATTTTACGATGAATGATCTGAAAATTTTCCCGGAGTCGCAGATCAATGATTTTTTCAATTGAACTGAGCGGAACTTTGCGGACATTGCCGTTGACGGCCTTTAGCTCGACAAATCCCTTACGGTCATGGATATGCTGCATGATCGAACCGTCTTTAAGCATTTTGCGGCAGGTGGAAATATGCAAATCAAGGCCTATCGAAAGATCGTTGGCGACATGATCGAAGCCGACCGGCAGCACGCCGCTGTACAGCACGCCCATATTGTAAATAACAATGTATTCAGTGGTGCCTGCGCCCATATCAACCAGCAGCACGCCATTTTCCTTTTCTTCTTCGGTCAGAATCCCGTAAGCAGACGCAATGCCGCTGAATGCCGGAATAATTTCTTCGTCAAAACCGGCGTCGCGGAGAATTGATTTAAAGTTTTCAATTCTGTTGGTATCGCCGTGAATAACATGAATATACGCCTCGAATTTATCTGCCACCTGCTCGGATGGATTGCGCACGCGCCGACAGCCGTCAAGCATGAAGTAGGAGTCAAACGTGTTGATAATAGTCTGGTCGAACGGCAGCGGTTTTACCTGGGCGTTTTGCAGCGCTTCGTCAATGTCGTCATCGGATACCCGGTGCTTTTCGGATTTAACGAACACCGTTCCGATGCCTTGATAGGAATTGATGCTGGCCCCGGTCACGGCAACCGCGATCAGGCTGCTGCTGTTGACCTGGCGGCCGGAAGACTCATCCGCCTCGTCAATGACCCGCATAAGGATGTCCAGCGCGGCCGACATATCCGAGATTTCGCCCTTGCAAATGGCGTTTTCGGAAGAAGCCTCGCCACGGCCGATTACCGCAATGCCGCCTTCAGGAAGAGCTTCCCCGACCAGAACGCAGATTTTCGATGTGCCTAACTCAACTGCTGTTACTATATTTCTCTGATGAAACATCTATAAACTCTATATTAATTATTTAAAACCATAATGTATTGAATTGAAAAATATTTCAAAACGGTGAAATTGCTAATGCACATTCAAAAAATTATGCGTTTTTAACAACATAAGGATATAATTTTTTTTAAGTTTTATTTTTACCTGCTACTAATTGTTGATTTTGATGATATTTTAAAAGGGTTTATAAATTTTATACAGGACATTGTCGGGCAATGAACACTATATCCGCAAAATTTGCATTTATAATGATATTGACGGTTTTTGCCGGAGCATGCGAAGTTAAATCCGCTCAGGATGCAACTGCCGCTGCCAATAAAAATACCGTTAAATATGTATTCCTGTTCATTGGCGACGGAATGGGGGACAATCATAAAATACTGGCCGAACAGGCATTTCAGAACGGACACCCCGGCGCACGGCTTTTTATGACCCGTCTGCCGGTTCAGGCAAAGACTATAACGCTGAATTCTGGAAAAAATATAACTGATTCAGCGGCGGCGGGTACTGCGATTGCCTGCGGAGTAAAAACTGCCAACGGAAAACTTGGACTGGACCCGGCAGGAAACAGCGTCACCAGCATTGCCGGTATTGCTAAACAAAAAGGGATGAAAGTTGGAATTATTTCCACCGCCGCACTTAACGACGCAACCCCTGCCGCCTTTTATGCGCATGTCAACGCCCGCAGCCAATTTAAAGATATTGTCAATGACATGGCGTCCAGCGGATTTGATTTCTTTGGCGGCTGTAAGCTGTATCTGGACAAGGAACAACCATCGGAAGATGATTTTGCCCGGAAACTGAAAGCTGCCGGCTATACGATTTTTAACGGTAAATCCGGTCTTCAGGCAGTAAGCCAGGCCAAATGTTATGCACAAACTCCCGGTTACTGGGCTATTGATATGAAAAACCCGGATGTGCCGACTCTGGCGGAGTACACCATCAAAGCATCAGAAATTCTGAATAATCCCAATGGTTTTTTCATCATGGTTGAAGGCGGAAAGATTGATCACGCCTCCCACGGGAACGACTCAGGAGCCATGATTCAGGAACTTTTTGCCTTTGATAACGCCGTAAAAAGCGGAATGGAATTTCAGCAGAAACATCCGGATGATACATTGATCGTGGTCACTGCTGATCATGAAACCGGCGGACTGATGCTTTCAGAAGACATGCAATCTAAAAAGGCAATAATTCTTAAACAGAAATCCAGTTACGGTTCTATTCTGGAAGAGTTAAAGAAAATCAAGGATACTGAAAAGAATTTCGAACAGGCGTTCAATCTGGTAAAAGACTCTTTGGGATTCGATGGTTTTACGGCGTCAGAACAGTCGGATTTGAAAACTGTCTGGAATGGTGACGTAAAAGACAAGCATAAAGCTTTCCTTTCTCTGGCGTTCAAGATCCGCGATCTGCATTGCGGAGTAAAATGGACTTCCGGCGGCCACTCGGCGGCGCAAATCACCACATCCGCTTCCGGCAAAGGGCAGGAATTATTTGCCGGTAATAGTGAAAACATTGCAATTTTTGCCAATTTAAAGCAACTTATATCTGGTTGCCCTCCATAGACAACTGCATCTGTGCATTGATGAGCCTTCGCAATATTATTCCTGAACAACAAAAATACCTGGATTAATCTTTCGCGAGACTTTAAAAAATGTCAAAGTCATTCTATATTATCGGGTTCATTGATAATTGCTATTCGATCAAACAATAATTAAATAATACATAATGGAGCAACTAATGGCGGCTGCGAAAAAGGATAATCTCGGGGCAAAAGCTCAGATAGACTTTCATTGTCTGGACAAAAGCTGTGACGGAATTATTAAATTTAATCTTGCGGACGTCGCCAAACCGGATTTTCAGGCGGTTTGTGCCAAATGCCACAGTACCTATGAACTGGATGATGATCTGCGGGACAAACTGAACCGGATGCTGCTGTTGATCGTTGCAATACGTGACGCTGAAGACATTCTGGGTGACTGCAACGTTTCTGTGAACGTCGCCAATGGGGAGGTCAAAATTCCCTATGCGCTGCTGCTGACCAGGCTGAACACGATGATTACGCTCAATCTGGGGGGGAGCAAAGTAGACTTTCATCTTTGGGTGGAACCTTCATCCCCGGACACATTCAGATAATTTGCAGTTTTGAACAAACTATTTATTTAAACTAATTTAATAAAGAGATATATTTTTTATGAAAAAAGAAGAATTGATCAAGATATTTCAAGATTCACAAGCCCTTCTCGAAGGACATTTTAAACTCCGCAGCGGACTTCACAGCAACCGTTTTTTTCAGGCTGCGCTGCTGCTGCAATACCCGGATATCGCCGAAAAAGTATGCCGTATCCTGGCTGACAAGTTCAAGCATCTGAAAATAGACACCGTAATTTCTCCGGCAGTTGGCGGCCTGATCGTCGGGCAGGAAGTTGCCAGAGCGCTCGGAGTAAAAGCTATTTTTGCTGACAAGGAAGACGGCAAACTGGTGCTCAAGCGTGGCTTTCAGATCAAGTCAGGCGAGAAAATTCTGGTAGCGGAAGATGTAGTCACCCGTGGCGGCAGAGTTCAAGAAACCATTGATCTTGTGCGTACCTTCGGCGGGGATATCGTCGGCGTCGGCGTACTGGTTGACCGCAGTTGCGGGCAGGCCCGGTTTGACATTCCGCATGAATGCCTGCTGGAACTTGAACTGGAAACTTATGAGCCGGATAACTGCCCGTTGTGTAAAGCTGGAGTTCCGATTGAACGCCCCGGCTCAAAATAATACCGGAAACAATTTCCGGGAAAACTCACATAGGAATACCCATGCTGACTTCAATTTTAAAGAAAATATTTGGAACTAAATCTCTCCGGGATCTGAAAAAGATGATGCCGCTGGTCAAAAGGATCAACGAGCTTGAGTTAGCTTATCAGGCGCTTCCGGAAGAAGCGTTGAAAAATAAAACGCAGGAATTCAAGCAGCGGCTGGCTCAGGGGGAAACCCTGGACGACCTCATGTGCGAAGCTTTTGCCGTGGTTAAAAATGCCTGCCGCCGGCTGGTCGGCGCTGAAATTACGGTCTGTGATCAGAGAATGGTTTGGGATATGGTGCCGTTCGACGTCCAGATACTTGGAGCAATCGCCCTGCATCGCGGCAACATAGCGGAAATGGCCACCGGCGAAGGTAAAACTCTTGTCGCCACCATGCCGTTGTATCTCAATGCTCTTTCCGGCAGAAATTGTCAGCTTGTCACCGTTAATGACTTCCTGGCCAGACGTGACGCCGAGTGGATGGGAACTGTTTACCGTTACCTGGGACTGACTGTCGGCTGTCTGTTGAATATGCAGCCGCCGCCGGTAAGAAGGGAACAGTACACCTACGACATTACTTACGGCACCAACAGCGAATTCGGATTCGACTATCTGCGCGACATGGGCATGGCCTCCGAACCGGAACATTTAGTTCAGCGGGACCATTATTATGCGATTGTTGACGAAATCGACAGTATTCTAATTGACGAAGCCAGGACTCCGCTGATTATTACCGGTCCGGTGGGTACCTCCACCCATCAGTTTGACTCGCTGAAACCGCTGGTCTCGGATTTATATTCCAGACAGAATCTGCTCTGCTCAAGAATGGTGAGAGATGCCAGGGAAACTCTGGGTAAAGAGCCGCTGTCAGATGAAGATCGCGATGCCGCAATGGTTAAGCTGCTGCAGGTAAAGTTCGGGATGCCGACTCACAAGCAGTTGATGCATGTCCTGGAGGACGGCTCACTCCTGAAGGATATGGAAAAATTGGAAATGAGAGTCCGCAGCGACAACAACCGCGGACTGCTTCAGGAAGTTCAGTCAGAATTATTTTTTACTATTGACGAAAAGAGTAACGAAGCTGATTTGACGGAAAAAGGCCGCAATGCCATATCCCCGGATGATCCTGAAGCTTTTATTATGCCTGACTTGCTGAATGAATTGCATAATATTGAGACAGACGCGGCGCTCAGCGAGATTGAGAAAGCTGAGAGAAAGCAGAAGTTTCAGGATGAATTTATGCAGAAAAGCGAACGGCTGCATGATCTTTCTCAACTGTTGAAAGCTCACTGTCTGTTTGAAAAAGATGTTCATTATGTCATTCAGGAAGGTAAAATCCTTATTGTCGATGAGCATACCGGGCGTATGATGCCGGGACGCCGTTTCAGTGACGGACTGCATCAGGCGCTTGAAGCAAAGGAAAGCGTCACGATTGAAGACGAAACCCAGACCATGGCGACAATCACTATCCAGAACTATTTCCGTCTGTATAAGAAACTGTCAGGGATGACCGGTACAGCCGAAACCGAAGCTAATGAATTTCATCAGATCTATAAGCTGGATGTGATCGTAATCCCGACCAACCGTCCATGCCGGCGGCTTGATGATAACGACTCGATATTCAAGACCAAACGCGAAAAATACAATGCGGTCATTGATGAAGTGGTCAGCAGACATGAAAAAGGCCAGCCAGTTC
Source organism: uncultured Lentisphaeria bacterium (assembly GCA_903863035.1). Taxonomy (GTDB): domain Bacteria; phylum Verrucomicrobiota; class Lentisphaeria; order Victivallales; family Victivallaceae; genus CAIPAT01. The sequence continues at coordinate 15,613 of CAIPAT010000322.1, forward strand.
TGCTGGGTACCGTTTCTGTTGACGACTCGGAAGTATTGAGCCGTCTGCTGAAGCGCCGCAATATTCCGCACAATGTGCTGAATGCGAAAAACCACCAGCACGAAGCCGAGATCATCGCCAGAGCCGGACAGCAGGGGGCGGTGACCGTCGCCACCAATATGGCCGGGCGCGGTACCGACATTAAACTCGGACCCGGCGTAGTTGGAATCGGCGGCTTGCACGTTATCGGCAGCGCCAGACATGATTCCAGGCGAATTGACCGCCAGCTGCGCGGACGCTGTTCCCGTCAGGGCGATCCCGGCTCATCAAAATTCTACGTGTCGCTGGAAGACAATCTGATGCGGCTTTTCGGTTCAGACCGGATTGTGAAAATATTCGACAAATTCGGAATCGAAGAAGGCGAAGAACTCCAGCATTCATGGTTGAACAAGTCCATCGAAACCGCCCAGAAAAGAGTGGAACAGCATCACTTTTCCATCCGGAAACGCACCCTTGAATATGACGATGTCATGAACAAGCAGCGTGAAATCGTTTACGGCATAAGGAAAGAAGCGTTGCTTTCCAAAGACCCGCACGACCTGCTGTTTTCGCTAATCGAAAGCGGCATTGCGGATATTGTGGAGGAATCCGCGCTGCCCCGCGAAGTCAACGGGGAGGAAGATAAAACTTTTAACTGGGACCATCTGCTGGCCTGGTTGAAACTGAAGTTTCCCATCGGCTTTTCCAGAGAGGAATTCCATGATGTGGCAACCAGTTCGCACGAAGATCTGGTTTTAAAGATTATCGAGAAAATTGAAAAAGCCTATAATGAAAAGAATGCCCGTTATTCGGACGATGAAAGAATATGGATGCAAAGACATACCATTCTCGAATCAATCGACCGCTTATGGCAGGAAAACCTCTATGCAATGGATAATCTGCGCTCCAGCATCAGCCTGAGAGCATATGCGCAAAAAGACCCGCTAGTGGAGTACAAAAATGAAGCGTTCAAAGTCTTCCAGGTGCTGATGAAGCAAATCCATGCGGAAGCGGTAAATAATCTGTTCAAAGCCACGTTGACCAGTCTGGCGGAATTCGAACGCATGATCGAATCGCTCCCGCAGACTTTCATCCATGAAACGTTTGGTCAATTTGACGAAAGAGAGGTTCAGGCTGACGGCAGACCGCAGGAAAAAGAAGATAATGAACCGCAGATTCAAATTACTTTCCGGCGTCAGATCGCCAAAGTCGGAAGAAATGATGACTGCCCTTGCGGCAGCGGAAAGAAATATAAAAAGTGCTGCGGCCAATAGTTCAATAAAACAGATGCAATGATTAAAAAGGAGGTTTGATATGGGCCTGTTAAATATGATTAAAAATCAATTGATAGATGTTATTGAATGGCCGGAACAGGAACCTGGAATACTGGTTCACCGCTTCAACCGCCATGATAACGAAATAAAAATGGGTGCTAAACTGATTGTCCGGCCCGGCCAAAAAGCAGTCTTTGTCAATGAAGGCAAGATTGCCGACGGATTCGATCCCGGCACTTATACCTTAAGCACTCAGAACATGCCGTTCCTGACCACGCTGCTGAGCCTGCCGTATGGTTTTACCTCTCCATTCAAGGCCGAAGTATATTTTGTTAAAACCACCGAGCAGCTTGACCGCAAATGGGGTACGCCCAATCCGGTAATGCTGCGCGATCAGGATTTCGGAATGGTCAGGCTCCGCGCCCGCGGCAACTATTCATATAAGGTCGGCATCAGAGAAGAAATGATCTCCCGTTTTGTCGGCGCACAGTCTGAATTCGCCGCTGACAGCATTGAAGAACAAATCAGAGTCAAGGTGATCTCCTCTTTTTCCGACTGTCTAGGCGAACTGAAAATAGCAGCGCTCGATCTGGCATCGAAATACGATGAAATCAGCAATACCATGCATACTAAACTGACTCAGGACTTTATCAGACTCGGTCTGGAGCTTTTGAGTTTTACGCTGGAAAATATCTCCCTGCCGGATGAAGTCCAGAAAGCCATGGACGAAAGAGCTTCTATGGGCGCAATCGGCAACCTGAACAATTATTCCCAGTATCAGGCGGCCAACGCACTGCGCGAAGCAGCGAACAATCAAGGCGAAGCCGGTAATCTTATGGGGATGATGCTGGGAACGCAAATGGCTGGCGGAATATCAAACTCGCTCATGCAGCAGCAGAATACCGCGGCTCAGACAATTCCTCCGCCGGTTCCCGGTCAATCACAATATTTTGCAGTTATTGCAGGTCAGCAGGCCGGTCCGTTTAATATGGCGCAGCTTCAGGAAAAGATCAATAAAAGCGAGATATCCAAAGAGACTTTGTTATGGAAGCAGGGTATGCCGTCATGGGAAAAAGCCGATGCGATTTCTGAACTGATAAATCTCTTCGACTGCGTACCGCCACCGATTCCTGGAAAGTAGATTTACGGGTTGATGACACCCTGATAAAAAGGCAGCTGCTTTAAACGGTATTGATGCATCATTTCCTCATCATAAAATACTTTCATCAGGAATAAGCCGTGCGGCGGAGCGGTTTCGGGCGCTTCAATCCGCTGCTTTGCTTCCAGAATGGTCCTGATGTCATCCGGTTGAATTTTTCCGGAGCCGACGGCCTCCAGGGCGCCGGTCAGGCAGCGGATCATCTTGTAAAGAAAACCGTCGCCGACAAAGGTGAGACAGTGGTATTGGCCGAATTCCTGCACATCAATCCGGAAAATAGTCCTGACCGCATTGTCAATCTTTGAGCGTTCCACTATAAATGAAGAAAAATCATGGGTGCCGATAAGATGCGGCGCCGCCTGCCTGATCTTGTCTATATCAATATGCCGCCGCAAATGCCATGAATATCTGCCGGTAAACGGATGTTCCTCCCCGGTATTCAACACATAGGTGTAAGCCTTGCCTTTAGCGTCAAAACGGGCGCTGAACGCAAGCGGCACTTCGGTGATGTTGCGAATGCGGATTGAAAGCGGCAGCAGACGGTTAAGCGCTTTTTGTAATTGTGCAATCGGAATATACGGACTTCCGGGAATCGCAAATGAGGCGGCGCTGCCGCAGGCGTGTACTCCGGCATCCGTCCGGCTGCTGCCGACCAGATGTACCGGCAATCCCGCAAAAAGTTTAGTCAGGCGTGTTTGCAGCACTTCCTGCACACTGATACAATGCGGCTGGTACTGCCAGCCGCTGTATTCTGTGCCGTCAAAGCTTATCTCCAGCAGCAGTTTTCCTGCCGGCTCATATGCGGTGCGATCAACTCTGTCCATGTATTTTCCTGTAATTTTTTTGATAAGATAATTTAGCGCGTTTTCAGTTTTTTACTAATGGCGGTGAATGATATACTCTGCACGGCTGAAAATTTAACATAGATTGCGAAGATTTTGAGAATTGGTGCCGATACAGGGGTATCGAAGGCCTCTAAGATTCCGAATTCAAACTCAAAAGCTCGCAATCCAGCAGGCGCGGGACGAGCGTCTTGCAACTGTATTTCCCCATTCCTCTTTCATGCGATATTCATATCGACTGTCACTCGGATCGAAAAAATCCAATCCAGAATCCTACTTATTTATACTTAAATTTTCAGCCATGCAGAGTATAGAATGCTCTAATCAATGCTGCTGCTTATGTGGTTTCTGAATTTCGATTGCTGTCCGCGTTTTGGAGAGAGAAATAAAAAGTGCTACCTTTGCCGATTTCACTTTCCACATGGATTTCGCCATTATTCAGGCTGACCAGGTCTTTGCATAGAGCCAGTCCCAGTCCGGTGCCTTTTTCGCCGTTGGTACCGTAGGTGCTTTTATTCTGAATGAAATTGAATAACACTGGAATCCGCTCTTTTTCAATTCCAACTCCGGAGTCGTGGATGGCTATAACAACTTTATTGCCGGTTGACAACTCTGCTTTAATGTTTATTTTGCCGTTTTGCGGTGTGAATTTGATGGCGTTTGAAACCAGGTTTCTGACAACGGTTTTAAGCACATTAGGGTCGGCAAAGGCTTTCAACTGATTGTCGCAGCTTGCGGTTAGCTTAATATTTTTTTCTTTCGCATCAAATTGATGAACAGGCAGACATTCCTGCAGCAGTTGATTTACGTTCAGTTCCTCCGGGCTGTAAATGACTTCAGATATTTGATTTTTAGCCCATTCAAAAAGATTTTCAAGAAGGTTGAATGTCGTATTGGACATTCCTTGCAGTTTTGCAAATATCTCTGCAGTCTGCGCTTTGTCGCCGGCGGCATAAGACTCAGCAAGCATGTTAAGCAATTGAGAGATATTGCCGATTGGAGCCCGCAGGTCATGGGCGATAATGGAGAACAGTTTGTCTTTTGATGAATTCAGCAGCGTCAGTTTTGCATTTTTATCAATCAGGTTAAGATGCTGGTCCGCTATCTCCTGCCTCTGTTCCTGATTGATGAGATTGAGTTTCATGTCGGATTGTATCATCTTTTCCAGTTTGCCCTGATAGGAATTTATAGTAAATCTGGTGATGATTATGACGATCAGGGTAATAAATCCGCAAAGAATTAAATTGAGAATAAGGGTGCTGAAAATACTTTCTAATGAAGCTTCGCTCGATTGTTCAACCACCAGCAACCAGTCCAGTTCCGGAATATAGCGGGTATTCAGAAAGATTGTTTTACCATCTATTTCGTATTTCAGTTTATTGCTTTTCCTGGACAGGACTTTATCCGCGATGGAAGCAATGCCCGGGATGTCTTTAATATTTGCGGCATGTCCGTCGTACGATGAACTGTGAACAAGGATTTCTCCTGCCGGCGAAACGAAATAGATGGTGCGTTTGTATTTATCGTGATAATTTTTGATAAGGGTTTTAACCGCATTGATATTAAGACCGACCCCGGCAGTTCCGATGAAATCACCTTTGAAATCCAGTACTTTGTGATTAATGAAAATTGTTACAGTATCTTTGTGGGCCATATCAATATCAACGTTTATCTCATATGGATGCTGCATTTGACGCACTCTGAAATACCATGTATCCCTGGGCTCTGCCTCTTTAACCTGCTTCAATATTCCGCCCGCATGGTAATAAATCCTGGTTTTTTCAGAGATAAAAAAACTGGTAAAGGTATTATACTTGACTTTAATCCAGCTCAGATATTGGGTTATTTGTCCAGCATCTTTTTCCCCGTTCAATATCCAGTTACGCAAAAAAGTATCATTGGACATCATCGAAGAAATCAGAATGGGACGGAGCAGGTCGCGCTGAATTTCTGAATAGATATTGTCGCTGGTCAGCGGCAGATCGCTGGTAATTATTTGATTGTGCAGCGAACTGCGTGAGACATAATAGCTGATAAGGCTGGTTGTCGTAAAACCAGCAAGCAGCAGCACGCTCAGGGTAAAGACCAGTTTTTGTTTAATTAACATATAACCTGATATCTTATAACTTATGAGTAACGTTTACAATTTTTGAGAGTATAATTATATCACCAATCAGATGCCGTTCCAATAGTAGAAAATAACAATATGGAATTTACCTGTTTGCCGGCAGCATATAGAATTTGCCCTGCTCGAGTTTGCCGGATAGAGAATTTGAGTCGCCTGGCAGTTTTACGTTGATGCTGCTGGATGCGGCCTGACCTTTGAAGAGGCTGGCGAGCGAGAATCTTTTGCGCAGGGAAATCACTTTGTAATCGGCGGCGATTCCGGCCATTGAGGCAATTTTCTTTTCAGCGTCGGAGAAATAGCCGAGCTGGTCAACCAGTCCCAGCGCTTTAGCTTCCGTACCAAGGAAGATGCGGCCGTCGCCGATTTTTGTCCCCTTGATCTGTTGGGCGGTCAGAGTCGGACGGCCTGCCGCGCAGACCTCGACGAAATGATCGTAAACTTTGTTGACATGCTCCTGGATGATCTGTTTTTCTTCGGGTGAAGTGGGGCGGGTGCCGCTCAACAGGTCTTTCATCGGGCCGGAGGTGTAGGGTTCGCTTTCGAGCCCGATTTTCTGGAACAGATTATAGTATTTGTAGGTCTGGACAATGACTCCGATGCTGCCGGTGGTCGTCAGCGGGTGGGCGATGATGCGGTCGCATCCGACTGCGACATAATATCCGCCGCTGGCGGCAACGGATTCCATCAGCGCGACGACCGGTTTTCCTTGCGCCCGGACATTTTTAATTGCCTGGTAAATCATATCCGAGGCGACGACTTCGCCTCCGGGGGAGTCTATTTTGACGATTACTGCTTTGATATCACTGTCTTTGGCGGCAAGACGCAGTTGGTTGCAGATGCGGTTGGCCGCCGCTCCTTCAGCGCTGCCGAAGGGCGAATCCTCAAGGCCGGAATAAATGACGCCGGATACCGGAACCACCAGGATGACGTTACTCGAGGAGTGACTGCCGGCAATGAAATCTTTCTCATAAGCAGACAGTGAATTCGCACTTGCTTCATCATCTTCATTGTTTTCCCAAAACTTCGAAATGCCGGCAAAGGTCAATATGGCGACAACCGAAAAACAGACCATGAAAACAGCGCATGCTCCGAAGAAAATTCCGAAACAGCCGATATAATTTCTCCAGCCTTTATTGGCGGCCGGACATTGTTTCAGAGGACAATTCTCCGGTTGCGGTTGTGTATTGTCAGTTTGATTTTCCATGAAAAGAGCCTTTATAAATTTGATTGATGTTAGTTGGTAAAGATTTGAAGCCTGATTCTCAGGATATAGTGATTCCCTTGCGTATTTCAAGCGCAGCTTGAACATCAAAATGTCCGCAGAGCGGCGTCAGGCAGTTGGCGGATGCCGCGGCTAAGCCGGTGGCGAACGCCTCTTCGATTGGCGTTTCGTTCAAGTATTCACTGAAAAATACTGCGGCAACGGTATCGCCGGAACCGAGCGGATTGACTACATGATCAAGCTTTTTAAGCTGATATACATGAAATCCGTTCGCGGATGCGATATAGGCATTGCCGGGTCCGTCCGTGATGGCAACTGCTTTCAGATGGAAATCGTTCAGTGCGTCCAGCGTTGCTTCCTGCGGAGTTTTTGCTCCGGTTATCTGGCGTAGTTCCGTGAGGTTGATTTTCAAGATGGCATTTTCGGCAATTTCCAGTACGGGTTTGATATTCTGCCAGGAGTCTATCAGCAGTGGGACTCCGTAAGTTTCAGCCAGCGTCGCGGCTTCGATAAAGAGTTTCATATCGGTTTTGCCGGGCAGCGTGCCGCAGAGCGCGATACCCAGGCAATTTTTGATGTGATCCTGCATGAAATTCAGCATTTTATTGATAGAGGCATCGTCAACAGTATGCGACGGTTCAATCAGTTCGGTCATTTCCCCGGTGGTCTGGCAGAGGCAGGTCGTGCAGGTCCGCGTGATGTGATCCACCGCTACTGTCGAGTGGCGGATACCCTGGGCGTCCAGGCCGTCGCAAATCAGTTTGCCGGTGCTGCCGCCGGTAAACTGTAACAGCATAGTGTGGTTCTTCCCCCATACTGATGACGCTCTGCTGAAATTGATCCCTTTGCCGGATGGAAAACAGTTCATGTCATAGGCCCGGTTGACTTCCCCGACAACCAGTTCTTTGAAAAAAAGCGTTTTCTGCCAGGCCGGGTTGGGCCCGAGCACCATTATAAATTTAGCGGATAAATCATTCATCAGCACAGACCTTTCAAAATTTCCAGTAATTCAGGATCACTGAATTTACGCGGGTTTTTCTGCATGCTGCCGGAACGGCAGTTCTCCAGAATAAAATTAAAATGTTCTTCGTCCATTCCGAATTTTGTGAATGTGTCAGGAATATTCAGTTTGCTTTTAATCCCGGCGATTCCAGCAAGGAAACTGTCTGCCGAATCGAATCCGCATATCAGCGCGAGTTCTTTCAATTGCGGTCTGCATGACGGACGATTGGCTTTGAGCACCGGGATCAGCAGTACGGCGCAGCAAAGGCCGTGCGGTATTTTCAGTTTTGCCCCGAGGGGGTGGGCCAGTCCGTGCACCGCGCCTAATCCGCTTTGGGTGAAGGCCATGGCGCCGAGCATGCTGCCTTCCGCCATGGCGGAACGGGCGGCGGCGGCAGGCGGCGCTTGACACGCCGCAACCAGATTTGCCATGATCAATGATGCCGATTTTCCGGCAAGCAGCCGGGTAACGGTATTGGCTCCTTTGGAGATATATGATTCCACTGCTTGAGTGAACGCATCCAGCCCGCTGGCGGCAGTAAGGGCAGGGGGGCTGGAGTAAGTCAGCTCCGGATCAATAATGGCGATATCGGCGAACATGCTCTGATGGCGGATTGATTTCTTGATTGAAACTTCCGTATCCGTCAGTACTGCATTGGGAGTGATTTCCGCGCCGGTTCCGGCGGTTGTCGGCAATGCCGCGAAGAACAGCCCTTTGCCTGGAATCTTAAGTCTGTCATAAAAATAATCGGCGGTAAAACCTTCCAGCGGAATCAGCGCCGCGGCGGTTTTCGCCGCGTCAATCACGCTGCCGCCGCCGACCGCGATGATTGCCGTGGAACTGCTGTAACGGCCTGCCTGGATGAGCTTGTCAACTTCATACAAAGGCGGTTCCGCCTCGATGCCGCAGATGGAAGTGGTTTCGAATCCGATCAGGAGATGCTGCATGAACTCCAGTAAACCGTCTTTTTCGGCGTGTCTTCCGGTAACAAGCAGTATTCTGGCATCAGCCGGTATCAGATCCGGGAGGTCCTTGACTGTTCCTGCTCCGAAAATGATCCTGCCTGGAAAACTTAAACTGTATTTCATGCCACTACTCCTTCTTCTATAATTGCAAAACAGAATTAGAACATGCCTTTGAGTGAACTGTCCGACTCTGCAATCTGAATCAGCGCGTTTCTGGCGGCTTGACTTTCCGCCTGTTTCCGGTTGGAGGCGGAGCCTTCAGCCTTGATTCTGCCATTTACCGCAACTCCCACCTGATACGATGGGTTATGGTCGGGGCCGGTCACGCAGATTACTTCATATTCCGGAGTGATGCCCCATCTTTTCTGCGTGTACTCCTGAAGTGTCCCCTTGGGATTCAGCCCCGGCAGCAGTTTATCAGGCTCAGGGAACGCCTCGCTCATTAAGTTTTTGACGAACTCCCGCACTTTTTCGAAACCTGCGTCAAGATAATAGGCGCCGATGAATGACTCGAACAAGTCGGAAAGCGTTGAGTCGCGGTCATCGCCGCCGGATTCGATTTCACCCTTGCCGGCGTACATGAACTTGCCCAGTTCCAGTTTGCGTGCGAGCTTGGCCAGCGCTTCCTGCTGAACCATTGCCGAACGCATCTTGGTCATCGCGCCTTCGTCTTCTTCTGTATAACGCAAATAGAGAAACTCGGTCAGCAGAATCTGGAGAACGGCGTCACCCAGAAATTCCAGCCGCTGGTTATCATAAGGCAGATTGTTTTCAACGGTAAATGAACGATGCGTCAAGGCTTCTTTCAGCAACGCTTTATTGTTGAAATCATAATCTATTTTATATTTAAATTTTTCTATGTCTTCAGCCATATCTTAGGTCTGCATTTTTTTAAACCGGTTCCATTGTTCAGTAGAATACTTCATTTCAGACAGAATTTCCGCATCGCGCAAAAACTCTCTGGAAACATTAAACTCAATAAAGCTGATTTCAAATTGTTTTTCTAATGCCTTGACAAGTTTTTCCGCCAAAATCTCTGAATCGCCGCCGGACGCCTTCAAATCAATACTGCCCTGATGCAGTATTCCGTCGCGGGTGCGCCGCTGCGCCGCCCCGGCATATTTACGTCCGCCGCACAACACGTCATAACGGGTCGGAGTCACAAAACACTGCATGGTCGCCCGGTCTACCGCGCCGCATTCCGCTGTGGACAACTCCGCCTCCAGGCCGAACCCGGCCAGCGCCTCTTTCACCGCTCGGTGGAAAACATGATAACTTTCCACGCGGTCCAAGGCGCATATCGGGTGTCCGGCGGGGACAACAACCGTATAGGTCAGGTCTTTATCGTGAAACACCACGCCGCCGCCGGTCATTCTGCGGACAATCGCATACCCTTTCTGCGGCGCGGCCTCATAATCCTGCACATAACCGATTGACACTGATTTCCTGTCCCAGCCGTAAATGCGGACAACCGGAGTTCCGAACTCGGCAATATGCGACAGCAGCAGTTCATCGATGCTCATATTCAGAAACGGGTCGCGGTCGCCATCCCGCCACAGCAGCCATTTTGCATTAGCCGTCATTTTAATATTTTCTCTTCCGGTTCAGATAATGATCTATCTGTTTATTCAGACTGGCAATATCCATTTCAATGCCGTTACATTCGAAATATTTCTTATTGAAGCCGCGGACAATTCTTTCGCGGTCAACCGGCACATTAATATTGCCGGAGATTATTATCCATGAAGAAATGATTCTGGCGTATTCCTTGACCCGCATCCCCTGGCTCAACGGGTTGCGCAAAAAATCCGTTCCATCGAAATCGTACAGCCCGAACTCCAGGCCGTCGGGGTCTTTTCTGCAATAAATATTGCTCAATTTCAAATCGCCATGGCGGATGCCGGCATCGTGCATCTTTTTCAGATAAGCGCAGATATGGGATTGAAATTTTACATAAATGTCCGGACGGGCAACGCTCTCCCGGATATAATTTTCTGGAGAAATAATATTTTCAAGATTTTCAGTAAGCAAATAAGATGCTTGCAGTATTCCCCGCCGCCGCCGCGACAATGCCGCGATTACTTCCGGGCAGGGGATGCCGAGCCGGCGGAGGGCCTGCGTGGCCGGCAGCACTTTTAAAGGCCGCGACTTGCGGAAAAGGTATTTCAGCGTGTAAATCAGGCCTTTGTTGTTATAACGCTTCAGGAAATATTTGCGGTTGTCAATTTCAACAATTCCGGCTTTGGTTGTCCTGGAATCTTTGAGGATTACCCCTTTATCCAGAAAACTGTCCGGTGAATGCAGAAACCGTTTCATTTCCGGATAAGCGCCGATTGTACGGATAAGGCCGGTATATCCGTTGACGCCGCAGTAAAAGAAATAATCACTGTCGGCGGACCGGCAGTGATCTTTATCGCTTTTCTTATTTTTTGCCCTTGTCATAGGCATATCAGTGTCTTTGTTTTAGTTTTCTATAGTTTAAACGTTTTTCTGGACATTTTGTTTATCAATTACTTCCTTCAGCGGCAACCGTTTGCCTTATCCTGCTGTCGCGGGATCGGAACCGTAAACCATGGTTATGACGGAGCATACCCCCATAAGCTTACCCGATATGAACTCATTTCAACACCCAATAGCCAACACTCAATTTCCAACCGGTGAAGGACTGGAACAACCTTTGACATTGGATATTTCCCGCCTTGCGGGACTGATTATTAAATATTTAGTTCAAAATTCCTTAACTTAGCATAAACCTCCAGAGCGGGGATCGCTCAAGTATTGGAGGAGTGATGCAAGGAGGAACCTTGAACTGTCAAGGTCTCCCCTGCAAAAAAACTTCGTACTCCATCGGACGGAGACGTGATCCACCGTCGGAACGGCGGATTTTGATTTATGAATTACAGGTTTTCTACAACCAGATCGCCGACTTGTGTTGTGGAATAACCCATTTTCCCGGCAGCCATTGACTTGAGTTTCTTGCCGGTTACATAAATAATGCTTTTCTCGATCGCGGACGCGGCTTTGTGTTCGCCGAGGAAATCGAGCATCATGCCTGCCGCGCCGATTGCCGCCAGCGGATTGATGACATTGAGTCCGGTATATTTCGGGGCGGAGCCGCCGATGGGTTCGAACATGCTGACGCCTTCCGGATTGATATTGCCGCCGGAGGCGATGCCCATGCCGCCCTGAGTCATGGCGCCCAGGTCGGTGATGATGTCGCCGAACATATTTTCGGTGACAATGACGTCGAACCATTCCGGATTCTTGACCATCCACATACAGGTGGCGTCAACGTGGCAGTAATCCAGTTTAACCAGCGGATACTCCGCGCCGACTTCGTGGAAGACACGATCCCACAGGTCGAAAACATAGGTCAGCACGTTGGTTTTGCCGCAAAGAGTGAGCTTCGCGATTTTGCCGGCGGCGATATCGTTTTCAGACAGGCCTTTCCAGGGTTTGGCTTTGCTGTGACGTTTCATGGCCAGTTCGAAAGAGTAACGGATGCAGCGTTCAACCTGCAATCTGGTGTAAACCATCGCCTGCACCGCAGTTTCGTTAGCGGTGCCTTTCATGGTGAAACCGCCGATGCCGGTATAGAGTCCGCCGACGTTTTCACGCACGACGACATAGTCAATATCATCAGGGGTCTTGCCCGCCAGCGGAGTTTCAACTCCGGGATAAAGTTTCACCGGACGCAGATTGATGTACTGGTCCAGGTCGAAACGCAGTTTCAGCAGAATGCCTTTTTCCAGGATGCCGGGCTTTACGTCCGGATGGCCGATCGCGCCCAGGAATACAGCGTCGTATTTCTTCAGGGTTTCCACCGCGTCATCGGGCAGTACGTTGTTGGTCTTCAAATAGCGTTCGCCGCCCCAGTCAAATACTTTGCGGGTGGTTTTAAAGTTGAACTTCTTTGCCGCCGCGTCCAATACCTTCAGTCCTTCATTTACGACTTCCGGCCCGGTGCCGTCGCCGGGGATAACTGCGATCTTATAACTCTTTCCTGCTGCTTTAGCCATTTTAAACTTCCTTCTATGATAATTATGCAATTCCATGCATGGTAAAGACTCATATTAAAATATGGAAAGAAAAATCTACTCCGCTTATGCTCTTTTTCAAGCAATATTAGCATTTGCCAACAAGTTTTTCCAATCCCCCCCCGGGGAGCGCCGGTCGCCAGACCGGCTTTATGATTTAACAGGGAGGTACATGATATACATGATTAAGATAGAGCGCAGGCAACCACCATAGCTGTCAAGCTATGGCGTACAGACACAATAAGAAGGTCAGGAGTTGGAAGAAGGGGGTGGCGCCAGCACTTTTTCCCATGGTTCTTTGTAGAACTCGTCTTTATTGGAGAAGACGTTGTATTTGACGATCTGATAAAAGGCGGAAACGCCGTCTTTCCAGGTAATCTTTTTGCCTTCGTTATATTTCCGGGGATTGTAGGAGATCGGAACTTCCCAGATGCGGAGTTGTCTGGACTTGGCCAGTTTGGCCGTAAATTCGACTTCAATACCGAAACGCTGGGAATCGAGATTGAGATTCTGGACAACCTCCCGCCGGAAAGCCTTGTAGCAGGTTTCCATATCGGTGAGGTGAATATCCGAGAACAGATTCGAGATAAAGGTAAGAACTTTATTGCCCATTTCGTGGCGGAAATATCTGACCTGACCGGGAGTGCCCATGAATCTTGAGCCATAAACCACATCGGCTTTGCCGGCGGCCAGCGGGGATAAAACCAGGGAATAGTCTTCAGGGTTGTATTCGAAATCGGCGTCCTGGATGATGACGAATTCCCTGGTGGCTTCAGCGATGCCACGGATTACGGCGGCGCCTTTGCCGTGGTTGGTTTCCTGGTATAGAATAGTGATATTTTCTCGGTTCTTCAAGGTCTCCAGCTTTTCCCGGGTGTTGTCTTTTGAAGCGTCGTCAATAATGATTATTTCACCGGTTTCCGGTCTGGCCAGCACGCGTTCCACGATGCCCAGCACGGTCTCCTCCTCATTGTATACGGGAATGATTACGCTCAGGCGTTTCTCGACATTGAGATTGAGGTTGAAATTTAAAATCATATACGGTTTCCCTTAGTTTTTCAAGCCCAGTTCCGCAGACCTGGCGGCGGCGGCGGTTACTGCTTTGGCAACAGTTCCGCGGAACGAATTTTCCTCTAAAACCGCCAGCCCGCGGATGGTAGTTCCGCCCGGTGAGGTGACCTGGTCGCGCAGTAGCGCCGGATGAGCTCCGGTTTCCAGCACCATCAGCGCGGCTCCGGCAACGGTTTGAGCTGCCAGTTTCAACGCGATATCTCTGGGCAGCCCGGCATGGACCCCGCCGTCAGCCAGTGCCTGGATGAAGTCGAAAACATAGGCCGGGCCGCTGCCGCTGAGGCCGGTCACGGCATCCATTAATGACTCGTTGACGCGGCAGAAACTGCCGATCGAGCCGAGGATGCTTTCTGTTTCGCTGATATCTTTGGCGGATACTTTTTCCGCAGTTGCATATGCTGAAATTCCCTGTCCGATCAAGGCCGGGGTGTTGGGCATCACCCGGACGATCCGGTTGCCGCCGGTGATGGTTTTCAATGTCGCCAGTTTAACTCCAGCGGCTATTGAGATGATCAGTTTGTCTTTCAATAACGCTGATTTGCCGAGGAGCGCGTCAGCAATCTGCTGCGGCTTGACGGCAATGATCACAATATCAGCTTTCGCCATGATTTTGTCCGGAGAGTCGGTATGCACCTGAACGCCGGTAGCCGTCTGGAACAGCCCGGCTGACTGGGCGGATACGTCAAAAGCTTTGAGTTTTTCGGCTGGAATGCCATTTTTCACCAGACCGCCGGCGATTGCCGAAGCCATTTTACCGGCACCGATAAAAACTATGCTGGAACTTTTCTTCACAGTTTTACCCTCTTATAACGTATTTTAATTCTGTTTCCACTCAAACTGATGAAGTTAAATTTACATGGGGATTTTGAGTAAGCAAGGTGGAAATATGGCATCAGCGCCAAAATTTTACTTTTTTACGCTTAGGAGCTGTTCAAAAATAACCTTTACATCTTCGCGATTCTCCCGGATGCTTTTGCGTTTGCCGGTTCGTTACATTCCTTCAGGTATGTGCCTCTCCGGCAATTCACAAAATAACCTCGGGATATTTTACGAAACTTGTAAACTTTATTTTGGGACAACTCCTTAGCACGGGATGCCTTTATTATTCGAATATCGGAGTTTTTGAGGAATTACTTTTCTTCATGCCGTCAACCGTATCGTCGATCTTATCTTTTGCTTCATCGGTTTTGTCATTGACTTTGCTTTTGGTATCCCGGTATTTATCGGCGGCATTGTTGAAGGTTTCAGAAACACTTTCTTTTATGTTCGAAGCTTTTTCGGAAATACCGGAAAAAGAATATCCGGCTTCTTCAAGTTTGGGTTTCAGGATGAACCAGAACAGGACGACAATTACGGCGATAACCAGAATCAGACAACCAACGACTTCTCCGAAAATATTCCCGCTTTTTTTTGCATCAGCCATGTATATAAATCCTTAATTCACTAGATTTGAATCTCATTTTACTCTATGTAAAAGCCGGCTGAAAATATACGACGGCAGGGACTTAATGTCAATTCCTTTGACTCCGCTGTATGGGCTTTTTTGCTGACATGCAACCAGAAATGATGATATTTTTTTGCTTTTTCCGCCGGAATGGCTATATTCTTTAGCTTTTTACCATGCAACATTCGGGAATATTATGAGTTTAATTTTAGGCATAGAAACAAGTTGTGACGAAACTTCAGCCGCGGTGGTTAAGGACGGGTATCAGGTTTTGAGCAACAGTGTGGCGTCGCAGATAGCCAAACATGCAGTTCACGGCGGCGTCGTGCCTGAACTGGCGGCTCGCGAACATCTGGTCGCGCTGAATCCGGTGCTGTCTGACGCGTTGAATACCGCCGGCGTGACGATGCGGGATATTGACGCGGTTGCAGTTACTAACGGTCCCGGCCTGATGCCGGCGCTGCTGGTTGGTTTGAATTTTGCCAAAGGACTGGCGGCAAGCTGTAAACTGCCGCTGATAGGCATAAATCACTTTATCGCCCACATTTATGCGGCGTTTCTTGATGACGGCGCCGGACGTCTGGAAGCTTCGCAATCATATCCAATTCTGGCGCTGGTGGTTTCCGGCGGACATACTTCGCTGCTGCTGATTGACGATCATGGCAGGGCGCGTTTGATTGGTTACACCATTGATGACGCCGCCGGCGAAGCACTGGACAAGGCGGCAAAACTGCTCGGACTGGGTTATCCCGGCGGTCCGGTAATAGACAAGATTGCAACGCTCGGCGATGCCAGGCGCTTTAACTTTCCACGGCCACTGACCGGCAGCGCCGGAAAAGCGGTGGCGGATGAACATAAATTTAATTTCAGTTTCAGCGGGGTTAAAACATCCCTGCTTTATCATGTTGCAAAGTTGAGTGACAACGGTCATCTGGAAGGTCCCCTGCTCAATGATACTGTCGCTTCGTATCAGGAAGCGGTGGTTGATGTATTGTGCCGGAAGACCATTGCGGCAGCGAAAGAATTCAATGCGTCGTCGATAGTAGTTTGCGGCGGAGTCGCATGCAATTCACGACTTAGAACGCTTATCGCGGAGGACGCTCCTAAAAATGTGATGCTGTATCTGGCACAACGCAAATACTGCACGGATAATGCGGCGATGGTTGCCGGGCTTGCCTGGCATTTCTTTAATAATAATGCGGTCAGTGATTTAGGTATTGACGCTTTTGCCCGTTTACCGATGATAACCCAGGTTCCGTTTGTGCGAGTGACAAAAATATGAAAACATGTGTGATATTTGACCTTGACGGTACTTTGATTGATTCCCGGCAGGACCTGGCTGACTCGGTGAACTGGATGCGCGCTCAGTTCAACCTTGTTCCGCTTACCATGGAACAGGTTGTCGTTTATATTGGCAACGGGATAAAGCTGCTGGTCGAACGTTCGCTTGAAGGCTCGGGTATTACCCTGGAACAGGGACTGCCGCTGTTGAAGGAATATTATCATAACCATATGGTTGACAACACCTGTCTGTATCCTGGAGTCGCTGAAGGCCTGACCAGACTGCAGGACTTCGGTATTAAGCTGGCCGTTATCACTAACAAACCACATACCGCGACGCTGAAAATTTTGAAAGAATTGAGAGTTTATGATAATTTTGATACCATCATCGGCGGGGATAGTGGCTTCCCTTTAAAGCCTGATCCTGCCCCTCTGCTGCATTTTGTTAATAAATGCGATGCCATTCAGGGCAGAAGCTGGATGTGCGGAGATCACTATACCGATCTGGAAGCAGGCAGGCGCGCCGGCATGAAACGGTGTTTCGCCGCTTACGGCTTCGGTAATCTCAAAGATGAGCAGTGCGAATATACTGTTTCAGCGTTTCCTGAATTCATCAAGCTTTGCCTGAGTTCTATTTAATACTTTGATATGGTCAATTGAAAAATGAAATGCACATTTGTCATATTAAACGCACATAACCTAGTGAAAGTCATGCGTTTAATTTGACAAACAGATAAAAAATGGTTGGATTTTT
Organism: uncultured Lentisphaeria bacterium; assembly: GCA_903863035.1. Lineage (GTDB taxonomy): Bacteria > Verrucomicrobiota > Lentisphaeria > Victivallales > Victivallaceae > CAIPAT01. The sequence goes on from CAIPAT010000322.1 coordinate 32,811, forward strand.
CTTCTCAAGAGGATAGAAGAGCATGTGTTTTGTGCTTTTACTCTGACAAAAAAGACAAAGCTACGCCATGGCATTACGCTCAGACGGTTTTTCGGACACACTAAACGCACACCCAATATTTTATCCAAATTATTTACCGCCAAGTTATCACATTTTCTCAAAAATGCAACCGAGTTACACACAGTTCGCGCTCCAACTCCGACGAGTGAGGGACCCATTCTCGTCGGAGCGCGCCCTATGCATAACTCTCGCGATGTGACAATATTGTGGTTTGTCAAAGTTAATGCGGCCCCCTGTTTTTGTCAAACTAAATGCAATTGAGTGGTTGGGAGGGGGTACGTTTACTTTTTCAATTTTCTTAATACTTTATATTTACGGTTTTTTAGATTGAGGTATTGACAAAAGAGATTGAATCATTTATAATTATATATGAAAGAACGTTATTGCAATCGTTATTGCGGGTGAGTGAATGGGAATGTATAAGGTAAAGCTAAAAGACATTGCTGAACGCTCCGGGGTCGGAGTAGCCACAGTTTCGGCGGCATTGAACGGCACCGGGCGGATCAGTGACGATGTGCGCAAAAAGATTTCCGATATTGCGCAGGATATGAACTATTATCCGAACGTAGCCGCAAAACTGCTTAAAGCTAAACATCCAGCCGATATCGGTATGGTGATTTGCGAATACCCGAATGTAATTCCAGGGTCCGGTTTTTTTCATGGCTTGCTGATTGATTTTATCCAGGAATGTGATAGAGAAAACATTAAGACGCATATTGAGTTTACGGATCCGGAGCCGCAAGATAATTCGAATCATATTCCGTATTTTCTTTACGGCGGTTTTGCGGGAGGCCTGATTCATGCCGGAGTTATATTGGACAGTCTGCGGGAATGGGTTGAAACCAGGAATTTCCCGATGGTGGCGATAGATGAACCTTATACTTATTCAGTATGGTCAAGAACCGATGAAGGTATTTTCAATGCTGTGCAATATCTGGCGGCGCGCGGTCACCGCCGGATAGCCTATCTGGGCGGCCCGCGAAAGTTCGGTTTTCATAAGCTGGCGTTTGAAGGTTTCGACCGGGCAGTTCAGGAACTGATGCTTGATACGGATGGCGGCAGACTGGTTCATGAGTTTGCATTACGGGGTGATCTTGACTCTGTTCAGGATGGATTGGAATACACCCGGCAACTGCTGCGCCGCGAAAAGCGTCCTACTGCTATGATTTGTAATGACATGCGGTTGGTTTATGCCGCGATTCATGCGATAACTGAAGCCGGACTGAAAATTCCGGAAGATATCAGCATCATCGGCGGCGGCGCCGCCGCCTGGGAGGCCGAAAGAATTTATCCGGCAGTTACTTGTATTGAGCGTGATCTTGAAGCGATGGTCAGCAATTCGCTGACCATTTTACGGCGGTTGATGGATGGCAGAAAGATTTACGAACCGCAGATTTGGGTTGAGCCTAAGCTGGTACAGCGCAGCACATGTGATATGTGCCGCATAAAATAGATAATATTATCAAGATTAACGGAAAGGGTTGATAAATGAAAACTAAGAATTTTACGCTCATTGAACGTGTGTCCAGGTAAGGTATCACTAAACTAGACGAATGAAATGTTTCGTCCATACCAATTGTCCATTTCAGGTATGTAGCCTAATCACTAGCCACTGGCTAACGCGTGAGGATAAAGTTGCGAG
>CAIPAT010000323.1 GCA_903863035.1 uncultured Lentisphaeria bacterium
ACTAACATTGTAACCTGGTTTTCTGTCTTTACTTGCCAAAACAGAAAAATTATGTAAAGCTCTACTAGCGCCGGTTCTGCTTGAACGGCATGCTGAAATGCCGCAACTTTACATAATATCCAACTTTGCATAACCTTTTTCAAAAGGCTTCCGAGCTCCGCACGGCATGACTTTGAACCCGTAATGCGTCGCGCAATCGGCATATCGTTCATTGATTTGCGGCGGCCCGAAAGAAGAAGATCTTATCACCGCCACTTTGCAGTTGTCAACCATTACTTCCTTTACCACCCCTTTAAAATATTCGAAGGCTTCCCGGTGGCATTGGAGGAAATGCTCCGTGCTCTGCCGCATGATGAACTTGACGAAGATCATGCGGCTGTAACACAAACTCATCACGAAAGCATATAGTTTACGCCGGTCTTCGCCGACGTTGAGCAGCCCGCATTCGGCAAAGTCCACCTGCGCAGTTTGGCCGGATTCAAAATTAAGCGTCAAGTATGGTGTTTGACGTCTTGGGCGAACCATGGCAACGTAATCGCGCAGCATACTCTCGCAGCCGGAATACCCTTCTGCTTTTATCATCTGGAAGACTTGCACGGCAGTGTACTCATGACGCTCCAGAAGCTGCTTGATCTGTTTTTTGTATGGGTCAATCTTCAGGTGTCTGACGCGACGCTCCGGCGGCGAATGCCTGGCTGTTTTTAAATGGCGATTCACGGTTTTGGTGCTGATATTCAGCCGTCCGGAAATCTGCGTTGCATTTAAACCTTCATCTTCAGCAAGTTCATGAATCAAGCGGTGTTTATTATAAGTACTCATTTAGCGCCTCCGGCCATGGCGTTGATTATCGTTGAAATTGGCAGGGTATCGCAAACTTCCGCATCACGGCGGTATGTTCCGCCGGGCGGATGCAGGGAAATTCCCATGCCTTCCGTGCCCTGCGGTTGACGCTGTTCCGGCGGTATATCGCTGCTGATAGCAGCGCTCAGCGCTTTGCGGAAATTATCAGATACTTGAGGCCGTGGAAGCTCCAGCACCTGGTAATGCGGTTTCCGGTACGCGATAAGTCTGCCGGCTACCAACTCGTGCCGGGATGACTTCAACCTGTCAGCAGCAAAATTCAGCCGTCTGCATACCGATTCGTCGGCATACCAGGACACGCCGTCCTCGTCCCCGACCGTAATCAGAAACAAATACAACGCCAATGACTCCGCGCTGAAGTTTTCTATCACATTTTCACGCACCAGGCGGTGATCTACCCACCCGAACCCCTCCGGCAACAGCCGCCGCTGTCCCGGACTGATGATTTCCTTTTGCATCATAGTACAAACCTCCATGATAAATTCGTTTTTCAAACTCTGGAAAGAGCTCTTTGCCTTTATCATAATAGTGGTTCATCAGACTGCCAATGTCATCACGTAACACTCCGGTTAATTGCGACACAAGACCTTGAAGGCAATGACCTTGGAACAATAAGAAATCACGTAACACTTTGTCTTCAGGAGGCTTTTCGAGCTGAGCGAAATCACGTAACACCTCATTTTTTTTCTGAGTTTTTTCAACATTTCTCTTTTTCCAGAAACCGGGATGCTTGCGCCGCCAGATTTTTACCCGATCTTTTTCGTGTTTCTGGTAATCAGTGTCTTTTTGTTGTCTACGGCGATAACGTTTTGAGCTGGCGCTGTGACTCGCCGTCTGACATTCATGCTTGTCGCAATATTGCTGATGGTGTTTATTGTGCGGGCCGGGAGAAAACTTTTTCTCACACCAAAGACACTTGCGTACTCGGGGATGGGATCGCTTCTTCATAATCTGCCTATATTTCTATTTTTAAAAATAAAGAATAGACAGGTAGAAGAAGAGGAAAAAGAACGAAGAAAATAATTTATTTTTGATTTTTTTCAAAGAAAATGCAGAAAAAGGGCGCTTATGCGGCAAAAGAAGAAGATTCACAAGAAAATTCAGGGACAAACGAAATCAGCGAAATCGGGACAAATGAAATCAGCGCTGACAGCAAAGCGGCTTGCTGTTGGTTCGAGGATGGATTTTCACGATAATTGCACGTTTTTGTTCATCAAAACTGGCATCGCCAATACAAAAACACTTGAAATCCAGACATTGATTGAGTATTGTTTTTATGCGCATGGTTCTCCG
>CAIPAT010000324.1 GCA_903863035.1 uncultured Lentisphaeria bacterium
CAGTGGGCAGAGTGTTGTGAATTCTATCCATCATAAATAGCTTCATGCCGAATAAACTGGGCAAAATTCCGGTTCCGTAATTGGCCCGGATATTCATAATTCTGCCCACCGGACTTGCAAGTGTCCTGGACACATTAGCCAGTTCAGAAATTAACATAAGTTCTAAAGATTCAAAGGCATCATTGATGTTAATTTGCGGCCACTCGATGGCTGCTGGAGCGGGCTGACGGCGAACTGCCTCAAAGTACTCGCCTGAATTTTTACCCAGCCAGAAGCTGCGCCAGTCGCTCAGAAGCTGTTCCTCGGTCTCAACATCAATCCGGGATTCCAAATAATCAAGATAATAATTCAGGTCTTTCATATTCACCCTTCAATGGTTATAAATTTTGCATTCATGGAAGCAATTTCATCAATTTCGGCGTCGATATTCAGCCGGGGATGCCTGATGGAGTCAAATGTTGAATTTATCAGCCCTATAAAAGTTTTTTGCTGACATTTCACCCGGTAGCAATGCAAAAGGTCATCAGCCATCAGAATCGGGTAGTCCGGGCGCAGCTTTAAAATCAAACGTTGATAGAGCTTTCTCCGGAATTCATTGAAAAATCCCATAAAGAACTGATTGGTGCCCAATGGATAGGCAATGCAAATCACATCGCCGCCAAGTGAATTTTTATAGCAGGTCATGCCGCTTGAAATACGTGCGCGGTCAAAACGGTGGATCGCCGTCAACTCCTCCGCTTCCGCAGCATTCATTTCAAGCAGATTCCAGGTGCAGCGCTGCGCCGTCATGCGTTCAGAGGTTTCATTGATTACTTCGTAACTGAAGCCTCTCTCTTCAAGATGACAGTAGCTGCCAATATTTATCCCCAGGTACCTGCCCAGGCCGCGTTCAACTAAAATCCGGGTTGCCTCGGCATCGAGAAATACCATATTGCTTAATAGTTTTTCGAGTTCGCTGTTGTTTAAGACCCTTATAGTCTCACCATTAACAGCAATGATCCGTTTTTCTCCAACTGTTGATTTAAACTGGTGGCTGATGCCAAGCGCATAAAAAGTATCACTCCAAAGATGAGAATCCGCCACCAGCCCCGACATAGATTTATCATGTTTGGATTGAGCATAGTTTGCAACATCAGGAGAATATAGAATATCTATGCCTTCACTTTCGGCATCGTTTAAATCAAGCCGGGCGACATAGTTCAATTCTTCTTTAATTCCCGCAAGCGTTGCTGCAAAGGTCGGATCCGCAGAAACACCATTGCCCATTACATCAAAATGATTAAAGGTCATACCCTTTGCCCCATAACAGACGCTGTGTAAACACGCCCATTTCACAAACGCGCCACTTTTGCTGTAACGTCCGCTCCGGGGTGAACTTTCCATTTCCGGATAAATAATTGAATCTGGTAAACTGGCGATGGTTTGACGAGTCCAGCCCGGCGTAATCTGAAAAGGCCGCACCTCGGTATAAGGCGGCAAATGCGGACGGAGCATAAGCTTTCCTTCGCCGGCTAAAGCTTCTTTCAACTTCCGCCAATCTCTTCCCTCGGTCGAATGAACATCTGGAATAGAGCTCATCAATGCCAGCGGAACTGTACACTTTCCACGAACCGCCGCGGTTGCTTCGAGTATGGTATCGCGACACATATCTAGCCAGATGCGGCGCCACGGGTGAATCCTGGCACTGTCGAGGATTGCGGCAAGCAGTTCATGCCGGTTGACAGACTGCCCGGCCTTATCGGAAAAACGGCGCAGATGCTCTTCGCAATAACAGCCCCCGAAGCCAAGCTCAACGCCATGATTGTGCAACCGCCAGTCATCCTCCACCCAAATCGCAAGCGGCTGCAAGCGGTCTGCAATAAGCTGGAAATAGTTGCATAAATATTCCTGCCATTTCTTACACAATGGGCAACTGGTGATTGAAGAAACCGTGCCGGTTTCTCCAACCATCGGCTGCCAGTCGCGCTGCCAGCCGGCAAATTTGCGGCCTCTGGACAAATGAACGGTGGTAGCCCATGGGTTAATACTGAAATCAACCTGAATTTTTGATAATTCAGCTTTGACCTTCTCCGCTAAACACAGCCAGTCCTCCACTTCATCCGGTGCGGGATAGCCAGGATAAAGCTCCTCCGGAAAGTCAAAAAGCATCACTTCGTCCACTCTGGCTGATAGACAAAACTCAACGAGCTCCCTGATCCGTTCTTCAGCATGAAAAGCCGGATCAATATAGTAGCGGAGAATGTAGCGATAATTACCCATTAAAATGCCTGCCTAATTCAATTACTTTGTAAATATCCCCGTTGGTCGGAAGGATATCGCCGACATTCAGAATGAAACGGCCATTGCCGGCCTTGACGATTTTCTCCCCGAAATCAATGATCTTTTCAGTTGAACTGCCGTCGGCAAAAAATCCGGAAGGTACGCCGCAATAGGCATACATGCCTTCCGGCAATGCCGCCGCCAGTTCTTCCGGATGATAATTGAACATCGGATACGGCGTACAACCATCCAGCAGATCAAATCCGGTATCTTTCAAATATGGGAAATAGCCTTTGAAATTGCCGTCCAGATGAGTGGAGACCATTTTGCCCGCACGGTGCAGAATTTCGCAAACCTTTTGATAATACGGAATGCAATATTCCACATACTGGGGTGGAGAAATCAAGAATTCATCGGTATGGTCGGAGAGAATAATTAATTTCTCGGGAGCCTGCGCCGCAAGATGAACCAGTTCTAAATCCTTGACCGCCTGAACTTTCATAAAGTCAATAAGCTTTTGTCCGTCATCGGCCATAGCAAAGATGACCGTTTCAAAGCCCATGTATTCATGAACCAGTTTGCCGAAC
>CAIPAT010000325.1 GCA_903863035.1 uncultured Lentisphaeria bacterium
CATTATATGCCGGGGAAAGTTACCTTTCAATTTTACGGAGCTGGCAACTTTTTCAGCGAGGGGAAAGATTATCATAATGCTACACGGCAATAATGATTTTACTACAGGCAGTGTAATATAATAATTACACTGCCTGTACCATATTCCCCCAAGTTCCTTTCTGGTGATTAAAGCCAGAAAGGAACTTCCTTTTTTTGCTTGTGATGTTCAGTATTGATGCCGAATAAAATTAAAAACATACACTCGTTTACATTGATTTTTCCTAAATATGCTCAAATCGCTTGGGTTCTTTTACTTTCAATTTTGGGGAGCGATTTAGGGAAATATGAAAGTTTTTGAGAGTGGGGTTAATGGGAAAAAATTAAGCATGGCAGGAAGAAAAAAAATAGGATGGATGATTATGATAAAAATAAAAAAAGAGCGGTGATATAATCGCTCTTGGATAGTGACGGAAAGTTAGCCTTGGAGTATCTTGAGTAATTTTGCTTTGATAGCTTTGCTAATCTTTGCCGATTCAATAGCCTTGCAAGCTTTTTGAATGCGATTAGTCAGCACTTCCGCTTCTGATGCAGACTTGACACTTGAGAGGCTGTTGATAGCTTTATTTTTACTCTCATCATTTATCTTGACATAATACTTTGAAGCGGTCTGAATATCATCCCCCATCATATCAGCTAGAACCGCCAAAGTAACGTCATTATTTGCCATTTTGCTGCCAAAGTAGTGCCGGAAAGAATAATAGCCGTATTTGTTCCTTGCTTTGCCTCTAGTTCTACTTTCAATTTCAACGATTTTAGCGGCTTTTAGGATGTGCAGAAAATCAACTGAAACATTAGGTCTAGTAGATTCATTTAAATACCTTTTAGCAAGAACAGGACAAAGATATTCACCTGTTAAATCAAGGCTTTTGAATCGCTTTAACAACTCTGGATGAATTGGAACAGTGATAAAGCGTTTTGTTCTTTTGGTCTTAACTGGCATTAAGTGGACATTGTTTTTATCAAATAGAATTGATTTAGGCTTAAATAGTATCGCATCCACAAAACGCAATCCAAGGTATTGACCAAGCAAACAAACGGTTATATATTCCTCCTTTTCTCGAACATAAAAATCAGGGTTCTTTATGGTTGCATGTATAGTTTTAATTTGCTCTTCCGTGAATGCTTCCCTCCCAATACCGTGTTCAGTCTCTTTTTTAATTTCATCAAAAGGCGTTTTTGTATCTTCCATTAAAACCTTATACACCATTTTGCAAGAGGCTATTTTTTGTTTAAATGTTTCTCCGGTAATACTTCCAACAGTCCACAGAAAATTAGCATACTCAACCGCCTCTGTTTTTGAAATTTGGTGTAGTTGAGTGATTTCAGGATGATTTTTATTTAACCATATTTTCAACTTTTCCCAGTTGCGCTTATGATTGTTAAGCGTACCTTCAGAAGATAGGGAACGCTTGAAACTTTTTTCATACTCTTCCCACACTTTGGCAAGCTTTATAGCCTTATGATTTTCTAAATTTTTAGCTTTTTCAATCTGGTGAACTATATCTTCTGTCGTGTTAGTGGAATGAATAATTCCCATTCTTCTTTGCTGTTCTGCCTTTGCCTCTTTCAAGTCTTGAGTGTGCAAAGATTTTACAATCTTTTTACCATTAAGATAATATTCTAAACTGTACCATTTGCCCCTCTTGATGATGCATCCAAAACCTGTTGTTCTAGCCATACTTGCCTCCTAGATTTGATACTGTATATTGCCATATTAAACACAATAGAAGCAAATATAGAGAGAAAGGCGATTTTTGCAAGCAATGTTCTATACGTTTTGAAAAAATGAGGCTAAAATATATATTACTATAATATTAATATCCGAAAGATAAAATAAAAAAAGTTAAACTTTTATTAGAAATAGAAGAGATGGCATAAACAGATCTTTTTCTCTGAAAATCTACCGGCCGCAACAGGCGGCTCCGGATAGCCTGGACGCCCGAATACCCCCTGCTTATTTTGGACAACCTTTATGTACAAAACCGTTTTGCCCCTGCTTCCGACTGCCGGCTCAGTTCAAGCATGGATGGACAGGAATAATTTGGTTGCGCGGCGCTCATCAGACTCAGCAATCCATGGGAAGGCATAATGAAGAAGCACAACTGGAAATAACCATCACCGTTTGCCGGCGCGAGTTGCAGCGGAAACACTGCATGGTTTATACCCGCCGGGGAATATTAGCCCCAACTTCATGCCGATACCGGCAGCCGCGGCATCGGCTTCAGCCTGATGGTGTTTAAAGCGATGTCCGATATGGGCGCTTACCGTATTCAATTTGTGATTAAGGAGCCGTAAAGAAATAACCTTAACATCTTCGCGCTTCTCCCGAATGCCTTTGTGTTTGCCGGTTCGTTACATACCTTCAGGTATGCGCCTTACCGGCAATTCCCAAAATCTCTTCGGGATATTTCGCGAGACTTGTCAAGTTTATTTCTTGACAGCTCC
>CAIPAT010000326.1 GCA_903863035.1 uncultured Lentisphaeria bacterium
AATATGCATTCGCAAAATAATATTACAAGCATTAAATAAAAAATATCAATAATATATTACTGGCTACGTTTTTAAGAAAAAAAGTGACTTATATCACTTATATTAAACAAGATAGATGCAAAAACGCAAAAGAATATCCGCTTTATGATGACCTGACAGGAGACGGTCTGCTGATTCCTCACCATGAAATTCCTGTGGAGCAATCAGATACCGAACAGTACGGGGACATTTATAAACTGATCCAGCCGGAAGTGATTCCACTGGTCAGTTATCCTTACGAATGGAGCTTCAGCCAGCTCAAAGCTGCCGCCCTTGCAACATTGACTATCCAGAAAAAAGCGCTGTCAAAGGGGATGACTCTGAAAGACGCGCCTGCACATAATATCCAATTTAAAGGTTGCCAGCCACTATTGATCGATTCTCTCTCGTTCGAAATTTATCAGCCAGGAGATGTCTGGAAAGCCTACGGACAGTTCTGCCGTAACTTTTTAGCCCCGCTGCTGCTAATGAACCATGACTACCGGCTCTCGGAAATAATGCTCTATGAAATGGACGGTGCGCCGTTGGATCTTACCTCGAAATTACTGCCGCGCGGCAGCTGGCTGTCCTTCGGAGCACTGCTGCATATTCACTTGCACGCCAAGGCGCTTAAAGTCTGCAAGTCAGGCGGCAGCGCAACGGCGAAACGCCGGAATAATAGTCTCAATAGCCTGCTCGGGCTGATCGACAGCCTGGAATCCTTGATTTCCAGACTGAAATGGAAAATTCCGGCCACGGAATGGGCCGACTATTATAATAATAACAATTACAGCGCCAATGCGCTGTCCGCCAAAGAACAGCTGGTCGATTCGCTGCTGGCGCGGCTGCCTGCCGGGATGGCATGGGACTTCGGCGCCAATGACGGCCGTTTCAGTGAACTGGCTGCCCGGCGCGGCTGCTACACCGTTGCGATGGATATTGATCCGGTCGCGGTGGAAAATAATTTTATCCGGCACCGTGACAGCGCATCCATGCTGCCTTTACGGATAGATCTGCGCAACCCCAGCCCGGGCAATGGCTGGAACGGGCGTGAACGCTTGAGCTTGTTCGAACGTGGACCTGCCGATACCGGAATGGCCCTGGCCCTGATTCATCATCTCGCAATTTCCAATAATGTTCCATTTCTAAAAATTGCGCAATGTTTTGCGTCCGCCTGCAAAAATATGATCATCGAATTTATTCCAAAATCCGATTCGATGGTGCAAAAGCTGCTTTCTTCGCGTCAGGACATTTTTTCCAATTACGACCAGCAGACTTTCGAAGCTGATTTCAGTAAGTTTTTTACTGTTCATGCGGTCAATCGCGTTGCCGGCAGTGAACGTACGATTTACCTGATGAAAAAAATCCAGGACTAATGCAGTGAAAATTGCCGAACGTTTACATCATATAATTAATGTCTTCTGGAAGGATCATGCTTATGTCATCGGGTTGTATTCCATAGCCATCGGCTATCCATATATTGATACACTGGGGTACTCCCCGTTTTTTTTCAGGGAGCATAATGCCGGTCCCGTTACCATTATCAGCACGCTTTGTATTATTCTGCTAATCATCCCGCTGCTTCTGGTCTGCATCATGGCCGGCGTCAAAAGGCTATTCCCCCGGATCGCCGGTATGGTTGATTTTGGTTATGCAATAATTATGTCTTGCCTGGCCAGCATATATTGCAACAACAGCAGCCTGATCTGTAAATACATACGCTTTGACTGGCAGGAGACCGCTTACTGGCAGCTCTGCATCATAACTACCACCATAATGCTCCTGCTTTTCCGGCGGCAGAAAACCCGGGATATTTTTCGGTGCGCAGCCGTTCTGCCCATTATCTTAATTGTTATGTTTCTTTTTGTTCTACCTTCAGCCAGCCTGTTTCGGCAGCCGGTAACTTCACGGTCAGAGGTTATTTCCGCCATAAAAAATCCGGTTCCAATCGTAATCGTGATTCTTGATGGTTTTTCTTTACAGGCTATTCTTGATTGCAACGGAGAAATCGACCGTCGGCGTTTTCCCAATATAGCGGCACTTGCCGACACCTCTTGCTGGTTCAAAAATGCCAGAACTGTGGCCGGACTGACCCACAACGTCTTACCGGCAATGATGACCGGCACCGCGACTCATTTAAATCCTAAACCTTCATCAATCAGCGAATATCCGCATAATCTTTTCAGCTGGTTGCAATTACAATATAAAAATTTCAGCATACAGGAGTGGAGACCGCACATAACACTTGCGCCATCATCCATCAATACTCGGGTTTTTCTTGCGAATAGATTTATCACTGATCTGGTCAGCATGCCTTATTATTATTTTATTTTTTCTTTCAAAAAAAACAATCTCGCGGCGAAAGATTCCCGTGAATGGGTAACAGCTCTATTTGAATACTCGCTTGATCTGGATAAATGGCTGGAACGAATTCAACCGGAATACAGCTTGAATTTCTGTCACTTGCAGCAGCCGCACTTTCCGCTTAATAGAAATTATGACGGTAAATTCTATGAAAATTCTAAAATCCCTGTTGGCCTTGATGATTCATTCCCACGGAATAATACCTCCCTGATCAATCTGTCTTTTCATCAATATATACTGCAGTGCGGCTATGTCGACAGCAGAATCGGAAAGATTATGGAAAGGTTAAAGCAGAAAAATATTTACAACAATGCACTGATTATTATTTCTGGCGATCATGGTACATCCTTTTATCCCGGGGTCATCAGGCGCGGCGGCATCAGCGACATCGGCCTGGCAACCACCGGATTCATCCCGCTGATTATTAAGCTTCCCAGACAAACCACCGGGGTAATCTCCGAACGTCAAGCCACTACTATTGATCTCATGCCGACTATTTGCGGGGTGTTGCAAGCAAATCATCCATGGCCGATGGACGGGAATGATCTATTTGGTAAAACATTCCCGACTTTTGATTATGATATTAACAGCAAGCGTATTTTTTATAACTTATTTGTCCTGGATAAAGAACCTCACTACCGGAGTTATTCGCTTATTTCAGTTCAAAAAACCTTCGGTGAAATGCTGCAAAGAAAAAATCTTATTATCGCCGATAATCTGCCGATGAACAATACTGCGGCCAACTACACAGCCGAAGCAAAATACAATCGGCTCCTTCATCATGACAGCGCTGACTTTAGCGCCTGCAGCCAGAAAGCAGCAGCAATACGGGCCAATATTTCGAACGGCCTTTTTCTTATTGCTGAAATCACCGCCATGCCGCCGGCATTGTCCGGGTGTCCGCTGGCGATTACAGTACACGGGAAGATTGCCATTATTACCACCCCTGAACCATGGAGAGAACATCATCTTCTCTTCGGCGGCATGTTTCCCGCTGCGGATGCATCCCCGGCATCCATTGAATACTTTGTCATTGAAGAAAAACAGGATCGGATAGTTTTGCATAAGATCAGCAATGTTATCTATCAGAGCAGAAGCCTGTTAAGTAATGTATTTTACCGTTAGTGGGCAGGCCCCCAGTACCATCTTCCATCTGTCATGTATTCGCTTGCAAGTTATTAAATTAATCAAGCAGAGAGTGTACACCGTCCTGCCGGATATTTTATATCCGGACGGGCAGATTATGACTTTTTTAGCGTTAATTCTTATCGCCGGCGCTGAACATGTTTGCAATTCCATTTAAAGTATAGTAAAATACCCGTTTGTTATGTCCATAAAGGAGTTGCAGAATGTAAATGGATACGTTTCGCGAAATAGCCTGAGCAGATTTATGGAATTGCCGATGATCAGGTATATACCGGACAGGCAACCCTGTAGACGTTCGGGAGAACAGTAAATATGTAAAGTTTTTTTAACAGATCCTTTGTTAGTTAATAATAAGGCGCGGAGGTGATCTAGGAAGTTTAGTTCCGGCTGGATACGCGGCTGCAAAGACGTTTTAACGGGGACATTAGATTAATAATACTCTTAAACGATAAAATATTTGAAATGACTCAGGAGAAATTAAAGTGAAATTTTTGTTCAGTTGTTTAATACTGATGCAGGCCTGGCTGGGGCTGGCAGTTGAAAATGATTTCCAGTATGAGTTAAAAACGGGGGTAAAGCCGTGGACAGCCAAGCCGTTAGCTTATTCTGAGGGAAAGTTTCATTTTGTCGTGGCTGCAGACAGGACAGGCATGACGCGCCAGTGGATTTTTGAAGATGCCGTAAAGAAAATAAATCTTTTACAACCTGATTTTGTCATCTGCGTTGGTGACCTTATTCAAGGTTATACAGGCCGGCAGGACGGCATAAAACAATGGCGTGAATTCAATTCTATAGTAAATCAACTGGACATGCGTTTCTTTTATGTTGCCGGCAATCACGACACGGACAGAAAAGCGCCTGAACTGCGCGCGCTCTGGCATGAATTATATGGACCCAAATATTATTATTTTGTCTATAATAATGTGCTTTTTATGATCTTGCATTCGCAGGAGACCAACAATTGTATTGGAAAAACGCAAGCGGACTGGGCGGTGGCGGTTTTGGATAAATACCCGAATGTTAAAGAGACGTTTATTTTTGTACACTATCCATTGTGGCAGGAGCAATATTTGAACAAAAATCTTGAGTTGAGGCCTCTGTTCCGCCAGCTGAACAGAAGGAATTACACTGTTTTTGCCGGGCATGACCATGCGTATATGAAATTTGAGAAAAACAAGCATAAATATTTTCGCCTGTCAACCACCGGCGGACTTAACGAGATAGGGGAATTAGGGCATTTCGATCATTTCATGTGGGTTTCCGTTTTTAATGACAGGCCTCCAATCTTCGCCAATATCATGCTCGACCGCATCGCGGATGAAAATATATTAACGGATGAAGTTGAGGGAATTATAGAAGGAGTCAAAGCCAACCGCAGAGATATCGTCTATAAAGATAAGTATTTTGAATGGCCGGTGGTGATTAAAAATACCCATAACGCTACTCTTAAATACAAGGTAAATTTCGCCGGCAATAATAACTGGAATTTTTCAACGCCGGAATTCAAGGGGGTAATTCCACCGGAACAGGAAGTTATTTTAACCATAAAAGGCAGCGTTGAAACTATATTTCCGGTACCGGCGGCGGAAGGTGAATTTAATATTGCAGGCGGAAATAAATTCAAGATAAAACTCCCAGTTCCTTTTTCTATATTAAGCAACGACGAAATCAGCGTGCCATATACAGCATCAGCGCCGGTTGTTGACGGCAAGCTGGATGACAAATGCTGGCGGTCTCCGATTGCCGGGGAGTTTCGTGATATCGTGACCTTTAACAAGTCAAGGGTTGAAACGAAAGTATGGCTTGCCTACGATAATAAATATCTGTACTGGGCGGCAAAATGCTATGAGCCGGATAAAAGTAAAATATTAAGTAATCAATCTGAACGGGATTTTGCCATCTGGGATGATGACAATGTGGAATTATTACTTAATTCCAGCGGAGTCCCGCAACATTACTCGCAGATCATTATCAATCCCGCGAATGCGATTTTCGCAACTGATGCATTGGATAAAAAAAATGATGCGAATATAAAAAGCGCAGTCAGTTTTGACGATGATGGATGGACTATGGAAATGGCGATCCCGTGGCAGGATTTGAATGTAAGCAGTCCAGGCAACCAAAAAACAAGCATATTATTTTCGAGAAACAGGCCGGGACGGGAGAGGATTTGTCAAATGCCCGCGGTGGGGGTCGGCAATCTAATTCCGGAAAACTTTAAAACTCTCAGCTTAAAACCACCGGCAGAATCTGTTTCCGGCAAATAAACCAGAGGCGCCGGGATTTTTCATGAGCCGTGGTAGACCTTGAGGACTACCGGGCCTCAGCTCGCAATGCTGCCGTGTTATCGAAGTGGCGGTGGTAATCTCCTGACGGCGAAGTCGCCACCGCCTTTGCCAAACTGATGCATCACGACTGCCGCCTGCCATTTATCATCACAGATTCAACCGGCATAACCGATGCGATGCTTAAAGGCATGCCTGCACCGGAAGCCGTCATGCAGAGTTTGAAGGATTTCACAGGGGACCGTCATTGCATGCGCACAATGCCTCTTTCAATTCAGGGTTCTATCATACCGAGATGGATGGCGTCGGGATTGTGCCCGTGACCGCGCAAGGATCATCCACGAGTCAGTGAACATCGCAGTGGCTCGTATCCGGCGGCGGTGACCGTCGTGGTGGCAATCGCAGAAGCTACTACGTTTCAGTTATAATCGGCAAGAGTAATTTTACCGATTACTACAGTAAGGCCATCGCAGTTCTTCATTGTAGATTAAGGGCAGAGCGTGATGCGACAAGTATCTCACGATGCGGCAGGCAATAAGAAACTAAAACTGCCGGGAATGCGGAGCTATATACCTTGCAGTATCGAAAGACGGTGAAAAACAATGGCAACGACTTGCTTAATTTTCCGGCCAATATACATTACTGCTAATTGACTGGCGATAGATTCCCTTGGCTAAAATGCCAGAGTTTTGCGATTGGACGCCTATAACGCTGGAGAATGAAAGGAAATGAAAAAAATGAAGGCTAGCTTTGCGGCAACGTGCGCGGTGTTGATAATCGGACTAAGCGCTATGGGAGAAGAACAGGTGAAGAACGTATTCGCAGACATTCCGTACGCCGACGGCCAGGCGGGGAAACGGAAACTCATTGACGAGAAACACCTTTTTGTCATGCAAGTCGCGCTGAAACCCGGCCAGCAGATTCCGCAGCACAACGCCAACTCCAATGTCCATCTGTTGATTATTGAGGGCGAGGTTATTGTAACTCTGGACGGCAAGGACATTACCGCCACCAAGGGAGATATCATCCCAGTCGCCTTTAAAACGCCCATGAGCATCCGGAATGCCTCCAAAGAGAACGCATCGTTCCTGAACATAAGAAGCCCGAATCCAAGCGAAAAGAAACCGTGAGGAATATCCATAGCCGGGCAAATCCAAGCTTTGCACTTGTGTCCGCTGGAGTTTTTCTTTGTGCACAGTCTGCACAAGCAGAATACTGTTCTAAAGCAGAATAAAATAGCCGATAGAATTGCTCCTGCCGACTATTAACGCTTGGATATTACTTGAAATTTAGTAGCTTCTGCGATTGCCGCC
>CAIPAT010000327.1 GCA_903863035.1 uncultured Lentisphaeria bacterium
AATATGCATTCGCAAAATAATATTACAAGCATTAAATAAAAAATATCAATAATATATTACTGGCTACGTTTTTAAGAAAAAAAGTGACTTATATCACTTATATTAAACAAGATAGATGCAAAAACGCAAAAGAATATCCGATTAATGAAGAATTCGCCTGTCTGGCCGAACGGTTAAGTGACCTATTAAATAATGACGGATCACATGAACTGCGTGCTGCACAAACCCAGCTTACTCTTCTGGAAATTATTTTGTATATGCATCGTCTGGGCTCTTTCAAGGTTGCGGAAACCGCAATGGTAACTGATTTAGGCCGGCTGCGCCCGGCATTTGAATTTATATATCGTTCTTCCGAACAGATTGGCCCGGAGGACGCCGCCAGATTATGCAAATTATCACTGTCGCGGTTTTCTCAACTGTTCGTTAAGGCGACCGGATTATCATTCAGCAAGTTTTCCTTGCGCTATCGCCTTAGCAGGGTTGCACAGGAACTGAAGAATAATACAAATTCGCTGGATGCGTTAGCGGATGAATGGGGGTTTTCCGATAAAAGCCATCTGGTTCACCGCTTTAAAGAATGCTATAACGTCACTCCTAGCATGTATCGCAATCACCATCAGCCGCAGTAAATTCGTACTTTTTTATGCTTCAGCCACGGATAGATTTTTATCAATTGTTGTAGAAAATCCACGTTCAATGCGGCACAGTAATTGCACTGCCCCGACCAATAGAAAATCTGTTACTATGTTTGCCGCCGTAAAAATAACCGCGCCCAGCTCCATGTTCAGGTTGACCGTCACCACCACCTGTACAAACCACAGTCCCAGCACCAGCAGAAACTTACCGGCAATGAAGATGAAAACGCCATGATGCGGAATCCCGTTTTTAAGCGGTTCGTTGTTAATGGCTCTGTTCATGTCACTACGTATGCGTTTCTCTACGATTCTCCAGTAAATCCAGGCGGCAACCGACATCGGGAAAAGCAGCCACGCATGCCATTCAAATGCAAACATGGCGTGTTTGTAATACATCCAGCACATCAAAGATGGAATCCCCAGGACAGATATGGCCATGATCGCATTGAACAGTTTAAAAGAAATATTGAGCCAGCGTATCTGCGGACCGACGGTGGACACGATTGCCATTTCCTCAAATCCTTGCGGATTCCAGGTGGCAGGCGGATGAAAATGCGCATCGCCGCCAAGGCGGTACCATTCACGGTATGTGATGATAATAATAATTGAGCATGCAATGCTTCCGAGCGTTTGCCATACGAAGATAAACCGATATGCAAAATCAGAGCCGCCGAAGAAATACTTGGCGACATCAATATACAGTCCTGCAGCAACCCCCGCACCCAGTCCGAAAACTGATCTGACCATGGCTTGAGCCGAACAGAATTGCCCGAATCTGGATTTGGGAAATAATCTATAGAAAAGAGGCATGTTGCCGGCGGACCCGATGGCTCCGGCGAAAGCTGTAACCACGCCGACACCCAGAGTCAGCCAGAAAAAGTATTCGCCCGGCAGGGAGATAAAAACCCATTTCCAGTTCATAAAATTTCCAACCACACCAAAAACCGCCACATAAACAGTCACCCGCAATGGATGCCAGCGGTCAATGTAAATGGATGCCAGATACATTGCCAGCAATGCGGCAATTCCAGTGATCGCGGTCATTTTACCTATCTGGAGCAAAGACAGTCCCATATTCTTATAGAAAAATACGTTGAAAGTATTGATGGCGCTGGTCACTGCCCCGAAAGTGGTGAAAAAGAACACCAGCCAGTAAATTTTATGAGTGAAGGATTCCTTGAAGAAGTCCTTAAGCCCTTTTAATTTGCTGCTCTTTTTTGATTTTTCTCCTTCCAGCGGCGGATACTTGCCTTCTTTCACCATAAAGCACATCATGCCGAAACCAAAGAAATAGAGCACTGCCGCGCCAAGAAAAATTTCACGCATGTTGGATTCGGCATATTGGAATATAAAATAGTTGTATATGGCTGATGCCGCAATGCCGACTATCCGGAACGCTCCTGTGAACCTGGCTAGAAACTGCGGGGGCACAACATCGTTAAAAAGACAGTAAAAGACCGAGCCGACAAACATATTGAAAAACTGGAACATTGCAATGAATAAAGCGATCAGAATAATTGTTATGGTCGCAGGAGTATACTGTCTTAAAAATACTGAATTCCCATGCAGGAATACGGAAATGTCATCGCTCCAGCCAATCAGTGCCAGGGTTGCGCAAAGAAATGGCATCGTCCATATTATAAATGGAATACGCCGCCCCCAGCGGCTGCGGTAACGGTCACTTTTGAAGCTCACATAAGGACAAATTGTCATATTCAAAATACCCGGAACAGTCGTCATCACCATCCCGATCAGCCAGTTCGCACAGCCAAGATCTTTCAACTTGAGTGGAAGCACACTCGGCACCACCGCCTCCATCAGCGTAAAACAGAAATCTCCCCAGAGCAGCCATGCGAATATTGCAAGCAAACCCATTTTTGTATAGGTCAAAGTCCCGCAATGATAAGTTTTACGCTCACTGGTATTTTCGACAGCGGGAGGCGTGTCCGGGATATTTATCATTCAGCGTTCCTTTTGTATTTTGAATCCATTAAATTCGTGACATGCTGTTAACTGCCGGTTTAAATAGCACCTTCTCATGATCATCAGGCCGCGGCAGCCGCAGCGACAGATGCCCGTATTCGTCAGAAACAAACTCGCCGTACAGTTTCCCATTGACGATACACTCATATCGAGTACCGCCGTTGCCCATGTTAACCAGCAGATCATACGATGCCGATGACAGAAAAGGCGCGCTGAGCAAAAGAGACAGTGTATCGGTTTTATAATCCGCAGATTTTTTCAGAACGATGACATCGTAGCATGCAGTAACCTGGTAAGCGGTAAAATAAGCGGCATGAATCGGAAGCAGCACGGCACTCAACCCTCCGAAGTTCGGTGCGCCGTTCATCTGTTCCGGTGCGATCATAAAGTGTTCGCCAAAATAGTGCTCTCTTTCAAAAAAATTCTGCCATGTACTTAGAATTGATTCAGCCACCTGTCTCGCCAGGACTGGCTCGCCGGATTCCAGTAATCCCCGCCAGATATACCATTGCAGCACCGGCCAGATTCCGCCATTCCAGTAACCATGCGGACTGTAGGATGGAGCGCTCATATCGACGGAAGAAATTCCGAACTGCGTAAGGAAACGTGACGGATCCATCATCTGCCTGATCAGCCTGTCTTTGTGTGCAGTCTGCCCGGCAAAAAGCGGCAGAAAGGCGCATGCCGAACGATCACCTGCACAGCCGTCCAGGATTACCGGCTTTATACCGCCGTCTGTCTGGCACAGCCAGCCGTAAAGCCCGCTCTTCTCGTCCCACATGCGATTGTCAATGATGCCGCTGAGCAAGTCGGCATCCTGATGATACTGTTCAGCATCTATTTCGTATTTCAGCAGCCTGGCAATATTGCGCATGATGCGTGCAATGCGCAGCATCTGCGGCATGAGGATGATTGAATAAAGGCCTTTGCTTGTAAGCTGCTCCTTTTCGGCCATCCGCTGGATTGGATGGTCATCAATACCCAGGTTATAGTAATACGCATAAGTGCTCAGCATCCCGTCGCCGGCGGCGTTGACTGCGCTTCCCGGCGTGCGCCCCAGGTAGAAGTCGTACATCCGTTTTGCTCCGGCATAGGCGCGGGAAAGAATTGACAAGTCCTGCGTTGCCTGATATACGTCCCAAAGTGCATACAGTGGTGTAGGTACTGGCGAACCGCAGAACAAACATGGAAAATCATATTCAGCATCCGCCATGAAATAACAGGCCTGCTGCATGGCAATATCCGGAACGAAAGTGCTCATTCCAGCTGCAATAAATCCGCCGTCCCAGGAATATGGAATCGGAAAGTATTTTGCCGGCACGTAGAAAGGCGACGGGAAGCCGGACAGATTCAGAGGATAATTGACATTGAACAGCAATATGTCTCTAAGATGTGCAATCATTTCCGCATAAGGTCCGCACGGCGGGATCACACCGGCAGCGCTGAACTTCCCGGCTGCCGCCTTATTCGCTGGCTCCGCATCAAATACAACCTTGAAGCACAGAGTCCGTTGTGACCTGGCAGGAACAATAACCGGGGCGATGTCCACGGATCCCCACTGACCTGCATTTGAATCGCGTTCCATGCGGGAAGCCGGCAGACTGAACCGCTTGCGCAGACTGCCCAGAAATGAGCCGTTTCCGTTTTGCGCCTGTATTTGCATTCCATCCCCCGTAATGACTGTCACACGGCGTACAGGGTCGTCCTGGATAACGATTTTGAATGTGGATGATGATCCGGCTGATGTTTCCAGTTCAACACGGCCATTTTCGCACAACGGTTCATCGATCAGCGTTGTCGGCAGAAGCTCGTCAGTCCCTTCATCGCCAGTGGTCAGTCCTTCGCTGAACAGCATTCCATCAAGCCATATTCTCGCCATGTCGTTGCCGGGCGCATCAACCGGTCGAAGTTCTAAGGTGATATCGGTTCCGGTCACACGCCCGACGGGGATTCTGAGCAACCGCCATTCGTTGTACGCATCGCGGTTTTTCCCCCAGCCGCCGCCAGGAATTGCCCGGGTTTGCGGAAAACTGAAAATAGTGGACTGTCCGTTAATCAGCAGTTCCCATCGGTGGTTGAGAACACCGTATTTTATATATCTGAAATAAATATAGCCATTTTGCAAAGGCTCCGGCAATGTCGTCCGGTATGTAACCCTGTCTCCATTCCAGCCGCCGAATGCCTGCGCCAGGACTTCATTTTCCACCCCCCAGCAGAAAACCCTTGTCAGGCATTGCCTGCAACCCAGACCGAACGTCTTCTGATAAGCTTCAATGCTGGTGTAATTTCGTGCAGGTATCCACCACGGCTGCAGCCGTTTCTGCAAGCGGACTTTTTTCCGCGGATCGGCTACCAGCAGACCAAGCCCATAGTGATACTCTCTTTGTTCATCAGAGGTGTTGTCAAAGGTAATCTCGCAGCACATTCGCTCGTCAGATTCAACTGTAAAACAGGCTGACGCCGTATCGCCATCGGGGTCAAGAAAATATCGCAGCGAGTATGATGAATAATCCGGAGACACTTTTTCCGGCATCGCGCTAACTGTTGTCCGGCGGTCGCCATCCGCCATGCTTTGCACATAATCAAAAGTAGTGTCAGGAATAATGAGAGATTCTGGATTGCGCCGCCCGGCAAACAATGCTATCTCGGCCATTGTGCCTCGCGCGGCATCGAGAATATGCGAAATCCCCAGATAAGTGGAAGAAAATGGCCCCCAATTTGTTTTAAGATTTAAACTTCCAGTCGCCATGACTATCTCCTTCATCCCAATATGTTTATTATTGCTGGCCGTTGCTGCCAATAGTATGCGGCAGATGCTCCCAGAAATTGACCATCATCTTTTCCAGCCAGTCAGGTCCTTCGACGGTCTTGATCCGCTGGAGTTCGTCACGGCGGATGCGCAACCGGGTAGCCATGGGGAGCCGGTTGAATGTTTCATGGGATTCTGACACATGGTTGATTACATCAGGATAGATCCTGGCAAGTTCCAGTCCCCATGGGATTTGACGATTCAGTGCTTCAACAGCCCTTTCATACCATTTTACCGCCACAGCCCGCGCAGTACCGGCCAGTGACGCATTAACAGCGGAAATTTTCACTACTTCCCAAGCCACGCGGGCACGTAAAACAGCCGCATGTTCACATGCCGCATGTTCGGCGATATGAGCCCCGGCGATCAGGGCGCGAAGTTCACTTGAGGCATAAGCTGAATGCGGAGCCGGACAGGCGTTGAGAATCGTACAAGCTTCCCGGCACCATCCGGCAATCTCGTCACAGCGGCTGATCGCGCTTACCGCCGGAGCATCAATAAGTTCAAGATAACTCTCAGGATTGGCCGTCACCGCCTGGATAAGTTCATAAATAGTAGTCAGTCCGTCTGGATTCGCCCATGGTTCCGGCTGATAACGCGGACTGCCCAGCACTCCCGGCCAGCGCCAGTTTCCATCAAACCACGGCGGCATGCCATAGGAGAATCCTTCGCGCGCCAGATGTACAATACTGGTCATGTGCAGCGGAAATGTCGCGATAAGTTTAACGGCTTGATGAATCTGCGATCCGGCTTCGTTCCCGAAGAAATTACAGAATTCCTGCAAAGAGGATCCGGGGTTTGCCGCAGGTGATAACGTCTCAAGCAGACGGGTGATATTACGTGAGGAAGTGAATGAACCGATATGTCCGGTATGTCCCCACTGAGTGTTTATATGAATAATACAACCCTGGATGTCAAGCGCATTGTTGATCTCGCCGGTAACTTTACACCAATCCTCATCGTGCCATAGCACCGGACCGCAGTTCTCAGCTTCAATGGCGACGCTTTCCCACATTTTATGCCCGGCTGCCAGCCAGTCATGAATGACCGGGTCAGGGCCGCCCCGGCAGGCGTCAAAAAGCGAGTATTTAGTGACGTAGTCTATACCCTGCGGCAGCCGCTTTACCCAGCCGCTCATGACCCAGGTCCGCACGATAGGCTCTTTACCGAGTTTATTCATGGCGCCGGTGAACGTCTGGATAAGGTCAACGCACATATTGCCGCGTTTTTCATCGCGCAGCTTCTTCGCGGCGGCAGCTTCTTCACTATCCTGAGTCTGGAAAATATGAGAGGCAGCACCGCCGGTACACTGCTCACATCCGCAGTGGTTGAATTCTCCGGCGGTAATCATCGCGCCTGACATTTCCGGGATATTGGTAAAAACTTCCTGCCAGCAGCGCTGGAGAAAAGCCTTGTAGTCCGGGTCGCTCCAGCAGACATTCGACACCAGGTTCCCCATCCGGTCATTGCGGAAATTATGCCCCCATACCGGATCATGAATGGCATCGTATTTTGCCTGAAGTCCAGGATGCGCCTGCACCCATCGCTCCGGCGCCATCAGATTGTAATGGTGAAACATCATGCGGACATTTTTTTCACGCCCGTATGCGCAAATCTCCCGGACAGTCGCAATATTCCGCCGAATGGCGCCGTCATCAAAACAGCGGGCGGACGGATCATCGGGAAAGTAACATACATAGTGAAAGCCCCACTGGTTATATACCCGGTCGCTGGAATAAGGTTCTATTCCAGTAATCAGACGGTCAACATTCAGCCGTGCCGCCCAGTCTATAATGGCCTTCCAGGTGAGTACCGGATCATGACCGAAGTCGCTCAACCGCCCCCATGGCCCGTCACTGGGTTCCAGCAAGGCCGGAAAGAACCACCATATCGCTTTTTTCTTTTGCATCAAGTCTATTTCCTTTCAGTCAGCATCAGCACGTTTTCCCGGTCAATCATCCGGCGTATTTCCTCCGGCAGTTGAAGCGCTTCGTACAAGTCGTCATAGAACTTCAGAAAGTTCTGATATCCGAAATAACCGGGACTGAACATTGAATCATCGGCGCCGTAACACAATTTGGATACGGTTTTTGTATCCAGGATTCCGTTGGGGGCAAACATTTCCTTCCACATGTTCATCGACTTCTTATATGCGCTTCCTCCCGACATATCTGCATAAATGCTTTTATTGCTTTTGATCATCGACCAGGCTTCATCCCACCAGGGATTACCGAAATGCGCAATTAAAATTTTGAGATCCGGAAATGCACGATTTATGCGGTCCAGTTCTGACGGGCGCATATAATTCATGTTTATCCACGAAGGACGGGCCAGAACACCGCCCGGATCAAAAAACTCATGCACGAGAAACCCGGTATGAAATACCGCCAGCGCCCGGCAGTCCCTGATGACTTCATATATCGGCAGATAACTGTCATCCCCGTAAGGACGCATCGGAGCGATGAATTTGATCCCGCATGCCCCGCGCTCTAAAAGTGAGGCCACTTCATCAGGGGAACTCTCGTCGATCTTTATCTGCGGACACGGAAGTACGAAATCGCCGAAGACCTTTTTCAGCTCAAACGCAATTTCCGGCGGATCGAGCAGCAGCACCTTCTCAATGCCGCGCTCATTGTGTTGCAGAATATGTTCCGCAGGAGTAATATCGGTATTTCGCCACGAGGACATGATTGGCGGAATACGTTTATTATTTTCATTGAGTTCTGCATGAATTCCATGAGCATGTGCGTCTATTCGCATATTTCTAATTCCTTCGTTTAATTACGCCGGGAGTTTATTGCTTCGACATGGCAAAAAGATCATCAAATTGCTCCAGCTCCTGTGCAAATAATGAATATTCATTCTCTGTCAGCTGCTTGAATGGAGACCTGGCATATCCGCAATCAAAACCGGCATAGCGCATAGCAGCCTTAAAATAGGACATGTCCGATTTGCTAAGTACAAAATAAATCAAATCGTTGATCCTGGATTGCATTTGCCGCATTTTATCCATTTCCCCTCCATTGAACGATTCATACAACTTGACAAACGGTCGCGGAATCATATTCTGGAATGTGCCAATTGAACCATTTGAACCATAAATCAGGCCGGTCATCATCATTTCATCGGCGCCGCTTAGGAGAAGCTTGTTTTCCGGGACCCGCTTAAAAATACTGCTTATCGTATAATAATCGTAACCGGTATATTTTGCGCCAATCACATTCTTGAAACTGAGCAGGTTAAGTACATGTTTTCCGGATATCTCCTGTCCGGCGGCTTTAGGATAAATAGAAACGATCATCGGAATATCGGCCGATTCTGCAAGATCCTGATAATATCTTGCTTCAATTTCCTCTGAAAAATGATAATAATATGGCTGGATAGACGAAACGGCGTCGGCGCCATGCTCACAGGCTTTGCGAGATAACTTCTTAGCAACATCGGCGGAGATATGTCCCACATGAATTATTGTTGTGCCTCTTCCTTTACTGCATTTTATTGCATTTTCAGCAACGAGAATCCTTTCTGACTCATCCAGCATCGGCCCCTCGCCGGTACTGCCGCAGACAAAAAGTCCTTTGATTCCATTCCGCAATTGAAAATCAATTATCCTGCCTTGCATTTCAATATCCACTCGACCATGCTTATCATATGGGGTAAATGTAGCGGAATAAACACCTTTAAAATTTGATAAATTCATAACTTTTCCATTTTACTGAATTAACCGTAAAAATACGTGATCGCATTCGCTAGTATAATTATATGGTGAGCAGTCATTAAAAGCAACTGTCCGGAGTTGTATCTTTACTATAAACAGTTGTATTTTAAACTATTCAGCCAATATTGGTGTGAAGCGCAAACATTCGCTGACCAGTCTCTAATCCTGTTAATCCACGCCTGTAACGAACAAGTCATGTTAAATTGGCGTTAAAACATGCATTTTAAGCCGTGTCAGCCGTGATTTTAAAAAATCGTTTTACAGTATTATTTTAGCATGATTCTCCATTTCTATTGAAAAAATCACTAATAGTAAAAACAATTGAAAATTGAAAGTTGAAAATTGAAAGTTAGAAATCATGAAAACCGGGAACGATGGAACGGGGGAAGTATCTCGCACGAAGACAAAAATGGAAAACCGGAGTCAGCGAATGAATGCGGTGTATCCGCATTCATTCGCTGACTCATGTATTATCTTCATGTTCTTCAAGACCTTCATGGTAAAAAGGATTTCCTTTGCGGCTTTGCGTCTTTGTGCGAGAAATAGGATTTTGATTTATGGATTTGTTTAAATTTACAGGATATTGCGTATTGGTTTGAATGAACCATCCGGTTGCAGTGTTAATTCATCTGCCATGGATAACAAGATGGAGTTATTTTTTGCCATGAACTGCTGTATTTCCGGGGTTATGTTTTTCACTGTCGGCACCATCAGGATGAACGGTTTCTGGTGCGAAAGGTAAAGCGAACTTATGGTGTCGGTAAGTATTGCAGGCGCAATTTGGTAAGTGATATAAACCTCAGTACCGGAATAATCGCCGAGATGCCAGGCGTCTCCGTATTCCAGTTGTCTATCTCCAGAATACTTAGAGCTTATCCGTAAATAACAGTTGAAATATTAAAAATTTGTGTCATTTTATTCTTCTAAAAGGAAGTACATAATGGCAAAGATCAAATCATGGGAAGTTTCTGATGCGTTTTGGGGTCGCGTGGAACCGTTAATTC
>CAIPAT010000328.1 GCA_903863035.1 uncultured Lentisphaeria bacterium
AGGAGCTGTCAAGAAATAAACTTGACAAGTCCCGCGAAATATCCCGAAGTGATTTTGGGAATTGCCGGTAAGGCGCATACCTGAAGGTATGTAACGAACCGGCAAACACAAAGGCATTCGGGAGAAGCGCGAAGATGTAAAGGTTATTTTTTTACGGCTCCATAGCATCAATTGCATTTTCCCAGGCAAGTAAACAAGTTAATTTACATTTTCTGCGATATCGCTTATACCAAAACAGCTTTTTGATATTATTGTAATAGCAGGTATTACTCACGATAAACTTTGGAGATACACAAATGTATTATACCGGATTCGCCGATGAGGCATCGCAGGATATTGATCTGCAAATAAAAGCAACTAAAGAACTAGGCTGGAAATATATCGAATCCAGAAATATCAACGGTCAGAATATCACCGATATTTCCGATGATAAATTCGAGGAAGTTTGCGGCAAATTGAACGCCGCCGGAGTCGGGATCAACTGTTTCGGCAGCGCCATCGCCAACTGGCAGAAACAACCACGCAAGGAAGAAGATTTTCAGAACAGCATCGCGGAATTGCAGCGGGCAATCCCGAGGATGCAGCGGCTGGGAACAAAACTGCTGCGCGGCATGAGCTTCGCTGTTCCGCAGGACGAACAGCCGGACAGTCCGGAACTGGAAAAAATTATTTTTGACAAAATAAACCATCTGGTAAAAATGTGCGAAGACGCCGGAATTGTTTATCTGCATGAAAATTGCATGAATTACGGCGGCATGAGCTATCTGCACACGCTGAAACTGCTGGATAACGTCAAATCGCCGGCATTCAAGTTGCTGTTCGACACCGGTAATCCGGTATTTACCCGCAGACGCATCGGCACCCCGCCCTACCCAACCCAGAGCGCATGGGAATTCTATGATAACGTGAAAGAATTTGTTGTCTATATGCATATCAAGGATTGCGTAGTCATTGAGGACAAGGGCGAAATTCGTCCGCCGGTGCGCTTCACCTTTGCCGCAGAAGGTTCCGGGGATGTAAAACAAATCATTGCAGACCTGTTCAAACGCGGCTACGACGGCGGTTTTTCCATCGAACCGCATCTGGCAGTCGTGCATCATGAGCAAACAAAAGAAATGCCGGACGAGCAAATCAAATACAGCAACTACGTCGAATACGGCAAACGGTTCATGCAGTTAGTCAACGAAGTGAAAAAGTGATGCTTTAATTAAATCACGGGAAGATGGTGAAGGTATACTCTGCACGACTGAAAATTTAAAATAGATTACGAAGATTTTGAGAATTGGTTCGTATTCTGAGAGGCTGCCGATACCGGGGTATCGAAGGCCTCAAAGAGTGCGGATCCAAACTCGAAAGATCGCAATCACGCAATTGCGGGACGAGCGTCTTGCGGCTGTCTTTTTCCGCAATCAATATACAGGCATCATTAAGAAAGCGTAATCACGCTGACATTATCCTTCTTAAAACAGACGGATGTCCATTATTTTCCGAAATGTAAAATTTCCCAGCCTTTTTCCATGGCCAGTTTTTTCAAGTCGGAATCGGGGTTGACTGCAAACGGAAAACCTACAGCATCCAGAATGAAACGGTCATTGATGCTATCGCCGTAATATGCGGCATTGTTCAAGGACAGACCGTTATCGCGACAGAATTTTTCAGCCAGGGTGACTTTGCCTTTGGCGGCGGCATATACTCCGGTGAATTTGCCGGTATAGTGTCCGCCGTCATCGGTTTCCAGCTCAGTGGCAACGATCCGGTCAATGCCGAAATAATCCGCCAGGGGTTTGGCGATAATCCGGTTGGTGGCGGTCAGCAGAACCACCAGATGACCTGCGGCAATGGTTTTTCTGACCAGCATTTCCGCATCAGGATAGATCCTGGATTTTACCATGACCTCGAAATGTTTCTTGCACAGCATCGATATTTCCGCCTCAGTACGCCCGATAAATTCATTGAGTTGAAAAAGTGTGAAGGCATCAGGATCAAGACGGCCTTCGAGATAGTTCTGGTAAAAGTCGGCGGCGATTTTCAGTGCCTCCCGCGGGGCGAGGTTTTCCGCCACCATAAAATCTTTCCAGGAGACGTCACAATCATTGTCAATAAGGGTATGGTCCATATCAAAAAAATAGAACTCAGGAGAACCTTTCATTATCTGTACCGGAAACCTTTCTTTATATTTAATAATTATCACAGTCTGAAGGACTTAGCAGCTGTTCAAAAATAACCTTTACATCTTCGCGATTCTCCCGGATGCTTTTGTGTTTGCCGGTACTCAAAGTAACTCAAGCTTCCAGCTTGATAAGCTATCCCGTGAACTGCTGCAGCAGCTCGGATATTTCCCTGGAGAACTGTTCCAGCAGCGCGCTGACTTCTTTTTCATCAGCCGACTCGGCGGTAAGCCTGAGCACCGGCTCCGTATTCGACGGACGAATCAGTATCCATGATTTATTCATTCTGATTCTGAGTCCATCAAGCAGGATCGGGTTCTGATCCTCGTACTTCCGGCAGAAGTGCCTGACAATTTCGCGGGCAGCGAAAGCAGGACACTGGAACTTTTTAGTGCGGTTGCAGTATCGCGGCAGACTCTGGACAATTTCATTCAGCGGCTGTCCGCTGACGGCCAGCATTTCCAGAATCAGGGCCATCGCGACGTAACTGTCCCGTCCCGGGTGGATTCTACGCCAGATAACGCCGCCGCTGTTGCCTTCGCCGCCGATTTCGGCATCGAGTTCAACCATTTTTTCAACGACATAGATTTCGCCGACCTTGGTGTAAGCCACTTCACAGCCGTATGAAGCCGCGACGTCCTCCAATGCCCTGGTCGTCTGGATGTTGGCTGCGACAATGCCGGGATTCTCCGACAGCACATGATCGGCAGCCAGCACCAGTGTGTATTGTTCGCCGATCGCCCTGCCCTGATTATCCACGATTGCCATACGATCCCCGTCAGGGTCATGGGCAAAACCGATATCAGCGCCGGTAGTTTTCACAAACTCCTCCAAGGCGCTGAGATTTTCCGCAATCGGCTCCGGGGGGCGCTCGAAGATACCGTCGGGGCGGTCGAAAATAGTCACAACTTCGCAGCCCATCGCTTCCAGAAACGGCCTGGTAAACACCGCGCCGACCCCGTTACAGCAGTCTACCGCTACTTTAAACTTCCTGGCGCGAATGGCCCGGACATCAATATGGTCAAAAATTTTCTTTTGATGAATTTCAAACGCATCCGGCATCTGACGGACATCGCGGTAGTCCTGTTCCTCAGCATAGTTCAGATCCTGCTGATTATAAATATCCAGCAGTTCATCGGCTTCGCTGCTGTCCAGGAACATCCCTTTCGGCCCGATAAATTTCAAAGCATTCCACTCCACCGGATTGTGGCTGGCGGTAATAGCAATACCGCCATTGGCGCTGATTTCTTCAACTATCATTTGAACTGTAGGAGTGGGAGCAATCCCCAGGATAACGGGCTGACAGCCGACCGCCAGCAGTCCGGCGACCACCGCGTGTTCCAGCATTTCCCCGGAAGGCCTGGTATCGCGCCCGATAACCACCCTGCCCCCGCCGACATATCTGCCGAATGAAGAGGCAAAGGCGGCAACCAGCAGCGGCGTGAGCGATTCGCCGACAATGCCTCTTACTCCGCTGACGCCTACTTTCAGGGTTTTTCTTAAATTGATCATGACGCCACCAGCCTTTCAACCAGGCCGCGGACATAAAGTGCGCGGTCAATCGCCATTTCCCGGTTTTTATATTCAGCGATCATCCTGATTACCGGCTCGGTAGCGGCCGCACGCAGACTTATCCACCCGTCCCGCCAATCAAAACGCAAACCGTCATCTTCATTGATTTTAGCATCGGGGAAATGTTTTTTTAGACTGCGGATCACCGCATAGGCATGGGAGGACGGGCAGTTGATTACTTTCTTCACGATAAAATATCTGGGCAGCGCGGCAGCTAATCCGGATACGGACATTTTTCTGAGAGCCATTGACTCTAACAGCATGGCCGCCGCCATAAAACCGTCAAAACCGTTTACCCAGCCTTTGATTGCGACACTGCCGCTGCCCTCACCGGCCATGATTGCCCCGGTTTCAGCCATTTTGTCAATCATATTCGCCTGCCCGACTCTGGTTTTTTCCAGTTCACAGCCATATTTTGCCACAATGTCGTCCAGAGTCTTAGTCGAACATAGATTGGTTACAACAGTATGCTGTCCGGGATTTCTCGACAACACATAGTCGGCGATCAACGGAAATGTATATTCTTCAGAAAGTGTTTCACCCGTATCAGTTACTACCTCCAGCCGGCTCATGTCCGTATTGAAGACCAGCCCGCAGTCAGCTTTCAGCGGCGCCATTAGAGACTGCACCTGAAAACCGCTGCGCGGACGCGGTTCCGGCTCATGCGGCAAAATCCCTGAGAGCAAATTATTAATGGCAATCATTTTGATCCCAAGCCGGGATGCAAATTTTTCAGCAATAACCGAACCGGTGCCGTTGCAGAAATCCGCCACCACCGTAAATCCGGCCCGGCTGATTGCTTCAACATCAACTTTCGAACACAACGCATCAAGATACTGATCACCGGAATCAGGCGGTATCGGATGAACTTTGCCGATCTTGTCCCAATTCATCGACTGATAGCGGTGACTGTGATAAATATCCAGCATTTCCTGAATTTGAATGCTGTTGAAATAAGCGCCGTTTGCCGCAAGCGGGATAATCGCGTTCCATCCCGCCCCCTGATGTCCGGCCCCCAGCAGCAGTGCCCCGTCAGCTTTCAGATGGGGGACCATGAAATGCAATTGCGGAGCGGAAGTAATTCCGGCATCGTAAACCTGACAACCGCAGCTCAATAAAGCGGAAAAAACGGCGTGGCTGACCATGTCCGAGGATATTCTGGTATCTCTCGCAACGATCACTTTGCCGCCGTTGAGGAACGTTCCGAAAGCGGACGCAAAATCAATGAGTCTGGCAGGAGAAAGACCGGAGCCGATAACTCCGCGCATGCCGGCAACACCTAATTTCAGGGATCGCATTTATACTCCGTTATTCAAGAGTTTCAATACACAAGATACTGCGGTTATACTCTGCGCGGCTGAAAAATTAACATGGATTGCGAAGATTTTGAGAATTGGTTCGTATTCTGAAAGGCTGCCGATACCGGGGTATCGAAGGCCTTGAAGAGTGCGAATCCTAACTCGAAAGATCGCAATCCCGCAACTGCGGGACGAACGTCCTGCGTCCGTTTTTTCCGATCCTCATTCAGGCGATGCGGGTATCTCCTGTCAGTCCGATCGAAAAAATCCAATCCACAATCCTGCTCGTCCAAGCTTAAATTTTCAGCCGTGCAGAGTATAATATAATCATTACTTGCAAAACTCAAAATTAACATCTGCTTTTTTTTGAACATAAAACCATATCAGATGCAAAAAAAAGCCGGGAATCAAATCCCGGCTGAATAATCCAACGAGACAAACGGCTTAATAATTGTCGTTGTTGTTGTCGTCGCCAAAGCCTTTTTCGTTGAACTCTTCAAAAGAAAAATCCTCATCCTGGAATTCTTCATCTTCAAAACCTTCACCGAAAGCTTCTTTAAATTCATCGTCAAACTCATCGCCGCCGAATCCCTGAGTGTCCAGATCATCGCCGAAATCAGGAGCATTGAACTCTTCGTCAATATCGATGTCACCATCTTCGTCAAATGACGCGCTGTCAGGATCAGAGAAAATAGTATTGACGCTGATAATGGCTCCGCACTCCGGGCAGCACCCGTCTTCAGCTTCGATAGAACTTTCACTTACTTCAATATTACAGTATGGACAGATCGTTCCCATATTCACTCTCCTTAATTGTTATACATAAATAGTAATACTATATTTATTTACAGGCAGTATTATATTGATAAACGGCCAAATGTCAATCCCCGGTCAAGCGATTTTTGAAAAAAATATTATAAGAAAACAGGACAATTACAATTATAAACTGTAATAATTCTCGGCTTTACGATAATTTAACCTGAAAATTAACATTTTACCGCTGCCCGTCAATATTCAGGAGCTAATGGCTGTTCCACAGGCGATTACCGCTTTTATCCGGACCGGAAGAAAAATAAAAATGTAATTGCACTTCCCGGATGGCTTTCCAACCTGCAAAAAGCCGTCGAGCCAGTGTGCCGTGGATGTACTGTGATTTTGAGCGCGCTGTGGTAACCGCTGCAAGTTCAAAATCACGTGACGCACATGGCGCAATAGCCGCCACGGAGGGTTAAACAGGATTTACGCTGAACTTAACCGGCTGCGCCGGGACTTTAACCCCAGAGACATCCCGCAGTCGCGGGACTAACCCGAGAGTTAGCAGGACACGAAAAAGAACAAATACACTTCACCATGAAGAACTTAGCGCGGCATAGCCGCAACCAAAAGAAACAATTAAATACACTTTAACCACGAAAAGCACGAAAAAACACGAAAAGAAATCCAAAAATCCAGCTTCACCATGAAGGACATGAAGTTAATGAAGAGAATACAGGGGATGATTTAACGCAAAGGCGCAAAAGACGCAAAG
>CAIPAT010000329.1 GCA_903863035.1 uncultured Lentisphaeria bacterium
AATGCTAAACGAAGAAGAACAGGGGGAAAGCCGTGTGAGGGAAAACCGCACGCACGGTTTGGTCGATGAGGCAGAGCCGATAAGTCGCAACTCGTTGATGCTTAGAGGTTTTACTTTAATCGAACTCCTCGTGGTGATCGCTATTATCGCAATACTGGCCTCAATGCTGCTGCCAGCGCTGAACAAGGCTAGATTGCGTAGCGAGGCGATAAAATGCGCCGGTAATTTGAAGCAGCTCGGAACTGTCTTTCAACTGTACGCCTCTGATAATAATGATACAATGCTGAAAAAATCAGCCAACGTTACTGCGAGTGACACATGGTACAGTGTACTGCGAGCCAGCTCCCCCAAGACTGCACTCTATGGCATAAAATGGATGGTGAATACCAACAAAGGCGAACCACTTGATATAATGATCTGCCCGACTAACTTCAAATTTGTTAATGGCATTGCCAATATGTTAGGTAAAACTCAACCTGGTTCTGCTACTACTTATGGTTATAACGCAAGAGCATTTTCGCCATTATGGGATAAAAATCGTAAAATCAGCAGTTTCAAAAATCCAAGCCAGCATTTCCTTCTGGCCGATAAATACACCGTTACATATTACACCGTTGACATAGCACGGGCAAGCGTTGAAATCTTTCCACTAAGGACATCAGATGACACCACGACCAACAAGGGATTCAGCTATGAGCATTTAGGATCCACTAATATGCTCTTTATTGACGGACACGTTGGAAGTCGGGCGAACGGCACATTCCCCGATGCAGGCGGGCTATCTGTTGTGCAAACTACTCCGTGGTAAATCAGGTAAGTTACTAATAAAAAAATAAAAGGAATCATGATGAAAAACAATAGATACATGCTTATTCTTTGCATTGCCTTTATGTCTTTTGCAGCAAGCTCGGCAGAGATAAAGATTAATGCGGACAAAATCGCTTTGAAAGCTAATGAAGAACAAGTCTTTAAAGTCGCATGCCACAGTAATGATGATTTTACCGGGCAGTTAAAAGTCTTTGTTGAATACAATATTTCCGATAGAGCACTTGTGACAGAAAAAGAAATTTCATTGAAACCAAATATTAAACAGGACATACTGCTGAAATGGACTCCGAAAGAGAATTTATGGGGAGCTAATGGAGTCGCCGAGCTTTGGGAAAATGGCAAGTTAACTGCTTCGGATAAATATACTTTTACCGTCAGCGATAATCTGCCGATGGCTTCATCGACAATGGGCACATTGCATACTCTGGGAGGCGGCTCGGAGAAGAATCTTAAATATTTAAAAGAAAAGGCGAAGGAGTTCGCCGATTCAGGTATTTCCATCGTTGAATTATTCTCTTGGACTCCTGATTTATGGGGAAAGAATGTAAATCCGCAAACAGAGGCATGGAATGCCGGGCAAGGGAATTTTCCTGCCAGTGTTCAGTCGGTAAAAGCCTTTATTGAATATGCGCATGCTCATGGAATAAAGGTTTACACTTATGCTCAACCATGCTTCTCCGGAAAAATCGGCGAGGAATATGCAGAAAGTCATCCTGATTATCTGTTGTACCGGACTCCAGACGGCAAAATCAACAAAAAAGGAGCTGCATTCAGGTGCTATGCCAACATCTTGAATAAAGCCTGCCTGGACGAAGGAATTGACTCATATTCAGAGATAATAAAACGGTTCAACTTCGATGGAATCAGATGGGACGGGCATCCTGGCTTGTTTTATACTCCAATAAACGATTGGGTATCGCGTTGCAATGGACAACCTGCCGCATACCCGTATGACAGTAAGGGCAAACCGATCATATTAACCGAGCCGGACAACGCCAATACCAATATTGTAAAATACATCACTCAGAGGATGGACAAAGAAAAGAAAGACTTGTTATGCGGATACAATATATGCGCAGGTACTCCGGAGGAATTAACCTTCAACACACAGTTTCCTTCCATGTTCAGAGAAATAGCGACAGGGAATATACTGCTTCAGGAAAGGCATTTTCACACAAATAAAGATGGCAGACCATATATATCATATAATCAAAAATGGAGCTCAATCGTCAATGATCTGGTATATTCTTCCGATCTAATACATACACTTGGCGGCTATCTCTATCGCGGGGATTTCGGCATGGGGCGCAGCGAACCGTTTCTTAAACAAGTATTTGCTTTTCACTTTGCGGCTGGGGCCAGACTGTTCGCGGTTAATCCATGGTATAAATCGCCGAATAATCCTACCGTTGGTCTGTTTCCATGCGAGTATACCAGATTTGCACTCCGCTTCAACAAATATTTATTCAACCCTGCGCTTTACAGATTTAATGTCAGCAAACCGCTGCAAAGAATTTCCGTTTCAACCACCGCGCCATTCCCGATCATCTATGATAAATTCTGCTACGACCTGTTCCAGGACAAAAAGTTAATCACGGTAGTCCATCTGATTAACACTCCTGTCAGCGATCAGGTTAATGTAAATAGCACGTCCGCGCCTTCCTGGGTCACAGATAAAACAGTGGTAAGTGTTCGTACTCCGCTGGGCGTAAATAGCAAGAAGGCAAAATACTACGTTCTGAGTCCGGAATGGAAAATACAGCTTACTCCTGTCGAGGTGGAGAACCCTGCCAAACCGGTAATTAATGTCGAGGTTCCAAACTTTCAATATTGGGCCATGGTAATCTGCGAATACGAATTGGATACTGATGGGAAACCTGTTTCTTCGGAAGATGAATTGTTCCTGCCGGTGCTCCACCGTAAAAGCGATCCTCTTTAATTTTAACTAGTATCATAAAAAAATAAAAAGTATAAAAAGGAATAAGCAAATGAAATCACTAATGTCATTAATGTTGCTGGGAAGCCTCTCGCTATTTTGTCAATGGTCTGCCAATGCCGCATCTGACGATACATCAGAGAAAACAGCAGTCAATCCTGCCTGCGTTCCACAAGAACGCAAAGAAGATGTTGTTTATTGTGCTGGCACGCGCAATGCGGTACGCATCGGACAAATAGATGCGGCAAATACAGATATTATATTTCTAGGGGATTCAATAACACATTTCTGGGCGTTTCCTGAAACAAGAAAAAACGCCCCGGGTGGACTGGAAATATGGGATAAAACCTACAAGCCGCTCAAAGCCGTTAATTTTGGTTTAACCGCTGACAAAATCGAGAATCTGCTCTGGCGAATTACCGAAGGCAAGCAACTTGAAGGCTTTTCGCCCAAAGCGATTATTCTACTAATCGGCGTTAACAATACCCATACGGGCGGCGGACGTGTGGAGATGTCTGCCGTACAGATTGCGGAAGGGATTAAGTTGATTGTCGACACTATACGGCAAAAACAGCCGGAAAGTAAAATTCTGTTGCTGGGAGTTTTTCCGCGCGGCGGCGCAGCCTTTATGACAAAGATTAAAGAAATAAATAACTTGATCTCAGCCTATGCTGACAATCAACACGTCTTTTTTCTTGACATCGGCCCGCAGTTATTGGAAAAGGATGGCACTATGAACAAGGAAATATTCCGTGACGGCCTGCATATAACCCCTAAAGGGTATCAAATATGGGCGGATACAATGAATCCTCTCCTTTTTAAACTTATAAGTAAAGATGAAAGTAAAGAACAAAAATGAATGTAGTATTTCTAGGTGGCGGTTCGTTACGAATACTGCCGATTGTACGGGCGCTGTTGCAGACGCCGGAAGTGTTCGACGGCGGCAGCATCAGACTGGTTGACCTTAAACTGGAACGGGCGGAAGCGGTCGGCAGGCTGATCAAGCGTTGTCCGGAATATAAAAATGTCAACTGCAAAGTGGCCTGGACGAGCGATCTCGACCGCGCCCTGAATGGCGCTGACTTGTTTTACCTGACTACCGCCATTGAACGGGAACCTTCCGATACGCTGGCATTGCAGGCCTCGTGCAAATACGGCTATCTGCATTCCGACCAGCTTTCGATCAACGGCTCTTTCCTGGCCGCCCGGGCAGGAAACATGGTGATGAACTTTGCCCGAAAAATGGAAAAGTATTGTCCTGAAGCCATGATGCTGATTTTCGCCAACCCGGTGCCGGTTTTCAGCGCGGCCGTGACCAATTACACGAAAATCAAGGCGCTTGGAATTTGCGCCGGTTTCGGCAATCATCGCTGGGACTTGCCCCGCATTTGCGGCCGCGACCGTTACGAAAGTGAGTGGAACGTGGTTGCCGCCGGAGTAAATCACCTTTCGTTCATTCTGCGCGGCGAATATCAGGGGCGGGATATGAACGAAATATTGTGCGAACGACTTACCGCCGACTGGCAGCCGATGCCGATTACTTCTTACGATTGCGGTGAGCGTATTCGCGAAGGATTGCAGAAACTGGTAGATATCTACCGCCGGTTTGGAACGATGGTTTTCTCTTCGGAAGGCGACGGCATGTCGCATATTCTGTGGTCATGGGGACTGGAAAAACAACAGCAGTTACTGTTGCGGCGGTTGAAAAATTTTAACCAGGATACAATAGTAGCCGACAGCCTGCGACGAGTTGAACAGCGCTTTGCCGAATTTATCTCAATTGCGTCTTCAGTCAGCGAGCCTGACTGGAGTCCGGATATAGCGAAGAATCCAAGATTCGGCGTTGATTTCAGCGAAATATCCGTTCCGATTATCCGGGCGCTGGCCGGACTGGAAACCATGCGGATTACGGCCAGTCATCCGAATCGCGGCGCGGTTCGCGATTTTCCCGACAAGGCGGCGCTTGAATATACGATGGATCTGCACGGCAGAAATATCATCCCGGTTGAAAATCAATATATCCCGTCCCCTTTCAAAGGATTGATTGCCTCGCTATCGGAACATCAGACTTTGATGGCTGACGCGATAGCGCAACAAAACGGCAGGCTTTTCGCCGATGCCCTGGAGGCATATCCGATGAACAAATTCTCGGCCAATAGAGTGCCGTACTTTAACAGGATGTTCGAAGTTTTCGCCGACTTGCCGCCAGCGTTACAACAAGCAAAAGCCTATATACAGTGGTAGCTATTTTAAAATATAGATTTGGAACTTTAAGAATTAATCATGATGAAACACTTTGCGTTTAAAATTCGCACCACGCAACATAAATCCGGCCCGACAGATGGAAACAATAGAACATGCAAGGAAATACCAGGATGAATGCAAACGCCGAACAGATGGATACTGACTTGATTGCTTCAGCCGCATGGCTAATGGACCCGCGTTTCAAGGATACTCAAGTTGGAGATTGCATCGAAAAATTTCACGATCTGCCACAAGCATTGATCGGGGTGAACAATGTCCACTCCTATTTCCGCAAGGAGGTGGTGCTTGACCGGCTTCCGATAAGGGCAGTACTCCACATTACCGGCGATGACACATTCAAATTATATATTAACGGACATTTCTTCGTACAGGGGCCCGAGCCAGGCTATCCATTTGCGCATCCTTATTATACACTGCCGGTCACAGAGCAATTGCGGCTTGGTCCCAACAGCCTGGCAGCGCACGTTTATTACCATGGTTGTTACTGCCGCGCGTTCAACAGCGGCGACAACCGCAGCGGCTTCCTGATGGTACTGGAGTTGACTTTCGCCGATGGCTCGCAAACCCGGCACTTTAGCGGCCCGGACTGGAAATGCCATCAATCTTCAACCTTTTCCGCAAACCACCTTATGGGCTATTCCACGCAGTTCAATGAAAACATGGATTTGCGTCTTGAGCCTGCCGGCTGGCGCGAAGCCGGCTTCGACGATACATCATGGGAAGCGCCATTAATCCGGCGGCAGGATCATGTGTTCATTCCGGCTGTTGCCGCACCTCTGGCTCATTGGCGCGCCGAACCGGCAAAAATCGAATCGCGCGGCGAAGGCGTCTGGTTCTACGATTTCGGAATGGAGCTTGC
Organism: uncultured Lentisphaeria bacterium; assembly: GCA_903863035.1. Lineage (GTDB taxonomy): Bacteria > Verrucomicrobiota > Lentisphaeria > Victivallales > Victivallaceae > CAIPAT01. The sequence continues at coordinate 5,889 of CAIPAT010000329.1, forward strand.
GGGGCACACCCGCATCCGTCTGCACGGAACGGCGGGGCATGTGCTCCTCGTCCGCCACGGCGAGGAATTGAACTCTGATGGCAGCGTCCGGCATGAACTGCGCTGCAATTGCAAATACGAGGATGAGATCACACTTTCCGGTCGGGAGGACGTGGCAGAGTTCTATGATTATCGCGGTTTTCGCTACATAGAGATTCATCATGCTTCGGTACAGCCGGAGGTTTGGGTGGACGTGAGGCATTATCCGTTCGACGAAGCAGCATCCGGATTCGACTGCTCCGAGCCGCTGCTCAACGACATTTGGAAGATGAGCAAACTCGGCATCCAGATGGGCAGCCAGGACATTTTCGTGGACTGCCCCACTCGCGAAAAGGGACAGTATACCGGCGACACCTATATGACAGTCTTGTCGCAGCTAATCCTCACCGGCGATCCTGCGCTGACTCGCAAGGCGATCCGGGATTTTCAGCTTACTCAGCGTTTTGATCCCGGCATGCTGGCAGTCGCACCCGGCAGTTTCCGGCAGGAACTGGCCGAGTGGTCGCTGCTCTGGCCGGTCATGCTGCACTACTATTACTGGACGACAGGAGACAAAGTGTTTACGATTGAAATGGTAAATACGGGCCTGAAAATGCTGCTGGAGTGGTTCGTCGGCATGGAGGACCAGAACGGTCTTTTGACCGGAATGGACCGCAAAAAATGGGTACTTGTGGATTGGCCGGCCAATCTGCGTGACGGCTATGATTACGAAAATACCAAAAATGATGTCAATACGGTCGTCAATACATTCTACTACGAGATGCTGAACTGTAGCGCCGGACTGATGAGTCTGGCGGGCCGGGACAATGCCGCGATCCTCTCACGTGCAGAACGGCTTCGCACCGCCTTTATCGGCCATTTGCTGGATCCGGCAACCAGACTCTTCCGTGACGGCGCTAATTCCAGCCACCAATCACTTCATGCAAGCGGTTTTGCCTTGCGCTTCGGACTGGTTCCCAAGGAAGCGCAACCAGAGATAATCCAGTTCATGCGGCAAAAACGGCTGGCCTGCGGCCTCTACGGAGCCCACTACTTTATTGAAGGCTTGTTTCAGGTGGGACAGCACGAATTGGCCTATGATCTCCTGACTTCGCATGACGATCATTCATGGGCCGAGATGCTGCGCCATGGAGCCACAGCACCTCTGGAAGCCTGGGCGCCAGACCAGAAATGGAACACCAGTTTCTGTCATCCTGCCGGGGGAACACCCATCTATCTGCTGGTAAGATATGTGATGGGATTGACGCCCGCTGCGCCAGGCTGGAAAACCGTAAAGGTTGCTCCGCAGATTCCGGCAAAACTGGAACGGATGAAGGTGAGATTCCCCACCGTTGCAGGCCCGATTAGCGCGGAATATGATAAGGTCAATGGCTATCGCCTGACTGTTCCCGAAGGAATTGGGGTGGCAGTGTGTACGGATGAGCTAATGCCGGTAATAGTCACGCACACATAAAATCCGGAAATTATTTTTAAACAGCTTAAGCATTCGTAATATTGACTGGAAAGTCAGAACAAAATCAGGAACATTAACAATTAATCATGATGAAAAACTTTTCGTTTAAAATTCGCGCCGTCCAGCTCGATCTAGCCCGGCAGATGGAAACCATAGATTTCATAAAAGGCTTTATCGACTTCATCGCCAGCAACGGCTACAACACGCTGGCACTTTATCTGGAAGGACGGATCAGAACGCCATCATTTCCATACCCGGCGGACAATGAAAGTTATACAACGGAACAAATGCGTGAGATCGTAAGCTACGCCGGAACCAGAAATATTGATGTCATTCCGGTCATTTCCACGCTGTGTCACGTCGGAGGGTTCCTCAGATATCCGGAGCTGACCGGACTGGCGGAAGTACGCGGCGATTATAATGGCCGCTTCGGCGATAAAACTCTTTGGACGTTCTGCCCATCGCAGTCTGGAACTATAAATTTTCTGGAAAACTATCTCTCCGAAGTCAGCGCAATATTTCCTTCGCCGTATTTTCATGCCGGCTGCGATGAAGACTGGGACATGGGCGGCTGCGAACTCTGCCGGGCAAGACTGCAAAACGGCGAGACCTGTTCTGATATCTTCGCTAAACACCTGCTGGCAATTCATCAAATTGTCGCTAATAAGCTGGGCAAGCGAATGATTGTCTGGGACGATATGTTCGAATATTATCCGCAGGCGCTGGAGATGATACCCCGCGACATGATCATGGCCTGCTGGCAGTATCAGGATGACGTGGAAAAGACCAGAGGGCATTTCAATAACCGGGCAGTGGCCGACTCGCTAGCGCATTACGACCGGCTCGGATTCGATTATCTGATCTGTCCGGCTGACTACACGATCCATAATGTCGAAAGCTTCACCGGTTACGGGGCAAAACATCAGCCGCTGGGCGGCTGGCTGACCACCTGGGAGAAATCGGAATCGTTCATGCTGCAAAGCATGCCTGCAATCGCTTATGCCGGACGCTTATGGGAATCCGGCGTCAGCGGGAATTACGGACAGGTCATGCAAGATGCAATAAACAGTATTTTCGGATTTGCCGACGAACTATTTTTCCAGTCCGTAAAAGCGGTTTGCAGCAACGGCCTTTATCTGGAACGCCGCACTAATCTAAACACATTTCTGACCGAAAGGGAAAATAATGGCGACTACGGCAGAGCTCGTCTCACGGATGTGCTGCTGGCTGTATTGCCAGGGTATCTGGACAAAGTCAAGACAGCCTCCCGCGATATTCTGGAGGAAATCGTGCTTTCGCTGCGCGGAGAGCAAATCAGCTATGAATTGGACAAACTGCTGCCGGAGTTCTTTAAACGTGATGCAGATATCCAGTGTTTGACAGAAAAATTACAGACGGTAATCGCCCGGATCGATGTCGTCGGACAGGATCGCGTTGCGATGTGGCAGCGGATACGTCCGGGACTCACTCCGTGCAAAATGGTAACCGTTTATGAAAACTATCTGAAGAACATGCGTGAAATACCCGGACTAGCGGCGAAACATGGCTTCCTGAAAGTACATTTCATGCAGCCGGATCAGTATTCGGCGCAGACCACGAGAATCTTTATCAAATATGCCGGAGACGATACCTGGGAAAAAATCGGTCAAGGCGTTTTCAAGGAACCTGTTGCAGCCGATTGTTTCTACAACCGGATGTTCGTGATCGACAAAGCAAAAACACCTGTCGCAGTGAAAGTCGAGACACTGAAATACGGAGGCCAGGGATTCACTTATTTCGAAGCTGAAAATAATTGCGGCAGATTCATTCCGGCGGCGATCTGGAATGTTACCGGCAGCGTCTCTGAACCGAAAAACCTGTTAAGCCATGACTGGCGCTGGGTTTTCGCCGGAGAACGCAACACTTTGCAGGCATTTCTAAATCCGGAACTGGCTGAGGCAGTTCATGGTTTTGAAATAGAACTGAAACGCGCGGAATAAATCATGGCATAAACTTGACTAATACCACAATAGCGATACCTTTTAGTTTTGGAATGAAATGAATAGTAGTCATGGTTGAAAGGTTGATTATGTTTAAAAGCCGAGAAGAAAATTTACAGGATTTTGTTGGTTCCCATTACGGATTGTTCATCCATTACGGGCTGTACAGTCTGCTGGGACGCGGCGAATGGTGCCTGAACAAGGAATTGATTGATATCGCCGAGTACAAGCGGCTGGCCAGTTCTTTCAAGGCGGAAAACTTTGACGCCGACAAAATCTGTGCATTGGCCAAAGCCTCCGGCATGAGCTATATCTGTCTGACCACGATGCACCACGAAGGCTTTATGCTCTATGACAGTGAATTGAGCGATTTCTGCACAGCGAAAACCGCTTGTGGACGCGATCTTGTCGCGGAGACGATTGCCGCCGCCAGAAAACATGGCTTGCGGGTGCATCTCTACCACAGCCTTAACCACTGGACATGCAATCCTTCATCTTCCGCCGCACTGGAAAGCAAGGAGGCCTATGAAAAATTTATTGCATTCACCTTTGCCAGAATAAAGGAACTGGTTACAAAATACAGACCGATCGATGTTCTCTGGTATGACGGCTGGTGGCCGTTCAACGCCAAAGGATGGATGGCAGAAGAGATGAACAAAATGGTTTCAGAAATACAACCATGGATAATCTTTAACGGACGCAACGGTCTGCCCGGCGATTTCACCACGCCGGAAGGGCATATGTCTGCTCCTAGCCCATGGTGTCCATGGGAGGCCTGTCTTACCTTGAACGACAATTGGTGTTATGTAAAGAACGATGATAACTGGAAGTCTGCAAGCCATGTTATTTCCATGCTGCTCTGCGCCGCCAAAGGCAACGGCAATCTGCTGCTCGGCGTTGGGCCTGAGCCGGACGGATCAATCCCGGCAAAGGCTGAAGAGATTATGCTGGAAGTCGGGAACTGGATTAAATCAAACCGCGAGGCAGTATATAATACGGAAGTCTTCGATATGGGCCTGATGGAGCGCGGCGAACACCGTTCTGACTGGAGCCATGTGTGTGAATACACCGCATCCGGGAATAATCTCTACCTGACGGTGAAGTTCTGGCCTGGAGATGAACTGACCATAACTGGATTGAAGAGCCAGCCGCAAAAAATCACCATGCTGGAGAGCGGGAAAGAGTTCCCTTTCGACTACAATCCGGCCAATGGCAAATTGACCATCAAAATGCTTCCGGAGACATCGCCCGGACTGCGTCCGGTATTCAAGGTTGAATGCTCAGGCATGCCGAAAATCTATCGCTGCGGCGGTATGCATACGCCTTGCGTTCAGCACCCGCCATACGATCCGTGTCCCTCCGATTTAAAAAGTTAAATAGTCGCAATAGAAAATTTTAAGTAAAAATCGCAGAGAATTAATTTGTATCTTTTGACTAATGCGTTCATTGTTATGTTTTGTCTGATTCATTGGCTTACTCCTAATGTTTGATAACTTGATCGTATAGAAATTTAACAGGGATATACAAGATATACAGGATAAGAAAAACCGTTTCACCATGAAGTCCTTAGCTCGGCATAGCCGCAACCAAAAAATACACCTTAACCACGAAAGGCACGAAAATTCACGAAAAAGAACAAATACACTTCATCCCGCAGGCGCGGGAGCATGAAGTGAATGAAGTTAAACCCGGTAACGCCGCTCTCCGCAGCGGCTTTATGACTTTCGCCTTTGGCGACCAACGCCTCGCCGTTGGATCACGCCCGGCGGGCCGCCGGGGGCGATTAATGGGAAACAGTTTCTGTTTGCAGAGGAAACCTTGACAGTTCAAGGTTCCCCCTTGCATCCCTCCTCCGGAACTTTTTTTGACGGATGGAATGACGAAAATTATCCACTGCATTGCTGAACATCTTAAATGTTGTGAGTTATAAACTTATGAAAATTGCCGCATGAAAATCTTTCTAAAAAAAACAGAACATTACGGATAGTAATATGAATAAATTGAATTTTAAAATAATATCGTTGTCCATGCCGAAGGATAAGCAAGTCGTCGCACCAACCTTCATGTTCTTCATGGTGAAAAGTATTTGTTTTTTCGTGTCTTTCGTGTGTTTCGTGGTAAAAAGGATTCTCTGTACCTTTGTGGTTAAAGTCCCGGCGCAGCCGGTTAAGTTCAATAAGTCTATTTCTCTAAAAGAATTAAGATATATTAATCCAATACATCGTGGAGCTATATAGATGACAACTATAAGTAATTTAATATTATTTGAGGAAAAGCAAGTTCGCCGAACGTGGAATGAAGCCGAAAAGAAATGGTATTTTTCGATACAGGACGTTCTAGAAGTGTTGACTGACAGTTCGGACTCCAAACAGTATGTAAAGAAGCTGAAAAGCCGGGACCCATTATTACATGCCAACTGGGGTACAATTTGTACCCCGGTTGAAATGACTGCCGCCGATGGCAGAAAGCGGAAAATACAAGCCGCCAATGCCGAAGGTCTTTTTCGACTCATTCAGTCTATTCCGTCTCCGAAAGCTGAGCCTTTCAAGCGCTGGCTTGCCAAGGTAGGCTATGAGCGTTTACAGGAAATCGAAAATCCGGAACTTGCCACCACACGCATAAAAGAAATTTACCGGCAAAAGGGATATTCTGACGCGTGGATAGAAAAACGGATGCGCGGCATTGCCGTACGAGATGAGTTGACAGATGAATGGATGAAACGCGGGGTGAAGCAGCAAACAGAATACGCCATACTCACCGCAGAAATAAGCAATGCAACTTTTGGCATGACTCCGACCGAGTATCGCAAGCACAAATCATTAACCCAACCGGCAGACAATCTACGCGATCACATGACCGATCTGGAGTTGATCTTCACGATGCTTGGGGAAGCGTCAACCACAGAAATAGCCCGCAACACCGATGCCCAAGGCTTCCTGCAGAATAAAAGAGCTGCACGTAATGGCGGTACTGTGGCAGGCAATGCCAGACGCGAACTGGAATCCAAAAGTGGACGCAAAGTATCCACCCGCGAAAACTTCAAGGAAATACCAGAAAGCCAGCGCCGGATTAAATCTAAAGCTGATAAACTGCAATAGTAAATTGATATGATTTACGCAGTTTCTGCTCTAATTCGCTGGTTAATCTGGATGCAATTATCAGTTAAATCTCAAATTATAAGGTAAAATATGGCCACTTCGCAAAAAACAATTACCACTGCCGCATTATGTGCCATGGCCGCTACCGGATTTACCGGAGATGTGCTGTATTCCTGCCCGGGCAAAATCAGCAATCAGACTCAGGGCTGGCAGTTTCTGAAATCGGAAGCCGGGAAAATGGTTTATGTGCCATTCGAAGGCTACTATGAAAGTAAGGGCGGACGGATGCAGTCCCCGATCATTAAACTCGATAAGCAATCGGGAGAAGCAGCTTATTATAGTCTCAAATTCAAAGCAAAGACCAGTGAGCATTGTTACTGGTGGGTGGACTTTTTTGATGCTGAAGGCAAACCGCTTCCAGATACCAACAGCGCGGTTTATCCGGGTAAGGCCCAGGCAGATTACGACCAGATGCTCTATATACAGAGTTCCGCCGCCAGCATACAGCTCGCTTTTCAGTCAAAAGGCGGGGTTGCAGTCAGCGATATTGTCGTGAAAAAAGTTCCGGCTGAAACCGCAGCCAGGTGGAACGATACGCTCTACGCGGAACTCCCGGCATTGGAGTTTCACCCCTCCCCTGATTCCTTTAAGCGGCTTCCCCGAACGGCGTCCGCGCTGAAAAGCGGTAAACCGTGGAAAGTTGTAATGCTGGGCGACAGCATTATGAATGACAGTTATAACTCTGTCTTTCAGGCTCTTATCAAGCGTGATTTCCCTCAATCCAATCTTGATTTCATCATCTCCGTTCGCGGTTCCACCGGTTGCTGGTTCTATCAGGATCCGAAGAGCTTTGCCGAATATGTTGCCAGATATAAACCTGATCTGCTCATGATTGGCGGCATCAGCAATCTTATCAAAGATAAAGACAATATTCCTGCCGGAATGAAGAAAATTGAAAATGTGATTGACCAGGCAAAGGCACTTGGTTGTGAAGTTGTGCTGCTGAGCCCTCCGCACTCTGTTGACTGGCGTACCTTTGATTCTAAAAATGAATCAGCAAATCTTCCGGTTATGAAATGGAACGAAGCTACACTTGATCAGGGGAAGGAGCGCCGGCTGATCTGGTCGCCTTATGAAGCTCTGGCAAAGAAGTGCGATATCGCATTCTGGAACATGACAGTTCCAACGGCGGATTATATTGCAAATTCCGGAAAACCGCATGACTTCTTCAACCGCGACTATATTCACAACAATGATCGCGGCAAGCAGATCATCGGACGCGTCCTTCAACAATACTTCCTTAAGGCAAATAGCGTCAAATAAGCCCGATTGAACTTAACCGGCTGCACCGGAACTTTTTTTGTAATGTAGCGCGGGCATTCCTGCCGGCGAAATGTCAGACAGGAATGTCTGACCTACATTAATTAAAATACAAATTCCTATACGTTCAAGTTAACATGGATAGGCAGGTTTTATAAAACTCCGCCTGTTCTGATTAAAGCCAATTATGCGACATTTTGTCAACCGGCATTTCCCATTCAGTGAGACAAGTTAGCACCTTTGATTACGGATATTTGTTCATATTCCGCTCGATGCAGCTCTGGCATATATTATGCTTTTGTAATAAATTGAGAAGTCCACGAGGACTATGAAAAAGCAACTATTAAGTTCTAAAGGAGGTGGTTGATATGTTAGACAATCTAATCCCGTGGAACAAAAAGAACATGCTCAAAAAGGGCAATATACATCCGCTTGTCGGGTTGCATCGTGATGTTAACCGGCTTTTTGAAGATTTCTTCGGAGAAGAATTTCCATTGCTTCATGATCCGGAAATTAATAAAATGATTTTATCTCCGAAATTTGATGTGACTGAAAGCAACAAGTCCATCGAAATTACGGCGGAACTCGCAGGCGTGAATGAAAAAGACCTTGACGTTTCAGTAGACGGCAATGTCTTAACAGTCAAAGGCGAAAAGAAAGAAGAAGTTAAAGAAGACAAGAAAGACTACCATCTTTCAGAAAGACGTTACGGCTCTTTCATGAGGGTGTTCCCGCTTCCTGACGGGCTGGAACTGGATAAAATAGAAGCATCATTCAAAAATGGGGTTTTGAAAGTGGCTCTGCCTAAAAATGCGGAAGCAAAAAGCACCTCAAAGAAAATACATGTAACGTCATAACTCCAACTC
>CAIPAT010000330.1 GCA_903863035.1 uncultured Lentisphaeria bacterium
CGCCGTTGGATCACGCCCGGCGGGCCGCCGGTGGCGAGTAACTGGAAACAATATTTTGTTTGCAGTCCCGAGACTGCGGGACGGACAGTTCCGGGTTCCCCCTTGCATCCCTCCTCCTGAACTTTCAATTTGACGGCTAAAGTGATGAAAGTTCTCCATTGCATTGCGGAGCATTTTTCATGTTAATAATGAGAAACTTATGGAGATGGCTGCATGAAAATCTTTCTAAAAAAACAAGGAAGATGACGGATAGTAGTATGAAGGAAGTGAAGGCAAACCTGGGAGCGCCGGTCGTCAGACCGGCTTTAGGGATGAAACGGGTTTTCTTATCCTGTTTATCCTGTATATCCCTGTTAAAATACAAATTTCTATATGATAAATTTATTATGTCCGGGAAAAGGAACCCGGCCGCCGGAGAATCAGATTTCGTCTAACAGCTTACGGAACGCCGCCGCGACAGTTGTAACATTGCCGCTGTGCCGGTTGCCGGCGGCGAGCGTCATAAATCCGCTGAAGCTTGCACAGCGCAAAATAGAAACCAGTTCTTTGATCTCGGCATTACCGCCGGCCAGAGCGGCTGGAATTCCGGCAAAGGTGCCGTCTTCAATGTCCAGCTGGTCAATGTATTTGCTAAATTTGCCGGAACGGTAAGTCTGGAGAAACGGCATTTCGCCGCACCGGGCAAATTCCGCCGGCGAAAAAGTGAATCCGGCGCGGATTTTACGTTCCGCTAAATCTTTCATCAGCCTGGCGGCATAATCCCCTGTAACTCCGCGGTTGCAGAAAGAGAGAGCAACATTTTCCGCCAGGGCTTGTCCGGTCAAACCGGCCGCGTCGGCGCCGAGCGGCAGCACCAGGCGGTTAATTCCGCATTCTTTGGCCAGGAGCAGAGTTTTTTTAATATCCGCTTGAACTCCGGGCAGCCGCAACCCGGAAATTGAGATGCCGCCTGCGGCAAATTCCCGGACCGCCAGCTGAAGTTTTTCCGCAGACATAAGATGGGCTGGTTTGCCATGAATGAAGTCGAGCTCAACATAGTCAATCCCTGAACGCTGCAGGTTTTCTATGATTTCCGGAATATATCTTCCCGACAATGCCGCGGAAGCCGCCAATCTGAAATCTTCCTGATTTATGGTATTGCGGAAGATTGCCGCCCGCTGGGCGGCGCAGTCGGCGCATTCCGGATTATCGCAGAGGCAGAACGCCGGGTCACGGAGGCCGGCTTCGGTAAGAATCTCAATCAAATCCCGCGATTTGATCAATCTGGTTACGGCATTGCCGATTTTGCCGGTTTTCATGCTGCCGCCAGCCTTGAGAATCTTGTCCAGTCCGATAAAATCCCGGTGGGGGCCGGGGTAATATTGCCATGTCTTTTGTATAGCGCCTTGCGGGGTTTGAACAGTATCTGAAGTTGAATTAAGATAGGGCAGCCGGAGCAGCGCTTCTACGGAATGCATGGTCGTGTTCCGGTCCTGGTCCACGCCCAGCAGACAGACATAGCCGCCGAGACCGGCAATTTTCAAATAAGGAGAGCCTTCACCATGAACCGTATCGGCTTTCCAGTGGTCGATGCATATTTTCCGGGCATCGGCCCCGATGGCGGCGACCGTGCCTTTGGGGCAGTCGCTGATAACGGCATCCGGCCGGCGCTTGACGGTATCCGTAAGAATTCCGAGGCTACCGAAAACCGGCACTACCAGTGTGCCGGCTTTGCCTAAAGTTTCCAGAAAAGCCTCGATTACCGCTGCCGCGCCGCCTTCAACTCTGCCAATGGCGGCCAGTGAACTGTGCAGGAGAACAATGTCCCCTTTTTTAAGGCCCAATGCCCGAAGTCCTTGTTTGATTCCTGCTTTATTCATTACTGCACCTTGATTTTAAGTTTAAGGAGTCGTTCAAAAATATACTCTGCACGGCTGAAAATTTAACATAGATTGCGGGACGAGCGTCTTGCGGCTGTCTTTTTCCGTTCCTCCTTCATGCGATATTCATATCGCCTGTCAGTCGGATCGAAAAAATCCAATCCACAATCCTGCTCGTCTATTCTTAAATTTTCAACCGTGCAGAGTATAACAGGCACTTTCTACTGGTCCTCCGGATACCTCAGTATAAAAATAGGCATGTTTCAATTTCACCGGGAAAAGTAGTTGACACTTTTTGAGTCTCCATTGAGAGCCGTAGGCTCGAATCATATTGCAGGGATGGATTTTAATCCGTCCTTCACGTCCCCCACACACAATTCGAGAGCCGTAGGCTCGAATCATATCAATCCTTATATGTTTCGTTCCTACGGAACTCCAATTTTTTTATTATCATCATTCACCGGACTAAAGTCCGGTGCTACAATATGTATCGCTCCGCCGGAGCTCGTTTTGACCGTTTTACTTTATTTTATCGGAACGTTATGACATAAAAGTGTCAACTACCTTTTGAAACATGCCTAAAAAGACCACTTATTTCTTAACAACTCCCAAGAGTTCTCCAGGCGGTCTCGAAGGTTATATTACTTTTTCCTTCTGACCTTTGCGGCGGCGTTTCTGATGCCGTTGATCATGTTCTCGACATCGGCATCAGTCAGCCGGGGATGCATCGGCAGATTGGTTTCGCGCTTATAGAAAAATGCGTTGGCATTCGGGCACTGGTCGGGATCATACCCCATCTTTTTCAAGCCGGTGAAATGATAAGTCGGCTGATAATGCAGAATCGTCTGGATGCCTTCTTCTTCGTACAGCACTTTCATGAATTCATCCCTGGTTGCGCCCAGTTCTTTCTCTTCCACGCAAACAGTGTAGAGATGGAACACATGGCTGCAGTCTTCCGGCTCATAAACCGGGGTGATTCCCTTGATGCCTTTTATTCCGGCGGTGATTTTGTGTCCGATTTCACGTCTTTTGGCGGTCAGCATGTCGATTTTATCGAGCTGTACGCAGCCGACTGCCGCCTGAATCTCGTTCATGCGGTAATTGTTGCCCCAGTGTCCGTTCCAGTCATTGACGTCAAAGTGCGACGGCAGCCAGTATTCCAGCGGTGAAGTCTTTTTGCAGGTGATTTTACCGAACTTCCATTCATTGACGCCGGCATCCCGGTCATGAGTCAGGTTCATACAGCGCAGGGTTTCAATCCCCTTGGCGAATTTATCATTATTTGTAGTGATCATGCCGCCCTCGCCGCAAGTGGTGATGTTCTTCAGCGAATGGAACGAGAACACGCCGACGTCGCCGATGGAACCGGCTTTTCTGCCTTTATATTCCGCATATGGAGCATGAGCGCAGTCTTCCAGTACCAGCAGATTGTGTTTTTTCGCGATTTCCATGATCGGGTCCATGTCCACCATCAGTCCGGCATAATGGACCACGTAGATTGCTTTGGTTTTCGGAGTAACCAGTTTGGCAACTTCTTTCGGGTCAATGTTGAATGTTTTCGGGTCAATGTCCGCGTAAACCGGAATTGCGCCTTCCTTGAGAATAACCAGCGACGTCGCGATAAAGGTGTTCGGGGTGACGATTACTTCATCGCCTTTTTTGATGTCGAACACCTGGGTGCACACATGCATGCCGGTGGTGCAGTTGGAGACGGCAAAAGCGTGTTTGACGCCGCACATCGCCGCGAATTTTTTCTGAAATTCGGCGGTTTTCGGCCCCATGGTCAGGGTATCCTGCTTCATCGCCGCCAGCACGGCCTCTTCCTCTTCTTTGCCGTAGATGGTTCCCATGAAAGAGTACGGAACTTTCAGCTTTACTCCATCCTTGGTGGCATAGGAACTGGTAATTCCGCCGTCGGTTTCGCCGCCGGTAATGTGTTTCCTGTCAATCTTTTTTGCGGTAGTCATTTTTAAACTCCTTTAGCGTTATTGATATTCTATATTTCCGCGACAACCCTGCACGGAATCTGGGTAACTCCCCGGACCGGCAGCGGCATCACAGTTAACTTTATTTCGGGAACTTTCAGCTTGTCCAGATTTACCGGAAAACAGACCGTTGAGATTCCTGCTTGAAAAAGCTGGTAAAAAACGCCGGCAAGCGCCCGGCTTTCATAGATATCTGAAACCAGCAGTTCCACTTTTTGCGCAATTATCCACTCAACCGCATTCCGCTCGAAAAATACGGAGCGTTCACTAATTTCATAAAACTGACGATTGCCGAGCGCGTTGACAATCAGCGCATCGCCCGTCCGGATTTCAGCCTGGCAGGCATCCGCCAGTTCCGTCGCGGTGACTCCGCCGGAGTCATCCGTGCGGTCGAGGCGGATGACCACGGCCCGGCGGCGGTATAGTTTTTCCAGCGGATAATTCGCGGCATCCCGGCCGTCAGCTGTTTCCGCGATATGTCCGGGCAAATCAAGGTAACTTCCGGCCATGGAACTCATCGTAAATTCATACACGACTCCGGTGTATTCCACGCCCGGCGATTTCAGGCAAATATCCTTGCGCTCAGTTTTTAAAAAACCGCCCGGCGCCCGGCCCGGCTCAAAAGTTAAATCGATAAGTTTCATGGAGTTCAAAGAGATAAGATTTTCAATGTATCATTATTTTTTATTTCTATCGCAGTTCCGTCATGCCGTGCTTTGGCTGCCGCGGCAATCGCCTTTTTCAACGCCGGAACAGCATGCTTCAGAATTTCATCATTGATTTTTTTGCCGGTGGCGGCGCAAGCCTCCGCCGGATATCCCATCACTCCCACTTTCACTTCGGCACGCTGCTCGGTAAATGGGATTTCTTCGTTCAGCCCGGTAAATGAGGTCCGTTTTTGATAAGAGTCCGGATCGTTGCGCAGCATTTCCGCCACGGCCGGCTTATCCAGGACAATTTTTTTGCGCACAACCTCCGGAGTCCAATATTTAATCAGTGAAGTTTCGGCGTTAGCGGCATGATAATCGCGGGATTCAAACATTTTCCGCCACGTCGGAGAAAAGTCCCAGAGCGATATCATCATGATCATCGTATTGCGCAGCGCCGGGTTCAACCACTTGAGAATGCGCAGCGATTCTTTGAGGTGGAACAAGCTTTCGCTGCCGCCGTGTCCCGGCAGAATAATAATATTTTTAAAGCCCTGCAGGGCCAGTGATTCGATGATCTCACCGACCAGGTTGGCAAAAGTATTGGGTTTTACATTAATAGTGCCGGTCAGCATGCCGCCGGAAAAGCAGTAATTCAGGGTCGGCGCAACGATACAGCCAAGTTTTTCCGCAAGCTTTGCGCCCATGATTTCAGCATTCCGGATGTCGGTATCCAGCGGCAGATGATAACCGTGCTGTTCGACTACGCCGTATGGCAGAATAATTGTCTGACTGGTCTTCAGATATTCCTGAAGTTCGTTAACCGTCATTTCACCCATTTTTACCGTATGCATACTGACTCCCGATATATGATTGATGATAAATGTATTAATTATATGAGATTATATCGCTAAAAAACATTTTTTTCAATACTTTTAAAACTTTTTACTTGATTTTTTTGGTATTTTCCAGTATTATTAATACATAAACGTATTATAAAAACCAATGGAATAGAAGGTTTTCCTAGAAATGAGTAAAAAATTAGATATCCGGCAGGAAATTTTAAAATGTCTTTGCCGCAGCGGTCAAATGACGAGGACGGACTTTGTCCGGCAGACAGGTATTCGCCCGGCAACGGTATTTGAAGTTGTTGACGAATTAAAGCAGGATGGAATAATCTCGGAACTGGAGCGGAAAGGGAAGAAAACCGGTCGCGTCTCGCCGTCAATAACGTTCAACATGGATTATTTATGGTTGCTGGGTATTGATTTCCAGTTCAAAAAGACTATCGGCGTAATTACTGACCTGAACGGCAAGGTAATTGCGTCGTCGGAAGCCCCGGGGCTTTCCCGCAAAGGTCTTGAAGACTGCCTGCACGAAATAAAGACTGTAGTAACGGCCTTGAAAAAGCAAGTCGGCGTTGACTGGGAAATTGTTGCCGGGGTTGGTTTTTCCGATCCTGGAATTGTCGATATTGAACAAGGGATATCACTGAAAGCGGTTAATCTTCATGGGTGGGAAAATTTTAACAGCGGAGCCTGGCTGCGCGAAATGACCGGGTTGCGCAGCAGCCTGATTCTGCCGGAGACAATTGTCGGAACTTACATGGAATATTATAGTAGATTCCCGTCCCCGCCGGAAAGTCTTTTTCATATGGAAATGGGAACCGGGATTGGCGGCGGGTTTGTCAAAAACGGCACGCTTTTCATCGGGGGTAACTGCCGGGGAATGGAAATCGGCCATATTGTCATCATGCCGGAAGGTCCGCTATGCCAGTGCGGCAACCGGGGCTGTCTGGAAGCCATCGCCGGCGAAGCAGGGCTCAAACGCCGGGTGGCGGAACTTATCAACAACGGGGTCAATACCGGCCTGAAGACGGAGAATTTCTCCATCACAAAATTCTGCGAACTGGCCGGACGTGATAAAGCCGCCAGAATGCTGGCATATGACGTCAGCAGCAAGATCAGCAACGCGCTTGCCACCGTGGTTACGCTGCTGAACCCGTCAATGA
Source organism: uncultured Lentisphaeria bacterium (assembly GCA_903863035.1). Lineage (GTDB taxonomy): Bacteria > Verrucomicrobiota > Lentisphaeria > Victivallales > Victivallaceae > CAIPAT01. The sequence goes on from CAIPAT010000330.1 coordinate 6,503, forward strand.
TTGTTTTGAGCGGAGAACTTGCCGGATTAGGCAGTATTCTTACTGATACCATAAAGCGGGAGCTGCCGTTGCGCTGCATGCCCGGCGCGGCGGACAAGCTTGCCATAGAAATATCAACGCTTGACGAATACGCCACCGCCAGAGGCGCGGCCCTGATGCTCCGGGAAAAAATTCTGCTGGACCAGGCGGATTAATATTCAGGAAAAAAACTCAACTTCCAGTGGCGCAAATAAAGCGTTTTGACGTTTTGTCATATTTGAAGACATCCGTACCCGTTGTTCTGAAGACCTTGATGGTTAAAAGACCATTGTCTTCATTGAGTTCAATCTTCTCTATCGTCGGCTTTGCGCCGTTGTTTACCGGCTCCAGAGTGGCGGCAAAACAGATGGAGCCGGTTTTCTCAGTATTTGACACGATAACCATCGGGCATCGTTTGTTTATGTCTTCCTTCGGGCCGTCTCCCGTGAAAAAGTTCAACTGGCCCATGGCGAAAACGTTCAGGCAGGTTTTAAAAGATTTTTGCATGAACTCGAAATTTGCCTGATTCATAACATTACCCTTGCCGGCATTTTTAATATAGTCGAAGCCGGGGCCGAGTTTAGAGATGTCCGCGGCCTTGACCGGAGTTCCTGAAGTCATTTTTTCAGCTTCAAAGTGACATGTCCATGCGAACACGGCAGCGCTTTTGCTGTTTATCATGTCCGCAACCAGGAGGTAGTCCGGATTTAAAGCCAGCAGCCTGGTATGGCTGACGCCGGTATAAGCGTTGTTCGTTTCAGCGGCGGCGGCAGGACATGCGCTGTCAGGGTCAAACAAAAGCAATTGTGAAGACTCTGCTCCTTTTTGCTGGTTAAAATCTGCAAGTATTGCATTATGGGAAATGGTGCTTTTATACCAGAAATTATGTATCGGCAGACGATAAGCCTGACTTGCGGCGCGTCCGGGATCGACGCATATTTCCTGACCGAATCCGAAAAAAATGAAACTGAGCATATCAAAATGGCTGTGAAATCCGCGATAAGGCGCGAATGAAAGCACTGCGGTCAGCCGTTTGGGCCCGTTTGAACGCAGTATCGCATGTCCAGCGTCTTTGAACACAATGCTGTTCAGAACCGGCGGCGTAATATTTGCCGACTCCAGCGGATTGCGCCCGTATTGGATGCTTTCCCAGCTGACATAGTCGGGAAGAACGGAATAGATATCCGGATCATGCAGGTTCGCCCAGGCGGGTTCGCCGATAATACTATGCAGTCCGGGGCGGCTGTTAACGCTGTCCGCAAAGCGCGGCAGTATACCGTTCGGCATGGCATATAAGGCCGGTACTTTCAGCATTTTTACCAGTTGGGGCGTATGCCACAGGTCAATGCCGGCGGCCTGAGCGTTCTGAGCAGTCAGTGCCAGCGCATGAAGCGAGTAAAAATGGTATGACATACTGCCTTCATACCACAGACCGTCTTCCGTGACCGACATTTTCATCTGATAATAAAACCCGTTATTCGGGTCGTTCAATGCTTTGCTGACCCATTCCGGCAGCTCAAACGCCACGCCGAGGGCGAGCATGGCGGCGTTGTGCCAGGTCTGCCAGTTGTTTTTTCCGGCTTTGTTGCGGTCGAGGTTCAGCAGCAGCGGCAGGATGAGCCCGTTTTTGATTTTCTGCTGCGCGTCCGGGGTAAGCGCGTCATAGTTTCTGATCATGTCGTAAGCCGGGGCGATACAGGACGCCGCTTCCGCCGCCTCATTCAGCGTCTGCTCGTAAATATGTGCGCCGGAATTGGACGTTGATCCGGACTTTGTTCCGCTTTGATTGTCATGATGAGGGTATTTTTCATAACGCTCCGCATAGCCGATCAGTATATTTTTTGCATATTCCGCAAATTTCCGGTCGCCGGTTATCAGATATGCTCTGGCGCAGGTCAGCAGGCTGCTGAAATTAGCACCGTGTTGTTTGGCATAAATACAGTCGTCATAAGGATAGCCGGTGTATGTTTTTTTACAGCCGGGGCATTGATGCTGCGTCGGGGACAGTGTTTTCAGGGCGCATTCGCATTTTGAGCATTGATACCATTGATTGTGCTGGCCGCCGCGCGGCGGAAATACAACGGGCTTTTTAACGACTTCATCAGCTTTTTGGACAATGCGCTCCAGCGCCTCATAATCTTGTCCGGTTTTGTTCTGCCAGGCAGTCTGGATGCGCAATGCCTCGTCTTTAGACATCAGCTTTAATTCTCCGATAGTTTCTGCTATGACGGTTTGAGACGCCATGGCAAACAACACAAAGGAAATGCATTGTGCAAGGATACGCATTATTTCCCTTTTCCCAGATTTAAATTCTTGGTTCGGACTCGGCATGGCGGGCTTCTTCATACAATGGAACCTCTGCCGGTTCTTCGGGAGGAGCTTCCGGCACCAGATCCTCCGGTTTGCCGGTGTCATAGTAATGCTTTACGGCTTTTTTGAAGGCGATTACGAAAACCACCGCCATCAGGCACATCACCAGGATGGAGAGCGTGACCAGCAGATATTTGCCTTTCGGCAGATAGTTTTGAGTGACATTCAGATATCCGGCAGTAAAGGTTACAATCACCAGGAAAAAAGCCGGTACCGCCGTAATCCAGACGTACTTCTTTTTGCCCATTGCCAGCAGCATTACAGAGACGATGAATAAGGCACAGGCGGCCAGCAGCTGGTTGCTCATACCGAGCAGCGGCCAGATGGTGGCGATATTGCCGGTATATACCAGGTAACCCCAGGAGAAGGTGAATACCGCCCCGGTCACGATAATGCCCGGCGTCCAGTACGGATTTAAAAATCTGCGGTCAAATTTGCCGAACAGTTCCTGCAGCAGAAAACGCCCCGCCCGGGTGCCCGCGTCCACCGCGGTCAGCACGAATAATGCTTCAAACATGATCGCGTAATGGTACCAGTAGGACATCAGTTTATCCATATACGGCAGCGACGAGAAGATATAAGCCATGCCGACCGCCAGCGAAACCCCGCCGCCGGTTCTGCCTTGCAGATTTTCCTGTACGCCTGCCGAAAGCGCATCGAGGTTTACCGTGGCCATCCCCAGTTTGGCGAAAGCCTCCGGGGCGGCGTTGATCGCGAAATAGTCCGCCGGGACCAGTACACATGCGGAGATCAGGGCCATGAGCGCCACCATGCCTTCCATTAACATGGCCCCGTAACCTACAAAGGGAATATCCGCTTCGGAGGCAATCATCTTGGATGACGTGCCGGTACCGATGATGGCATGGAAACCGGAAATAGCGCCGCATGCTATCGTGATGAAGAGGAACGGAAACAGTGTGCCGGGAATGACCGGGCCGCCGCCGTTGGAAAACTTCATGACCGGAGCCATCTTTAGTTCAGGCAGCACCACCAGAATGCCGACAGCCAGCAGTCCGATTGTGCCGATCTTGAGATAAGACGAAAGGTAGTCGCGCGGACAGAGGATCATCCAGACCGGCAGCACCGAAGCAATGAATCCATAAAGCGGGATCGCGATTGCAATCTGGTTCCTGCTCAGCAGAAAGATATTGGCCAGCGCCGGCACCGATGCGATATAATGTCCAAAAAATACTGAAGCCAGCAGCAGAACTACCCCGATTATGCTGCCGCCTTTGACATCGCCCGGCTTGAAATATTGCATATACAGCCCCATCAGCAGCGCTATCGGGATGGAGGCGAAAACAGTGAATGTCCCCCAGGCGCTCTCGGCCATGGCATTTACCACCGCCAGCGCCAGCCCGGCCAGTGCCAGGATCAGGATTGACAGCACCGCCATGGTGGCGGCGACGCCTCCAGTCGGCCCGATCTGTTCGCGGGCGATTTCGCCCAGGCTCCGTCCGCCGTGACGGACCGATGCAAAAAGCACCGTCATATCATGCACCCCGCCGCCGATCACCGAACCGATGATAATCCACAACGCGCCGGGCAGATACCCGAACTGCGCCGCGAGAATCGGCCCCAGCAGCGGCCCCGCCGCCGCGATCGCCGCGAAATGATGCCCGAACAGCATATACTTATTGGTCGCCACAAAATCCCGTCCGTCGGCAAACTCGACCGCCGGGGTCGGACGTTTCGGGTCAATCCCGAGCACTTTATGCGCAATAAAGAGACCGTAAAAGCGATAACCAAGCGTAAACACACACAATGCCACCACAATAAGTACCAGCGAACCCATGATGCAAGCCTCCAGCTACAGAATAATAAAACACCCCGTCGGCAGTAAATAAAACCAGTTATACTCTAAAATAAGGCTGAAAATTTAAAATAGATTGCGGGACTAGCGTCTTGCGGCTGTCTTTTTCCGCTCCTTCTTCAGGCGATATTCATATCGCCTGTCAGTCGGATCGAAAAAATCCAATCCACAATCCTGTTCGTCTATGTTAAATTTTCAACCTTTATTAGAGTATTTAATCTAACACCTGGCCGGCGCTTTGCAAAGAATAAAATAAGAAGTCTGAAGCTAAAAAAAATCCTTGTTTGGGGATTTTTCGGTTAAAGTGTGGACTTTTGCCGGTTTTACAGTATATTAGACACACGCTTTTTGCGGCTTGTTGTGGATTCTGGATGTATTGTGCTATAAAGGAGTTCTGTATGGCGGAAGTAACCCTCAGGGGAGTGGCAAAAGTTTACCCCGGCAATGTGAAGGCGGTCAAGAATATCGATCTGGATATCAAAGACCGTGAATTCATGGTGCTGGTCGGGCCTTCCGGCTGCGGTAAATCCACAACTTTGCGCATGATCGCCGGACTGGAAGAAATCTCCGAAGGCGAAATCCGCATCGGCGAACGGCTGATCAACGATGTTCCGCCGAAAGACCGTGACATCGCAATGGTATTCCAGAACTACGCGCTCTATCCGCACATGACGGTTTATGACAACATGGCTTTCGGTCTGAAACTCCGCAAATTCAAGAAAGCCGATATCGATAAACGCGTGAAAGAAGCCGCCAGAATCCTCAGCATTGAAGATTATCTGGACCGCCGTCCTAAAGCATTGTCCGGCGGCCAGCGCCAGCGCGTCGCCGTGGGCCGCGCGATTGTCCGCAAACCGGAAGCGTTCCTGTTCGACGAACCGCTGTCCAATCTTGACGCCAAAATGCGTGTCCAGATGCGCGCTGAAATCAGCAAACTGCACACCCAGCTGGAAACCACGATGATTTACGTCACCCACGACCAGGTGGAAGCCATGACGATGGGCGACCGCATCTGCGTGATGAAGGACGGCATTATCCACCAGGTTGACAGCCCGATTAATCTTTACGACAACCCGGCCAATTTATTTGTCGCCGGCTTTATCGGCACCCCGCCGATGAACTTTTTCAGCGGCGAAGTTCTGTCAAGAGACGGCAAACTCTATTTTAAAGAAGAGACGTTTGAACTGCCGCTGGTCGATTCCTGGAAAAGCGCGGTCAGTCCTTATATTAATCGCAGGGTGGTGTTCGGCATCCGTCCGGAAGACATCTGCTGGGAGAAAACCGGCAATGGCGATTATCCGAAGATCAAGGCCGAAATCGAAGTCATCGAACCGATGGGGTCTGAAACCTATCTTTACCTGAATACCGGCATGAACAGCTTTATTGCCAGAGTCGATGCACACAAGGTTCTCAGGGTCGGGGACAAGGTTGAATTGCCGCTGTTCATGCCGAAAGCGCATCTGTTTGACAAGGAAACCGAAAAACTGATTATTTAA
>CAIPAT010000331.1 GCA_903863035.1 uncultured Lentisphaeria bacterium
GGGATGCAAGGGGGAACCCGGAACTGTCCGGGTGTCCCCTGCAAACAAAAAATTGTTTCTCGCAACATGCCACCGGCGGCCCGCCGGGCGTGATCCAACGGCGAGGCGTTGGTCGCCAAAGGCGAAAGGCATAAAGCCGCTGCGGAGAGCGGCGCTCCCGGGTTTAACTTCATTCACTTCATGCCCTTCATGGTGAAGTGTATTTGTTCTTTTTCGTGAATTTTCGTGCCTTTCGTGGTTAACATGTATTTGTCTTTCATTTTCAATTGTCCTTACATATATAGTAATTCTGTCAACCCGCATACCTGAAGGTATGTAACGAACCGGCAAACACAAAGGCATTCGGGAGAAGCGCGAAGATGTTAAGGTTACTTTTTTTACGGCTCCATATAGAGTCTAATCTTTACTTTTCTTGCATTTTTATCCGGAAGGATTAAATTGATATTATAGAGGTAATTTCAAAAGTAGTCAGAATTCAAGAGCCAGGAGTTCCCGCAGTGCGGGACTAGACTAACGTCCAGCAGTACATAAAACTGGATTTGAGTTAGAATTTCATTCTTAATTCTGGATTCTGTCTTCTGAATTCCTGCAAAACGCGAGTTTTGCAATTGGCTCTATAGTATAGGCAATATTTATCATACTAACGTTAAAATGCCGGAAGATCCGTTAAAATATACTCTATGACAGGCTTAAAAATGTCAAACACTATTGTTGCAATCAGTGACAGGAATTATCTATGGGGCGTCTGGCTGCTCATCGCGTCCATGCGCAAAAACTCCATGAACGAGCCGGTGCTGGTCCAGGGCGTGGACTATACGGAATCCGACATTGCCATTCTGAAACAGTTTACTGATGTGCAGATACTGAGCAGTCATAACACCAGACGGAATCTTACCTGCAGCAAGCCCGCCGCAATGCTCATGGCTGACACGGATTATATCACCTGGGTTGATTGCGACTCCATTTTTTACGGCAATTGCAGCCGCTACCTCACTGCCGACCCGGACCATATCCACGTCGAAATGCGGGCAAGCAAAGATAATGCCGGGGTATTTGCCCGGTTTTATGAACCCGATGATACTTACGGCGATATTCCCGCTAAAATCCTGGATGTCTGGCGGCAGGATATTGGCGAAAATACCGAACCGGCGCTGCATTCATGCTGTTCCTGCTGCTTTGTTTCGCTTCACCGCAGCCACCGGGCGATTTTAGAAAAATGGCGCGACCAGATGCAGAAGGTGCTGCCGGATGATAATGTCGGCGTCTATGACAAACGCAGCTTTGCTTATTTTCAGACCGATGAATCCGTCCTGAACTCCGTCCTCTGTTTTTCACGGGTCGCCGTTCCGCCTGCCGAACATTACATGCTGGCCAGTGATCCCGATGCCTTTCACATACACTTCGCCTACCAGCCCAAACCGTGGCGGATGTGGAATTCATACACCATTCAGTATTTTGACAAAACGGTTGAACTGGTTGAATGGGCTGTCGCGCAGGGTTATAAGACGCCGGGACCGGTTCCGGTTTCCCTGCAGCGCAAATACCGCAAGCTTAATCATCTGCTCGCACCTCTCGGGAAAAACTGGGTAAGAGCCAAAAAAGTTTTGCGACGCTTAGGAATTCTCCAGAAATAAACTTGACAAGTCTCGCCAAATATTCCGAAGTGATTTAAAAAGAGTACTGCAAGCATCCCTGCTTGCCTATCAAGCTGGAAGCTTGAGGTACTTTCACCACTGAGCACTTAGGAGCTGTCAAGAAATAAACTTGACAAGTCTCGCGAAATATCCCGAAGAGATTTTGAGAATTGCCGGTAAGGCGCATACCTGAAGGTATGTAACGAACCGGCAAACACAAAGGCATTCGGGAGAAGCGCGAAGATGTAAAGGTTATTTCTTTACGGTTCCTAATCTGCAAAATTGTAAAATTATTCTTTTCCGGCTTAAGATTACAGTTGATGGAGAAAAGAACAGGGCATTACTCAATCTTTATTGATTTTACAATAAGACTATTCCGCATTATGTACTATGCGCAGCGATTTGAGTTGACCTTTAAAGAATTTCATATCTTCTTTGATGCCGAATCCTTTCCTGGTATGTCCGCCAAAAACACAAGAGGATAGGTACAGCGCCCGTCCGGCAAATGGAAATTCCTTGATTTGACCGTTAACACTGAATTTCATGGTATTTAAATTGTATGAAATTTTAAATTTCGACCATTGACCGGCTGGAATGCTCAGCCCGGTATCAAAATAATTGTCCTTGATTTTCATATCGGTGAAAGACGCAAATAATTTGCCGTTTTTGATCATCAGCGTCACTGACCCGATATACATGCCGTAATGGCGGAATATGACCTGATTGTCCCGGGATTGCGGCCGGGCTTCAAATTCCAGGGTAAAGCTGCCTCTGGGAAGCGCTTCCCGCGGAAAGGTAATTTCATTGCCGGCGCCGTCAAAATCCAGCTGCCAGCCTTCTTCGGAGTTTATCCACTGAGGCGCTGTATTTGTTACAGACGGCAGTTCGAAATGAAATGGAGCTCCATAATTGAATCCGCCGCCCAGTTCACCGAACCAGAACCTCTCATAACCGCTTCTGATAAGATCCCCGCAATCAGGGTTGAAAATATATTTAAGGTCAGGAATGCGATCCTGTTGAACACTGACTGTCGCTACTTTGCCGGCAGTTTCGGAAAATACGTTGAGCTGCGTCAGTTTGCCGGTTGCGGCTTCGGGAACGAAGGGCCGGCCGCGAAAAATCTTGCCGGACTCGGTGATCGCCCGCAGCTGATAAACAGGAAAACGGTATTCGCTGGTCATATTACACTTGAACGCCGCGTTGTTTTCTTTGATTCTTACCGGAATATCCGGAACCTTATCAAAACGTTCAATGAGAATGTAAACGAGATTCGGCAATGACTTGCCGTAAACCCCATATTCCATCAGCGTTTTAACCGGTACCTTAAACTTGCCGATATTAAGCTCAAACTCAAGTTCCGCCTTTTCGGCATCTTTCTTCGGGATGGCGATAAAGACATTCCGTTTCAGTAGATTGATCCTCTGATTGACGCTGATTCCATCCGCCGATATCTGTGAATTCACAAAATTCACATTGGCCGCCTCGCCGGGCCGGAAATAAAACGTTGATGCATTCCGGACAAAGATTTTCCCGGCCATATTCTGAGCTTTCCCCGCGATGAAGTGCAACTGGATAATCACATTGCCGGACAGTTTGAATTCATCTGCCCGGTCATAGGCATAAACTTCGCTCTCGTTATCCAGTATCTCCACGGATGCGAGTTTTTCAGGAGAGTTCAATTCCACCGTGGCGGCATATTCATCTTTTGAAACTTTTTTCATTTCAAATTTTACATTTTCCGGCAGCAACTGGTCGCGCAACGGCTGTTTGATATCCTTATAATTCCAGCAGACCGTCGGCTCCAGCCGGATATATTGCAAGTCCTTGAAATTTTTGACCTGCCCCTGCTGATTGGTTAGCGTGAGTTCCGGCAGCAGCACCTGACTTGTGGATAATTGCTCGCTCGGAATGATATAAGTCACCGCGATCATCTTGCTCTCGGTAAAAGTCTCCAATGGAAATTCCTTGATCAGTTTGCCATCGGCTGTTTTTAACTTTAATCGTGCGGTAAATGTTTTATTCCCGGATGAATCGGGAACGTTCAACATTTCCAGCCGGATCGCTTCGCCCAGTTTGAGCGTTTCGCGGTAGCTGACGATAAGGTTGGGTATCGTCAGGTCATCCCCGGGATTCGGCGTCACAGGCAATCCGCGCAGTGTCCTGATGCAATACTTAAGAATCCGTTGTGTTGACAGCGAATTCGCCACGGTAGGCTGAATGCAGGTATTTTCGTTGACTTCATTCCATTCCGGCAGGATAATAAAATCGGGATTGACCGCTGCCGCTGCTTTAAACGTTTTCCGTAATGTTTCTGTTCCGTATTCGCCAGTGTTAACTCCGCTAAGATAATTGATGTAACCAATGGCTGAGCTCATCCCCAGCAGTTTGCCTTTGTTTTCACTTTTGTTCATAGTTTCAAGCAAAACCGTGGTCAGGTATTTGTCAGAGAAATCTGAATAGAATTCGACGGTATAATCATTGTCCCCGCTTCTGAACCTCGGATAAGAGGCAAAATACAGACCATCACCTGCGTTCAGATATTCCTGAAGTGTTGCTTTGAATTCTTTGTCGGATTGTTCCGGAAGCTTCCCCCCTGCATTCTGATAAAGCTGGGTCTGCCGGTAAAGATTGACGGAGAGATCAGGCACAAACAGGAAAGTATTGCCGAAATCTTTGCGCAGGCGGTTTAACAAATCCTGGATTTGCGCAGGCGTCCAGTGATCGGCGACATATGATGTGATCAGCACCTTGCCGTTGATTCTGACTGAATATTTTGAGTCCAGCGCGGTCTTTAATGTCTCTGAATAAATGTTATAGGATGCCGGAGTAAGGCTTCCTTCAAAGCCGAATTCAGGAAGCGTATGAAATTTTTCAGGAGACGCTTCTTTCAGCCAGTTTTCAGTTTCTTTGTACATCGGCAGGAGCCCGGCGTTGCCGGCAATATTGGCCAGCCCGTCCGCCTCGTAACTTTTGACAATATCCACCTCCCGGATAAAACTGTCTTTCATCATATGCCGGAAGGGTCCCGTATATCGCAGTTCGCGATCAAAAAATAACGGACGGTCAATCCACAAATGAAGATAATTTTGAAACAAGCTATATTTGTACTGACTGCGCGGAAGCACCAGAGTTTTTTCCACAACTTTTGATCGCGCCGCCGGCTGCAGACTGAAATCATCCTTTTGCGTCGTATATTGCAGTTCTGACGCAAAGGTTGTGTTTGCAGCCGTCAGCAGTATTGCTGATAAAACCGGATAATTACATGTATAAATGACTTTTCTCGCATAATCTGCAAGTGAATTTACCGGCTTTCCTGCCATCTTAAATGAACTCCTGTCTGGGTGGTTGATGATGAACGATGATTCCGGTAAAGTCCGGATTGTCGTTGATTTAGGAGCCGTAAAGAAATAACCTTAACATCTTCGCGCTTCTCCCGAATGCCTTTGTGTTTGCCTGTTCGTTACATACCTTCAGGTATGCGCCTCACCAGCAATTCCCAAAATCTCTTCGGGATATTTCGCGAGACTTGTCAAGTTTATTTCTTGACAGCCCCTTAACTTAATTAAACTTAATAATTCCAGAAATATTTTTTAGCGGGGTCTTTCTGAATTCTGTTCCAGGAATTTTTCTCATAAGTGACGTGTCCGTCCATCCAGAGAATATTGGCTCCGCCGGCGTGCCGGTCATGAAAATTTGTTGTTCCCGTTCCCTGGTCATTGACGATGCAATAAGAGATAGTCGGAGCAGTGACATTGTTAACTGAATCAACAGTCAATAATGTGGATGAAGGATGTTTAAATTGAGACATTTTCCTGGAAGTATACATGAGAGATGCAGTTCCTGCAGGGCGGTAACTGCCGCCGACATAATAGTAGTTGTAACCGTAATTGATATAATAGAAAGAAGATACAAGATTGTTTTTCAAGCTGGTCAGATATGTGCCGCTGATATCGCCGGCGCTGGGACATGCATACAAGCTTATATTGAGTTTATAATCTTTTTTGAGCGCCCACGGCCAGTTCCAGGTGGTGGTGGGGATTGTGGCATCCATCTGCCATGGCGGGAAATATTCCAGATTGTCATCCCGGTACATGTTCATTGCCATTCCTATCTGCTTCTGGTTGCTCAGACAGGCGGTGCTCTTTGTTTTCTCCCTGGCTTTATTCAATGCCGGCAGCAGCATTGCGGCTAAAATTGCGATGATGGCGATCACGACCAGCAATTCGATGAGTGTAAAAATACCCTCTGTTTTCAACTGTTTTTCTTTCCTGTTCATTTGCTTTGTTCTCCTGTTTTTGGTATTGGTTCAATATAATTATATAAAGTTTCAAGAGTTGGAAGAGTGCCTTCCCAATAAATCATATCCAGATTATGCTTGTTGCAGCCGCAGCTTGAACCGATAAACAGTTCCGGCTTGATGAGAACCGGCTGGCGTCTTGATAAGTCTTGATTTTTAATTTTTTCCATTAAAATCTCTACACTTTTTTCGGCATGTTTCAAAAAATGTTATAGATAGTTGACACTTCTTTAGACGTAGCCGCACTGGAGTCTTCAAGCCCCCAGTTCAACTTCCCTCCGTATGGGGGCGTTCTGTTTCTCAGGAAGCTTTGAGCAATACTAATTCA
>CAIPAT010000332.1 GCA_903863035.1 uncultured Lentisphaeria bacterium
ATATGTTCCGCCAGCGAGTAAATAGTTGGTAATGGCTTCGCTCGTATTGCCCTTATTGGCGGAAGTCTTTAATATTTTGCCATCGGAGTCCAGCAGTGAAAGATTGGCGTCGCCGCTTAAGCCGGTCAGGTTCAGCGTCAGTGTCCCGGCGCTGGTCATGGTCAGTTTATAGTAATCCGCCGGGTCGCCGAATCCAACCCAGTTGTCCAGGGTGGCAATATCATTCGCGGTTTTGTAGCTATTCGCGCCAATATCCGCGGGAGTAACGATAAAAGAAGATTCTTCACTCCACGTGCTTAAGTTTTCGGCGTTATCCTGCGCCATAACACGCCAGTAGTAGGTGGTTACGCCGGTAATGCCGGTGAGATTAAGATTGATATTGCTAGTTATGCTTGTTTCTCTAGTTGCATCAGCAAACAGGTTATTCGTAGCATATTCTATGGTATATTCGTTTATTCCGGCCATGTTGTCAGAGGAATCTGACCAATCCAGTGCTACAGTCGAACCAGTAGCTTGCTGCGTCAGGTTTATAGGGCTGTCAGGCGCGATAAAATCACCTGAAACATCCGCCAGCAAACGGTCGGTTGTGGCATCAATAATACTGAGCTTTACACTGTTGCCGTTAGCAAATATATGCGTTGATCCAACACGCATACTGACGATTTGGCTGTTATAATCAATATTAAAATTTTTGATGCTCATGTCGGCGAGGCCGGCAGCTTCAACGAGAAAATAAGATCCTTGGCCGGTATTATTTAAGTCCAGAGAATAAGTTGCCAAGCCAGCGCCTAATGTTTCACTATCGACTGTCACCAAAGTGTCATTTACGGCTGCGGAGGAAAGCACATAGTGCATATCAGTCAGGCCTAATACAGCACTGGCGTTTTCGATTTGAACATGACCGCCGGCCACGGTCAAGACTCCGGTAATCTGTCCGCCATCATCAATAAATTGATCCCCGCCGGAGTAAACTATCGCGCTGTTGACATTACCGCCAGAGTCAACATGCTGACTGCCGCCGTTACTGATGACAGTCGCGATGGCTGTGCCAAAGTAGTAAATCTCTTGAATTCCACCTTTATTGATGGTAGTGAGAGTGGCAGTGCCGCCAGAGGAAACATATTGGGCGCCGCTACTGTTAATAATGGCGCTGTTTGCTTTACCGCCGCGTTGCACATACTGGATGCCGCCGGTGTTAATATTAGCACAGTCCGCAGTATCACCGGCGGAAACGTATTGGGAGCCGCCCTTTAAAAACAGATTGAAACTACTGTTGCCACTACTGCTGGTAACTACTACCCCATTGATTTTGCCGCTGAATACAGCGTTGAAGTCCCAACCAAACACAGCGCCTGAAGAAATGTTAAAGTCCACTGCGCTACCGCCTGAACCAAGCATCAGCATTCCGTTGTTTTTTACCACTGACTGACTGGCAATACCGCCTGAATTAATATACTGGATACCGCCGGAGTTAATGGTGGTGTGAACCGCTTTGCCGTCAACATACTGGATGCCGCTGGAATTGATCGCGGTGTCCGCTGCGGTACCGCCAGCCGAGATAGCCTGTGTGCCGCCAGAGTTGATCGTGGTAGCGGTAGTGATGCCTCCGTCGCCGACTTCCTGCCTGCCGCCGGAACTGATAGCTGTCAGGCTTGCGGTACCGCCATAGGAAACAAGTTGAGTGCCGCCAGCGCGAATGGTGGCGCCGATTGCGGTTCCACTGTCGCTAACTTCCTGCCTGCCGCTGGAATTGATGGTGGTCTTACTTGCGACCCCAGCAACAACATACTGAGCGCCACCGAAGTTAACACTAGTACTATTGGCAATTCCGCCGAAGTAAATATACTGATTTCCCAATAACTTTACAGTAATTAGATTTGTCGTACCGCCAGAATGGATAAACTGATTTCCCCCGGTAAGGATTTCTAAGTTTACTATTTCCCCACTATATACATCAGATGTAAAAGCCATTCTCCCCTCCTTACTTTTGTACCTTTTTATAATTTTCAGATATTTTTGAAAATCAAGAAATATGTTTGATATAAATAACCTGATGCCCTGCGTAATCAACACTCGGATCTAGTAATTTTATGCCATTCAACTGCATTTTCTTCATATTCACCCCATTTTAAAATCCCGCATCTCATGTCCATCACGGCTAAGATTTTTCATTCCTCTATTCCTGGTTTCTCTTGCGTTACCTATTCAATGATTTTAATATACTCCGCCGAATCGTAGAATCAATTGTCCAGCAATCCCTGATCCTTCTTCTGCGGATCGCCAAGCAACGTATCTGCACCGCTTGCCAGCGGCGTTGGGCAGCTTCAGGCTGCCGGGCTGAATAAGATCGAAATTCAGGTCATATTCAGTCGCGGCGGTTCCCGCCAGCAAATCTCAACTTTTTCAGTGGAAATCCCGCGTTCGGAGCAGGATTTCCAATGGTCAAAGCTTTTTCATATCTTAGTGGCGGATGAGCCGCGCATGCAAATCACTGATAGCCTATTTTCATCCTATTTCGCACGAGTCATATTTTCTATTGAAATAAATATTTTTCAATTACTATTTCTTAACTTTATAAATACCATTTTGCCTACTGGCGTTATTGTACCAGAAAGTCGCCTGGTCTTTATTTTTCTCCACGCCTCTGCCATTTTCATACATCCAGCCTATTTTGTATTTAGCTGACCGATGTCCGTTCTCCGCAGATTCTTTGAAATACTCAAAAGCTTTGGCATCATCCTGCGTCACGCCTGCTCCATAAAGATACATGATACCTAGTCTCCATTGAGCATCAGCATGTCCGGCATCTGCGGCTTTTTGATACCACTCTAAGGCTTTAGCATAATCAGGCGTTGTCACCCAGTCCCCTGAATAATATTTGTATCCTAAATCAGTTTGAGCTTCAGTATGTCCTGCGTTAGCGGCTTTCTGACACCATTCTGCCGATTTAGCTTTATCACTCTCTACCCCACTGCCGAATGCATACATAACGCTTAATTCATACTGGGCTTCTGGAATTCCTGCCTCCGCATCTTTCTTGCATCGTTCAAAAGATTCTTGGTCATCTTTCTGATTCTGGATTATTCGTGTCTCATATGCGTTAGGCTTAGGCTTGGCAGTTAATTGAATGACTATTACACCGCCAGCCCAAAGAAACATAATAAATGCAAAAACAAATGTTCTTTTAAATCTTAAAGAATTATCAAAACATTTGGAAAATAATTTCATACTCCACTACGCAACAATTAATTACTCTAATGCGGAAAATATAACATTTATAAGCTGCTATTCAAATTCATATTCTACAAAAAATTTTCAATTTACGCAATTTATATTTATAAGCAGAATAAATTATCATGGTGTAGATTGTAACAGACAGGCCAAGTACAATTCTTTTATCTTGACAGTGTCAATGCTTGAGAATCCATCTTTGATTTTCATTCGCTTAAAGGGAAGCCCAAGGCGGAAGCCGTCATGCCGAAGTTGAAGAATTTCATTGGCGACCGTCATTGTGTCGCGCACATTGCTACGTTCGACTCCGGATTCTATCACGCCGAGATGGGCCGCGCCGGGATTGCCCATGACCGCACATTCTTTTGCACGATGAAGCTGTCACGCCGCCTGATTCTGGATTCGCCGGGGCACAAGCTTTCAATTCTGGCAGATCACCTGAATCTTCGCGACCGGCGGAAGGCAAATGTCACCGGGCGCTCTATGATGTACTTCTGACGGTTGAACTATGGAAACACATTGAGCATGTCATCAGTAAAAGAATCGGTAAAGCGCCTGACCAGGAAATCTACCAGACAATTATGAAAAAGTCAAAGGGGGCTGTGCCCAAATATCTTGACATGATATTGTCACAGTCGGCAGAAAAGGATATGGTTACTAATGTCAAAGTTAATCGGAAACGCTCCAATAAAAATAATGTCAATTCCAGCAGAGACAAATTATAACCTGTCCCTGGACAATAACTAAAAGCAATAGCCGTTTTGTGTTGAAGCTGGAATTTATTTTGCAGGAGGCGCGGTTGGCATTCCTTTTTCGGCTCTGTGTTTTTCCCGATAAGCTTTTTGATAGGCTTTGTGTTTCTGGGTTTCTTGATAAGCCTTTTGATATACTTTACGGGCTGCCTTATGTTCCGGGGTTTCCCGATATGCTTTTTGGTATGCTTTGTGCTTATTATTTTGTTTATAAGCCTTCATGTACGCCTTATACTCAGGTGTTTGACTATAAGCCTTTCGACTTGCTTTGCTTTTATCGGTTTGATTGTAAGTTTTTTTCTGTATCCTGCTTAGTTCAATAGAGCACTTTTCTGAACATGTCTTTGAGAGTCCACGTGCATCAAATGAATTCTGGCATATTGCGCAAATCTTATTCATTTTCTTCCCCCGGTTAATCCCCGCAGATTCTGGCCGTATCAATTTGCGAGACTCGTTCTTTCAGGCTTTTGCCGGAGCTGAATTTGACCACCGAACGGGCCGGGATGAGCACAGTTCTTTCCGGATGCCTGGGATTGCGGCCAACACGGGCTTGGCTCTGCCTTACTTCAAACACACCGAAATTGCGCAGTTCGACCGTACGCCCGGCGGCGATTTCATCCGCCAGCGTGTCCAGTAATCGCTGCACCACGACAGTTACGTCCTGCTGAATAAAACCGGTTTCTTTTGCTATCTTTTCCACAAAATCACGCTTGGTCATTGACATGGTATTAGCCTCTTATGGTTTCTTTTTTTTCGCTCTGTAGCCGGTAATTTGTCAGGATCCCGCATTCCCGCCTTGCTCTGGCCCAGCTGCCATCGCCCAGTTTCTTCATTGCCACCGCTTGCAAGTACAGGTAATTCTTTCTCATATGCATATAGGACAGCGATTCCCCGCTGCGGAATAAAGTCAGCACCCCTCTTTTAATATCTGCTTTTGTCATGCTGCGGCGCAGACGGACACTCTTATAATCCACCCCGGCAGCCACGGTTTTACCCCAGTTGCCGAAACGTTTGATCGCCGCCATGTATAAAGGCTTGTGATGATCCTGTGCATGCTGGGAGAACAGCGGTTCGCCTTCTTGCGACAGCCGCCGGATTTCGTCCAGCACTGACTGCTTAGTCCAGTTTTATATTTCTTGATCAGGCTGTAATCCAGGCCGCAGGCCTCAATGGCTCCACCCCATGAGCCGAACACCCGTTCCGCCGCCGCGTAAACATCTGGATAGTTGGTGGCATAATAATATGAATTCAGCGGCTCTTTATCTAAACGGCTCAGAATGTGCTGCTGAATCATCTCCGGAAACCATATCCGCTTGAACATCTTTTCTCCTCATCTCTTTCACTTGCTTAACTTTAACTGAAAAACAAAACCTGATAAAATCGCTCTTTTCCGGCAAAAAGCAAGGCCAGTTCTATTCATTTTAATGCTTTGAGCTTGCATTCAATTGTTTTACGACTACTTTTATTCAGTCAGCCTGGTCGAGTCCGGGCGGGCAACAACAACCAACCCAGGAGAATGGTCAAATGAAGCATTCATTCTACGACGTGAAGGCGAAGGCAAAAGTTCAAGTCGAAGTAATCAAGAAAGTCACCTACGGCGCAAAAGGCAATGAACGTTATGCCTTCAAGGGCGTGACCAAAGACGGCCGCAATCTGACCGCGTTCGTCAGCAAAGCCGATTGGACTGCTGCCAAGATCTGACGATCCGTTTCTGTATCATTAAACTCCAGCAGGCACAGATTTGTGCCGCTGGAGTTTTTCTTTATGCACAGTCTACACAAGAAGAACACTGTTCAAATGCAGGATAAAAGAAAATAGCCAGCAGAATTGCTCCTGGCGACTATTAAAACGCTTGGATAATACTGACAATTAGTAGCTTCTGCGACTCCCGCCGCCACTGAAACCACCGCTGCGCTCGCCACCGCCACCGCGACGATCACCGCCGCCGAATCCGCCGCCGGTGCGCCCGCCGCCTTCTGGTTTCGGACGGGCTTCGTTCACATTGATACTTCTGCCGTCGAGATCAGTGCCGTTGAGTGCATTGATTGCGGCCGTGGCTTCCGCGCTGTTGTCCATTTCGACGAAGCCGAAGCCTTTGGAGCGTCCGGAATCGCG
>CAIPAT010000333.1 GCA_903863035.1 uncultured Lentisphaeria bacterium
ACTCGCCTGCGAGTCCTATGACAAGGGCATCGACTTCCTTACCGCCCGCGAAGCCATGGTCAAGGACAGCGCGGACCTCGGCTGGTTCCAGGCCCCGGCTAATATCGGGTTCGTAATCATCGGCCTGCTCTACGGCGAAGGAGATTTCGGCAGGAGTGTCTGCCTTGCCACCAACTGCGGCGACGACACTGACTGTACAGCGGGGACGGTCGGTGCGCTGCTCGGTATTGTGCTCGGCCATTCCGGCATTCCGGATAAATGGATCGAACCAATCGGCGAAAGTATTCAGACCTGTTCGATTGACACCTACGGGCGGAACAATCTTTTCAGCCTGCCGGGAACGTTGACTGAACTTACTAATCGCGTAATTAAACTTGCCATTGCGACACAGAGAGAAAATCCGCTGCTGCCGCAGATATCCCATGAAGCGTCCGCTATTACCGATGAATATCTCAAAAAGCTGATAAGTCCGGAACCGGTGATTAAGCGAATATGGGAGCAGTCGCCGTATGAACTGGCGTTCGATCTGCCTTACGGTCGGTTTGCCGTTGATTACGAGCATGGGCCGGATATCGTTCCAGGAGAGCCCAAGCGCCTGACTCTGAAAATGAGCCATGTCCGGTTTATCGAGAAAGTGGTATCGGCCAAACTGCTGCTGCCGGCCGGCTGGCTGGCGCAGCCCTCGTGTGAATGTATTTTCACGGTAACGCACACACATATCGCCACTATTGAAGTGACAATCATTCCTGGCGACTTTCCGGGGGCATATTGCTATCTTCCTGTGGAAGTGCGTCTTTGCGACCGCTTAAATCCGATTGTGCTACATCTGCCGTTACAGCGGCTGGGAAGCGTCAACCACAATCAGTCGTTAATCTTTCATGATTTTTTTGATTCATCGAGACGGTGTAAAAGCCGGAGTCAGGCGCCGGTTGCGTAGGCATACGTTGATAATTTTAGTTGTTTTAGACTTGGTTTAAGCATTTCAATTACTATAGAAAAAATGGATTGTATGTGTATAATTAATAAACTGAAGACTGTGACGGCAATGTTTTTCACGATCTCGATGCTGATTGCCAGCGCTGATGTTATGAATAAAAATCAAAACGCAACAAATGATTCGGAGATAAGAATGAACAAGAAGAAAATTACGGTAAGCATTCTTGGGCCAAATTCGCTTTACGGGCTGAAACCTCACGGACAGGAAGCTGTTGAAACAATGCTTTCCCACTGGAAAAATCAGATAGCTCCGGTTCTGTCCGACAAACCGGACTTGATCGTGGTGCCGGAGGCCTGCGACCGCTTCCCTTCGCACTCTCTGGCTGAGCGTAAGGCCTATTATGACGTACGCGGCAATCAGGTCCGCGACTTTTTTTGCGACATGGCAAAAAATAACCATTGTTACATCGCCTATTCCGCCGCCCGGAAAATGGAAGACGGCACGTATCGCAACTCAACGCAATTGGTTGACCGCGATGGTAAAATAGCCGGCATCTACAATAAAAACCATCTGGTGCCGGACGAAACCACCCGGGGCGGCATTCTCTGCGGCAAGGATGCTCCGGTATTTCAGACCGATTTCGGCAGGGTTGCCCTGGCCATTTGCTTTGACTTGAATTTTGATGAATTGCTGGAAAAATATGCGCAGCAACGTCCCGACCTGATTATCTTCTCTTCAATGTACCACGGTGGTCTGATGCAGAACTACTGGGCCTATCACTGTCGTTCCTACTTTATCGGCGCAATTGCCGGCGACGAATGCACCGTCATTAATCCGGTTGGTGAAAAAATAGCACGTTCCACCAATTACTTTAATCGTCTGACAACGACAATTAATCTGGATTTCAAAGTGGTCCATCTTGATGAAAACTGGGGTAAGTTGCAGGCGGCAAAGAATAAATACGGCCAGGGCGTAACCATGTTTGACCCCGGCCATGTCGGCGCTGTACTGCTGACCTCGGAAATGCCGGATAAAACGATTGACGAAATCATCAGGGAATTCAAGATTGAAACCTGGGATGAATATTACGTGCGTTCCATGAAGCACCGTCATACTCCGGGCAATATGGAAAATTAATTTAACTCAAATGATTGGAAATTTATGCCATGATTTGTCAAAAAAACATTAATATCGCATTCCTGGGATGCGGCGGAATTGCCAATGCGCATTTAAATGAATTGCAGAAAATTCCTGGCGCTGTCATCAAGGCATGCTGGAACCGTCCGGAGGAATTCCATCTGGCGGAAAGTTTTAAAGAAAAATCAGGAGCGGCTTACTGTACTAAAGATTATTTAAAGATTGCGGAGGACCCGGAGGTTGATGCAGTATACATCTGCACCATGCAAAACGACCGGGCCCGGCTTTTCGAGTCATGTGCCGCCGCAGGCAAGGCGATTTTTATGGAAAAACCATTAGCATTGCGCCGTGAAGATTTTCAGGACATTGCCCGTATCTACCGGCAGTATCCGGTAATTTTTCAATCCGGCTACAAACTGCGTTTTAATTCGCTGATGGAATATATTGCCGGTCAGGAATTCAAACCGGAAGCAGTTTACTGCCATGTGGCCGACGGGGCTTGGGCCGACAACCACCCGGCGACAGATAATAACATTGGCGGCGGGCATATTTTAAGTCAGGGCGTGTATGCTGCCGAAACTCTGCGGCTGCTGGCAAAATCCGTTCCGACCGCCGTGAATGCCATGCTCAATTATTCTGACAGTAATGGTAAAATTCACGGTACACTCACCGCTAATTATCGTTTCCAAAATAACGTAATCGGTTCAATCATGATTACCGATGCCGGAGTTGCTCCAGCCCCTGTCTCGAAATTCTATGCAGAGGCCTCTGGGCAACAGCAGAGCATGATTATTCTCGACCGTTTTACCGGCCTTGTCAGCATTGACGCCGCCGGCAACCGCCGGGAAGCACATTTTCAGGAAGACGGGTTCTACCGTCAATCGGTGGCATTTTTGGATAATGTAAGAAATGGAAACAACACCGGCTGTTCTTTTCTGGACGGGATATATCCGTCGATGATGATTCATCTGGCGATGGAAGCAGCAATCGCCCAACGTACCCTCTCAATTGATCTTAATACATGGTTGCAGTTTTCAAGTTCTATGTGGGAAAAATCACCCATGTTTGTTGAAGTCTGATACCATGTGTGAACTTTTGTGTTTTAAATTGAATAACCCAAGGGGGCATACAGGTGAAACTTGCAGGAACATAGGTGGTTAAAGAACATAGGCGTCAAACATGGGAACATAGGGGTAAAACATGAGTTTCAGCGTTTTTGTTGCTGTTAAAATATTTTTCTATTGAGTTTTCAATGCTTGAATATCTGTAATAGCATGTTGTTCCGCTGGTGACTGCGGCACGATGGAGAACAGCAAAATGAGCGTCTTGCCCGAGCGCGAGCCCCCGAACAAGAGCACATTCCTGACCATCCCGCCGAGCAGCTTCAGCGCCGTCTGCTGGTCATCAGTAAATTTAAACACATCCATAAATCAAAATCCTTTTTTAACCACGAAAGGCATCCCGCAGTCGCGGGACTAACCCGAGAGTTAGCAGAACACAAAAATACATTTTTTAACCACGAAAGGCACGAAAAGACACGAAAGTAATACAGAAAATGAAGAAATAATAAAAGACAAGTCAGCGGATCATTGCGTGAA
>CAIPAT010000334.1 GCA_903863035.1 uncultured Lentisphaeria bacterium
AACATGAGTCAGCGGATATTTGCGTTTCACGCAATGATCCGCTGACTTGTCTTTTATTATTTCTTCATTTTCTGTATTACTTTCGTGTCTTTTCGTGCCTTTCGTGGTTAAAAAATGTATTTTTGTGTTCTGCTAACTCTCAGGTTAGTCCCGCGACTGCGGGATGTCTTCGTGCGAGAAACGGTCCCGCAATGACGGGAATGATTTAACGCAAAAGACGCAAAGGGAAAAAATAGTCAGCGAATTGCAGCGGGGACTCCCGCAATAATTCGCTAACCGGTTTTATCTCTGTGAACTCTGTGGTAAAACAGGCTGTTCTCTGTGAACTCTGTGGTTAAACTGCTCTGGATTGGAATGTCCAAAATGTCCAAGATGTCCAAAATGGTTTTGTTGTAGTGCCGTCCGTGTCGGACGGAATGGTTCGGAATGCCTCTCGCAGAAGCGCTCCCCCCGGAACAGTCCTGTACAGCAATGTCTCCCGCGAATGCGGGAAGGGTGGAAAGTGTCCAAAATGTGTAAGAATGTGACTGGTGACTGGTGAACAGTAAAACAATGGAAAACGGTTCTGCACAGCGGTGTCTCCCGCAATTGCGGGATCCAGAATGGGGGAGCTTGCGACTGCGGCATCGTCAGAATCTTTCTTTTTGAGCATATTCTCGCCTTTCATCCATTTTTTATGAATAATCCAGGTTAAGAGTTGAAAAAGTGTTCTTAACTCTTATAATAAGATTCTCAGGAAATTTGAAACCGACAAGAACAAATCAGGATGAATATGATGGACCGGGATAGTTTTGAAAACGCATTTTACGCGAAGAATCCGCCGGGGGTGCTGGAACGGTTAAAAAACGCAACGGTCGCCATTGCCGGAGCCGGCGGTCTGGGTTCAAATGTCGCGGTCGCGCTGACGCGGGCCGGGGTGCATCATCTGATTATTGCCGACTTCGACCGGATTGAGTTGTCCAACCTCAACCGCCAGCAGTTTTTCCCGGAACAGGCAGGCATGTTCAAAACCGAGGCGTTGAAACAAAACCTCAACCGGATCAATCCCTATATCAATGTCGAAATTTTCACCGGCAGGATTACCCCGGAAAATATCGAAACCGTGTTCGGTCATGCGGAAATATTAGTGGAAGCATTTGATCTGGCGGAAATGAAAGCAATGCTGGTCAGAAACTGGCTGACACTGCATCCCGACCGCTATATTGTCACGGCGTCCGGCATCGCCGGACTCGGCCGGAGCAGTCTCCTGCAAACCGAAATACGCGGCAAAATGATTATCTGCGGCGACGGTCAATCCTCGCTAGAATCAGAAGGCGGCTACACCGCGCCACGCGTCGCCATCGCCGCCAACCTCCAGGGCGCCGCTGTCATCGAAATCCTGTGCAAGGGCAGAATCAACTGATTGATAAAATACTGAAAATCAAACAAGCAATGCCGGATTATGTAAAAACTTCTGATTCTCCCCAATCATCGTGGAATGGCATGACTGAACTGAAGTCATCCTCAAGCCCTGCTTTGTCTTTACTTGTAATCGCATTCTGCGCTTTGCTTTGGAACAGTATTTTTATTACACATTATAAATATCAAGGGCGAATCGATGACAGAGAATCAGCAATTATACTGCTGGGCTTGTTTATTGTCGTGAATGTCGCTTTATTTGTTGTTTTCTGCTATTTCCTGGTCTTTTATTACATCGGACAGCCGAAGCTCAAAATCAGCAGCAAATGTCCGCGGCTTGGCGAAAAAGTTGCTTTAGCATGGGAACTTCCAGATTACCGTTCAATAACTCGTCTTACCATCATTCTGGAAGGCTTCGAACGCATAGAAAACCTCTACGAAGAGAAATTCCCTAAAAGCACCATCGCCTCAATCAAACTGGCGGATACAACAGAAACGCGGGATATTAGATATGGGACTGCCGAATTCAAAATTCCGGGAGATTCGATGCATTCCTTTACTGCCGGCAGATTCCAGATCATCTGGCAGTTGAAATTACATGCGGAAAAGAAATGGAATGACCGACGTCTTGAATATATCGTTGAAGTACAACCGCATGAGGGATGATTTATGGTAATTCAGATAAACATCAAAGATGACAATATTATGTTTCTGCCGGGGGATGAAATTGAAGGCGAAGTACGGTGGGAACTGCCGCAGGCGCCGGCAAGACTTGTTGTGAATGTATACTGGTTTACCGATGGCTCTGTCTCCAATATTGAGCAGGGGCTGGAATTAACTTCCGCCGAAACCGCCGGAACCCTGCCATTCACGTTTAAACTGCCGGTGACGCCATACAGTTATTCCGGCAAACTGTTTTCGATAAGCTGGGAGATTGAAGCGTACTCCGTTTCGCCGGACGAACGCTGCACCCGGCCCTTTATTATGTCGCCTTATAATACCGCTGGAGAACTCCGCAGCCGCGCCCCGGTCTTTCCTGCACTGAATGACTGTCAATTGCCGGCTGCGGACTTTGGAGATTTTTCTTAGGAGCCGTAAAGAAATAACCTTTACATCTTCGCGCTTCTCCCGAATGCCTTTGTGTTTGCCGGTTCGTTACATACCTTCAGGTATGCGCCTTACCGGCAATTCCCAAAATCTCTTCGGGATATTTCGCGAGACTTG
>CAIPAT010000335.1 GCA_903863035.1 uncultured Lentisphaeria bacterium
CAGATTCCTTTACGTAGCCTGATTCCTGTCCGCATGAAAAATCTTATCCCTGCATGTAAAAATATCGGAACAACCCATATTACCAACGGATGCTACCGGCTTCACCCCGTCGAATGGAATATCGGCGAATCTGCGGGGCTTCTGGCGGCGTTCTGTTTGAAGAGAAAGGTCTATCCATGTCAGGTTGCTGGAAACAATGAAATACTCAGGGAATTCCAAAAACTTTTGTCAGATCAGAAAATTGAATTAGAATGGGCATAAAAAAAGTAAGTTCATTTTATTCTCAAACTTGACTAAGAGGTAAAAATAAACTAACTTCGCGAGACATATATTACCATAGGAATAATGTGGGAAAGTCAATTTATCAGTATTCGCTTAAACGCAAGAAAGTAATGTAATTAAATGGTACTCCGGCGTTAGAGATGGAAAAAAATCTCACCGGACGAGTACTGCTTGACGCCGAAGCTGCAAAATACCTCCAATGGCTTGGATATCCTGGACAGTGTGGGCAAATGGCACACTATGGGAATTCAAGAGGATAAATAATTGTACACTATTACATGCAGGCTGGAAACATTTGAGTGGCTGGTATTGGTGTTTCGTTGAGAATAATACATAAAGACGGGCTGCACATTATTCTAGTAAAATAAAACGATATTCGTAATTTTAAATTTGGAGATGATCATGAAGAATATGGAAAGAATTTTTCGCAATCAACGTTTTACGATTAGTATTGCGGGAAATGGTTGTGTCAGTGAAATCCGTCCGCTGGTTAATTCTGTATGCGCAAAGATTGATACTATCGGGGCGATTGCGGATGAAAATGCCAAGCCTGTAGAAACAATTAATCAATTTTTTGATCCGCATATTCACGGTGATTGTCTGGTTCACGATAAACTGACCCATACTGCATTTTCTTTCCGGCATCATGAACAGCAGCCGGGCAACTGGCAGGCTGTGCAAAAATGGTTTGACCGGGAAGACCACTGGGAATGGAATCTTGAAATCAGGCACCTTGATGGAGCAGAAAGGGAAATGAGTGTTGAATTACTGCTGCCGCATCCCATTTTTCCCGGAGCGTCAGGGCCCGGACACAGTAAATGGAAATTATGGCTGCCGATTTCACAGGAGGCATTGGGCAATGACTACGGCATCAGAAAAGTACATCACTGTAAATGCGTAGATGAAAAGACTGATATTCCGTTTCCGCTCTGCACATTGTTTCATTCTACACCGGACATAAGCCTGGGATTGTCATATCTGCTGCCGCCGGATCAGACATGGTATACCGATTTTGAAATTGACCAGAGAAACTGGATGACTAAAATCACGTTCAACAACCTGGGACTGGTCAAGCATGGGAAGATAAATTTAAAGTTCTGGATATTCAGCCATGAAGGTGACTGGCGTCCGGCGCTGGGCTGGGTGAGAAATAAATTTCCACAGCTTCTGGGGCCGGTACCCGGACAGGAAAAGCTCGAAGGCAATATGGCCTACACCATTCCGATGATTCCGGAAAAACGGATCAAGGACTGGTCACAGAAAATGCATCTTCGCTGGAACGAGCTATTCTATTGCAGGAATTTCGGTGATTATTTCCCGGCAGAGCCTTTCGATTCCAACCACTTCAAGACACCGGAGCATCCGGAGTGGTCTGCGG